>NZ_JAEVHL010000119.1 GCF_016803395.1 Micromonospora tarensis | reverse complement strand
GTCGCCAGCGACGGCGGGCCGAGCCGGCCGGGGCGAGTGCCAGCGGCGGCGGGTCAGCCGGCCACGGCGAGGGCGAGCGGGAGCACGTCGGTCGCGCCGGCCCGGCGCAGCGCCCGGGCCACCAGCGTCATCGTCCAACCCGAGTCGATCAGGTCGTCGACGAGCAGCACCGGACCGTCGAGGCCGGCCAGGGCGTCGACCAGGTCGGCCGGCACGGTGAAGGTGTCGTGCAGGGCGCGGACCCGTTGGGCGCTGTTGCCACGCGGTCCGGCCGGGCCGTCCGGTCCGGTGGAGGTGACGGCGCCGAGCAGCGGCAGTCGGCCCACCGCGGCGATCCGCTCGGCGAGCGAGCCGAGCAGTCGGGGCCGCCGTCGGGAGCCGACCGCGACCACCGCGACCGGCCGGCGGGGCCACGGGTCGTCGCCGTGCGCCCATGCCTTGAGCACCTCGACCACCGCGGCGGCCACGTCGTCGGGCACCGGCACGTCGGGGGCCTCCGGGCCGACGAGAGCACGCAGCCGCCCGCCCCAGCCCAGGTCGGAGAGGCGGCCGACGGCACGCCCCGGCAGCGCCTGCTCCGTCGGGGCGATCCGGCCCTTGAGAGGTACGCCCACCGCTTCCAGCCCGGTCGGCCAGAGCTTCTTGGGCGCGATCTCCACCCCGGGACGGCCCAGAAACGTCTGCGCGGCGGTGAGCGCGGCCGTCGACACGTCGGCGGCGAAGAGTGGGGCGGCGCACCTGTCGCACCGGCCGCAGTCGTCGCGCCGGTGTCGTCCAGGCGCTCCCGTAGATACCGCATCCGGCAGTCGGACGTGGTCGCGTACTCCCGCATGGCCTGTTGCTCGACGGTGCGCGCCTCGGCGACGCGGCGCAACCGGGCCTCGTCGTAGACCCAGGGCTCGCCGGTGGCGAGCCACCCACCGCGCACCCGGCGGACCGCGCCGTCCACGTCGAGCACCTTGAGCATCAGCTCCAGCCGGGCCCGGCGCAGGTCGACAAGGGGTTCGAGGGCCTGGGTGGAGAGCGGGCGGTCGGTGTGCAGGGCGGCCAGTACGGCTCGGACCTGCTGCTCCGGCGGGAACGCCAGCGAGGCGAAGTAGCGCCAGATGGCGGCGTCCTCGGCACCGGGCAGCAGCAGCACCTCGGCGTGCTCCACGGCCCGGCCGGCGCGACCGACCTGCTGGTAGTACGCGATCGGCGAGGGCGGCGCGCCGAGGTGGACGACGAAGCCCAGATCAGGCTTGTCGAAGCCCATGCCGAGCGCGCTGGTCGCGACCAACGCCTTGATCTTGTTGTCGAGCAGGTCCTGCTCGGCGGTCCGCCGGTCGGCGTCGTCGGCCTGCCCGGTGTACGACGCCACCGGGTAGCCCCGGGAGCGCAGGAACTCGGCCGTCTCCCCCGCCGCCGCCACGGTCAGCGTGTAGACGATGCCGGAGCCGGGCAACTGGTCCAGGTGGTCGGCGAGCCAGGCCAGCCGGTGCGCCGGGCTGGGCAGGTCGAGGACTCCGAGGCGCAACGACTCGCGGTCCAGGGTGCCGCGCAGGACGAGGGCGTCGCCCAACTGCTCGGCCACGTCCTGGGTGACCCGGGAGTTCGCGGTGGCGGTGGTGGCCAGCACGGGTGTGCGCTCGGGCAACTCGGCGAGGAACGTGCGCAGCCGCCGGTAGTCCGGCCGGAAGTCGTGCCCCCAGTCGGAGACGCAGTGTGCCTCGTCGACCACCAGCAGCCCGGTGGTCGCGGCCAGCTTCGGCAGCACGCCGTCGCGGAAATCCGGGTTGTTGAGCCGTTCCGGGCTGATCAGCAGCACGTCCACCGCACCGGTCTGGATCTCGGCGGTGATCTCGTCCCACTCGTCGAGGTTCGCCGAGTTGATCGTGCGGGCCCGGATGCCGGCCCGGGCAGCCGCCTCGACCTGGTTACGCATCAACGCCAGCAGCGGCGACACGATGACTGTCGGCCCGTGCTCGGCGCCGTGCCCGCTGTCACGCAGCAGCGCCGTGGCGACGAAGTACACGGCCGACTTGCCCCAGCCGGTCCGCTGCACGCAGAGCACCCGTCGCCGGTCGACGACCAGCGCCTCAATCGCCCGCCACTGGTCCTCGCGCAGGCGGGCGTGCTCACCGGCCAGCCGGCGCAGCACCGCCTCGGCCCGTTCCCGTACCGCCGCCCGCTCGTCGCTCATCCGGCATTTCTACCAGCGTGGTGCGTCAGGACCCCGGATCGCGCGGGAGGTTCCGGTCACGATCCCGCCGGCCGCGCCCCGTCGGGCACCGCGGCCGGCAGGAAGAGCAGCAGGTCGCGAAGGGGCTCGGTGGCAGTCGGCGGCAGCAGGCAGCGCGCGGCGAGTTCTTCCATCGAGGCGTACGGGCCGCGCAGCCACCGGTCCATCACGATCTGCTGACCCTGCCCGGGTGTCAGGCCGGGCAGGGTGGTGAGCACCTGCTGCGGGACCGCGTTGACGTCGACCAGGCCACCGTCGTCGAAGGTACGGGGCAGGTCGGGCCGCCCGAGCCGCAGCTCGGCCCGTGCCGCCGGGTAGTGGTAGAGCAGGTAGCGGGCGTGCTCCCGGCGCAGGCGCCGCTCCTCGTCGGCGCGGCCCTTGGCGCTGGCCGGGTTGCCGGTGATCGCTTCCCAGAGTCCGCGACTCAGCAGGACGACGTGCACCGCCCCGGCTAGCCAGGGGATGAGGGCCAGCCCGAGAAAGACCACCGCCAGGTTGTCGGAGATCTCATCCGCGCTCTCGACGTCGAGGATGTTCACCTCGATGCTGACCAGGACCAGATACCCGACGCTGGCGACCGCGAGCCGCCAGCTGCGCCGCCAGAACGCGTACGCCAGGATCACCAGCCAGGTCAGACAGCCGAAGGAGAGCAGGACGAGCGCGGTACCGAGGACGGTGACGGTCCGGCTCGCCCAGAGCGGGGGCGGCGTCCTCGTGCGCCTCGGGGCGGCAACCGGTGGCGGCGCGGAGACCGGGATCGACAGGAGCGACGGCGGGGGCACCGACGGAACCGGTTCGGGGGTCGGGGCCAGCGCGGGCGGCGGTGGCTGCGGTGGTTCGATCCGGGGCGGCGCGGACTCGGCGTCGGGGCGGCGCGGACTCGGCCTGGGTGGCGCGGACTCGGGCTGGGGCGGCGCGGACTCCGCTCGGTCCGGGGCGGGATCGGTCCGGGGCGGCTTGGTCGAGGGTTCGGCCACCCTGACGGCGAGCGTGGGGTCGGAGCGGAGCATCCGCCGGTGCAGTTCCCGGAGCGCCTCGCCCGGTTCGATGCCGTACTCCTCCCGGAGCAGGTCGCCGAACTCCCGGTACGCGGCCAGCGCCTCCGCCTGCCGGCCACTGCGATAGAGGGCGAGCATCAGCTGGTGCCGCAGCCGCTCCCGGACCGGGAACTCGGCCACCAGCTCCACCAACTCGCCGACCAGCTCGCGGTGCCGGCCGAGGTCCAGGTTCAGCTCGGCCCGGGTCTCCAACGCCACGGCCCGTAGCTCCACCAACCGCTGCCGGGCCGCCTCGAAGATCGGCCCGGTGAACCCGGTGAACGGTTCCCCCTGCCACAGGCCCAGGGCAGCGGCCAACTCGGTGAGGGCCTCGGTGGCCCGGCCCTCGGCGCGTCGCTGCCGGGCCCGGGAGATCCACCGTTCGAAGCGGACCGCGTCCAGCGCCTCCGGACCGACCCGGAGCAGGTAACCGGCGTCGGTCAGGCTCAACACCTGCCCCGGCGTGCGGGGCGACCGGTCCGGCTCCAGCACCCGGCGCAGCCCGGCGACGTACTTCTGCACCACGTTGGGGCCGTTCGCGGGCGGGTCCTCCGGCCAGACCGCCTCGACGATCTGCCCGGTGGACACCGGACGGCCCGCCGATAGCAGCAGTACGGCCAGCACGGCACGTTGCTTGCCGGGACCGAGGTCGATCTCGCGGTCGACGTACCAGGCCCGCTGAGGCCCGAGGATCTCGAAACGCAGCGTTCCTGACATGCGAGTTTTCCGCTCCTGACACCCCCGGCAGCGCCGGACGGCAGTGCCCGGCAGCCGGACGGCAGCATATCGGCAGCCGAACCGCCGTGGCGGCCCGCAGCATCGTCATCGGCAGAAGCCACGCAGCGAGAAAGAGACATGCGATGACACAGGCAACGGGCACCGCCGGCACGATTCGACGGACGATCGGCGTGGTCGCCGCCGTGCTGGCCACGACCACCCTGCTCACCGGTTGCGGGTCCACAGAGGAGCCGCCCGGGGCACCGCGGAACAGCCCGTCCGCCAGTCCGAAGGACGTCCTCCTGGCCGCCGTTCCGGACGGCACCGAGGGGGCGTTCCGGTTCAGCGGCAAGGACTCGTCCCGCACCCTGAGCGGCCGGATCGACCCGGAGGCGAAGGCGTTCGAATTCAACAGCACCATGCCGGCGGACTCCGACGGCATCGTGGTGAAGATGTCGTTCCTGGTGATCGAGGATCAGAACTGGCTGAAGGCGACCTTCAGCGGTCGTCCCGGCCTGCCGAAGTTCCCGAACAAGTGGATGCGGCTGGACCGCACGAAGCTGACCGACAGCGAGGCCATCCCGACGTACGACGGGGTGGACCAGGGCAACGCCGGTCCGCTCATCCAGGCGGCGACCTCTGTCGAGGAGCAGAGCCCTGGGCGGTACGTCGGGTTCATCGACGTGAGCGGCGGGGAGGCGGCCAAGGCGTTGGACGACGGCGAGGCGGCGGCGCTCGGCGAGGCCGCGAGAAAGGTGCCGTTCACCGCCGTGATCGGGGCGGACAAGCACCTGGCCTCGCTGACGTTGAAGATCCCGGCGGCCGGGAAGGCCAAGGCGTACGACTACGTCGTCAAGTACGCCGACTACGGCACCACACCGAAGATCAACGCGCCGACCGGCGCCGCCGAGACGAAGGCGCCAGCCATGGCGTACGAGATGTTGAACGGCTGACCACGACGAGAGGCGGCGGCCACACGGGGGGCCGCCGCCTCTCGTCGTCGTACCGGTGTCGCCATTTCGAGACGGCGTGTCGGGACGATGACTCCGTGATCGACGGAGTGGGGCGGGGTTAGTGGGGTGGGCGGGGGCGGAGGGAGCGGGCTAGCGGGGTCAGGCGGGAGGACAGGCTGGCCAGGCCGCCGGGGAAGAAGTAGACGGCCAGGATGAACACCGTGCCCAGGACGAACAGCGGCTGGCTCAGCGGACGGCTGAGGACGGCCGGCAGGTTGTCGACCGCGTCGCTGGTGCCGAAGGCGGTGAGGCGGTGGTCCAGGTACATGTAGAGGACGCCGCCGAGCACCGGCCCCCAGCGGGTGCCCGGCCCGCCGAGCACCACCATGACCAGCAGCGACAGGGTCAGCTCGGAGGACGTGATGTGCGGCGACGCGCCGCCGACGATCAGGACGTAGACCACCCCGCCCGCCGACGCCAACCCGCCGGCCAGGGTGAACGCCACCAGCTTGTAGCGGTACGGGTCCAGCCCGAGCACACCGATCCGCCGCTCGTCGTCGCGCAGCCCGGCGAGCACCCGACCGGTAGGCGAACCGCTCACCCGGTGCACCACGAAGACCACCAGGGTCAGGTACGCCAGCGCCAACCAGTACAGGTTGACAGTGTTGGTCACCCCGACCAGCCCGGCGGGCAGCCCGGACACGTCCAGCGGCAGCCCCTCCTCGCCGCCGGTGAGCCCACCGAAGTCCCGGGCCACCAGGATCGCGCCCACCTGGGCGAAGGCCAGCGTGACCATGGCGAAGGCGATGCCCACGGTGCGCAGCGCCACCGCGCCGAGCAGCGCGGCGAGGATCGTGCCACCGGTGACAGTCAGCAACGCCGCCTGCCACAGCGGCAGGCCGGCCCGGGTGACCAGGACGTCGGTGCCGTAGACACCGGCCGCGAAGTAGAGCGCGTGCCCGAAGGAGAGCATCCCGGTCCGGCCGAAGAGCAGGTCGTACCCGGCCGCCAAGCCGCCGAAGATCAGGCAGATGGCGAGCAGTTGCAGGGTGCCGGGTGAGTTGACCGGCCCCTCGAAGATCCCCGGCAGGGTGATCGTCGAGTACGGCAGGATCGCCAGGACGACCAACGCGACAAGCGGTAGGAACGGCCGAACCCGGTGCAACCGGCCCGGTTTCGACGCGGTGGGTGCCGGCGCCGGAGTTACGTTGAGAAGCGTCATGCCGTTGCCACCTTTCCGGCGATGCCCTGCGGGCGCAGCAGCAGCACCACGGCCAGCAGCCCGACCACGCAGATGTCGCCCAGCCCGGACGTGCCGTAGTAGTTGACGAACTGCTGCACCAGCCCCACCACGACGGCCGCGTACGCGGAGCCGACCACCGAACCCATCCCGCCGATCACCACCACGATGAACGCGAAGATCAGCAGCGAGCCGCCCTGGCCGGGCGAGACGGTGCCGAAGTAGACCCCGCCGAGCGCACCGGCGAGCGCGGCTGCCGCCCCACCGATCGCGAAGACCAGCGTGAACGCCTTGCGCACGTCGATGCCGAGCGCGGTCACCATCTCCCGGTTCTCCACTCCGGCCCGGATCACCAGGCCGTACCGGGTCCAGCGCAGGAAGGCCAGGATCGCGCCGAGCACCAGCACCGCCGCGATGATCAGCAGCAGGCCGCCGTTGGGCACCTGCGCGCCGAGGATCCCGGTCACCTGCCGGGTCCAGTCCGGACGCGGGAACGGCCGGGCGTCGGCACCCCAGGTGGCCTGGAGCAGCGCCACCCCGGCCAGCGACAGACCGACGGTGACCAGCACCTGTTCGATGGTGCGGGAGTAGAGCGGGCGGATCAGCACCAGCTCGACCAGGATCGCCACAAGCGTGCCGGCGGCCACCCCGAAGGCGACAGCGAGCACGAAGCCGAACCCGTCCGGGCCCGCGCCCGGGAGGTTGCCCGCCGCCCACCAGGTGCCGTAAGCGCCCACGCCGAGGAACAGCCCGTGGGCGAAGTTGAGCACGTCAGCGAGGCCGAAGACCAGCGACAGGCCGGACGCGACCAGGAAGTACAGCGCCGCCAGGCCGAGCCCGGTCAACGCCAACAGGATCACGGTCCCCATCAGTGGGCCACCTCCGCCGAACCCACGCCGAGCAGGGACTTGGTCAACGCGGTCTCCAGCAGCAGCTCACCAGCGTCGCCGGTCCAGGCCACCTTTCCGGCGGCGAGCACCACCGCGTCCTTGGCGAGCCGCCGGACCACCGCCAGGTTCTGCTCGACGAGCAGCACCGGCACCGACTCCGCGACCCGTTCCAACACCTCGGCCACCTCGGTCACCACCTTCGGCGCCAACCCCTTGGTCGGCTCGTCGACCAGCAGCAGCCGGTTGTCGTTGAGCAGCACCCGCCCGATCGCGAGCATCTGCTGCTGCCCGCCGGAGAGCGAACCGGCCCGTTGCCGTCCGCGCCGGTCCAGCTCCGGAAAGAGCGCGAACACCTTGTCGTACGCCGGGGTGGTGCCGCGCCGTTCGGCGAGCCGCAGGTTCTCGGCGACGGTGAGGCCGGCGAACACGTCCCGGTCCTCCGGCACGTAGCCGAGCCCACCGCGGACCAGCCGGTGGGTGGGGCGGGACAGCAAACTCTGCGCGCCCATCCGGATGGTGCCGCGGACCTCCCCGGCGGGCGGGGTGAGGCCGAGGATCGCGCGCAGCGTGGTGGTCTTGCCGACGCCGTTGCGGCCGAGCAGGACTGTCACGCCGGTCGGCGCGACAGTGAAGGACACCCCCTGGAGGATGTGCAGCCCGGAGATCCGGACCGACAGGTCCGTCACGCTGAGGATCGGTTCCATCAGAGCGACTCCCCCAGGTAGGCCTCTTGCACTGTGGGGTTGGCCATCACCGTCTCCGGGGTGTCGCAGGCCAGCAGTGCGCCGTGGTGCATGACGGCGATCCGGTTGGCCAACTCCAGGATGACGTCCATGTGGTGCTCGACCATCAGCACCGCCCGGTCGCTGTCCCCGGTCAACGACTTGATGACGGCGACCAGTTCCGGGATGTCCTCGGCGCTGACCCCGGCCATCGGTTCGTCCAGCAGCATCACCCGAGGTTCACCGGCGAGCAGCAGGGCGATCTCCAACTTGCGCTTCTCGCCGTGGGCCAGGGTGCCGGCGAGTGCCGTACCCCGGTGGGCGAGGCCGACCCGGTCGAGCGCCGCGTCGGCGGCGGCGGCCACCTCCCGGTCGGCCGCCGCCCGCCGCCACAGTGCCATCGAGCCCCCGCGGTGCGCCTGCACGGCGAGCCGGACGTTCTCCCGCACGCTGAGCGAGCCGAAGACCGAGGACGCCTGGAAGGTACGACCCAACCCGAGGCGGGCCCGCCGGTGCGGCGGAAGCGCCCCGATGTCCCGCCCGTCCAGGGTGATCCGGCCCTCCGTGGCCCGGCGCAGGCCGGTGATCAGGTTGAACAGTGAGGTCTTGCCGGCGCCGTTCGGCCCGATCACGCCCAGGAACTCCCCGGGCGTCAGGTCGAGGTAGACGTTGTCGACGATGGCGACCTCACCAATCCGCCAGGTCAGACCGCGGGTGGCGAGCACGGGTCAGCCCTTCATGGCCACGGCCGGTGGCGCGGTCTCGTCACCGGTGAGGCTCTTCTGGGCGGTCGCCGTGAACGCGGTGCCGCTGCCGGTCAGCTTGGCCTGGAACATCGGCTGGAGCAGCGCGTGGTCGGCGGCGCGGATGGTCATCTTGCCCTTGACCCCGTCGAAGCTCCAGCCCTCCAGCGAGGTGACCATCTTGTCGACGTCGTCCCCGCCCTCCTGCACGGCACGGACCACCATCTGGGCGGCGGCGAAGCCGTCCGGGTGGAACAGGTCGAGGGTGCTGACCTTGGCCTTGAGTGCCTTGCTGGCCTCGGTGTCGCTGGCGCCGTCGAAGTAGTGCGACAGGAAGGAGATCTTCGCACCGGCCGCGCCGAAGGTCGGCCACGAGGCGCGGATGTCCAGGCCGGTGACGACAGTGGTGGACGAGAGCACGCCCTGCTGGTCGAGGGTCTGCCACATGGCCGGGGCGGTGGTGCCGGCCCAGGCGACGAAGAGCAGGTCCGGCTTGGCGGTCTTGATCTGGCTGGCGAACGGGGTGAACTCGGTGGCGCTGGCCGGAGCCCGCACGCTGCTCACGGTGGCCCCCGCGCCGCCGATGACGGTCTTGACGGCCGCCTCGTTGGCGTCGCCGAACGCGCCGTCCTGGGCGAAGACTACTACCTTCTTACCGGTGGGGTCGCCGATGAACGACTTGGCGGTCACCACGTCCTGGTAGGACTGCCGACCGGAGCGGAAGGTGTACTTGTTCGCACCGGTCACCGCGTCGGTGGCGGCCGGTCCGGAGATGAACAGGACCTTGTTCTGCGCCGCGATCGGCGCGACCTGGAGCGCCACGCCGGAGGCCGTCGAGCCGGCAATGATCTTCGTGCCCTTGCCGATCAGGTCCTTCGCCGCGGAGACCGCCTTCGCCGGGTCGCCCGCGTCGTCGACCTCGGTCAGCTCGATCTTCCGGTCACCGACCTTGCCGGTGCCCTGGGTGGCGAAGTCCAGCCCCGCCTTGAACCCTTCGATGTACTGCTTTCCGTAACTGGCCAGGGCACCCGACTGGGAGTACACCAGGCCGACCTTGACCGGCGCGGCGCTGTCGCCGCCGCCGGTGGCGGTGTCCTGCGGGCTGCCACAGGCCGTGGCGGCCAGCGCCGCAGCCATCATCGTGGCGGCGGAGAGGAACACCCGCCGCGTCGTCCGGACCGTCATTGCGACTCCACCTGAGGACTCGGAGGGAGAGAAACTTCTTCGTGACGGCCCACGGTAGAAGTGACGTCACCCACGAGCTATGTGGCAGAAACACACAAGTAACAGGAATGAGGTGGCCGGGGGTTACAGCGGACCGCGCCATCACCCAAGGGCCGGCGCTCCCGATGGCCCAAACCCCCACGGACCAGCCGATCGGTGTGTCGCCCCGCGCCATCCGCCCGGTTCCGGTCAGCCGCAGGGCTCACCCTCAAGATCGTGCTCGATCCTGGAGGTAGTGGCCTCGGAGGGTCGGGACGCCACCACATCCTGGATCGAGGGCGATCTCGCGGCTGCGGCACGTGATCCCGGTCGGGCGCCCCGGACGTGCCGCTGGCCCGTCGTCCGGGTGGCGGACGGCGGGCCAGCGGGTGGGCCGGGCGTGAGCGGCCCGGTGGTCGGCGCGGAGCGGATCTGCTCCGGGCCGAGGTCAGTTTCCGGCGAGGCCGGCGCGGGCGGCCACGGCGGTGTCCGGGTGGTCGCTGAAGACACCGTCCAGACCCAGGCCGAGGAAGAGTTCGTACTCGGCGGTGATGTCGCCGCGTGCGTTCGGGTCGGTGCCGATCCGGAAGTCCACCGGGAGGAACTGGTTCTCGGCCCGGAACGTCCACGAGTGCACCAGCAACCGCTCACGGTGCGCGTCGCGCACCACGTTCGTCGGCGCGAGCAGGCGCCGGCGGCGTCTCGCGGCACCAGCAGGTTCTTGTTCGCCCCGATGCCGTCGGCGTACCCGGCGATCCACTTCAGCCCGGCCGGCGTGACCAGGTCCTGGTAGCCGCGGGTGTCGCCGGTGACGGTGAAGTCGTACGGGCGACCGGTGGCGTCCAGCAGTTGGACCAGCTTGACGTCGGTCAGCCGGCTCAACCGACGCAGGTTGGCCGTCTCGAAGGACTGGATGAAGACCGGCGAGTTCTTCCGGTCCAGCTTGTTCTGCCGCAGCACCTTCAGCAGCGGCTCCTCCAGCGGCAGGCCGATCGAGGCGAAGTAGCTCGGGTGCTTGGTCTCCGGGTAGATGCCGATGGTGCGGCCCCGTGCCCGCCCCTCGGTCCGGGCCAGGTCGATGACCTCCTGGAGGGTGGGCACCTCGAAGCGGCCGTCGAAGGCGGTGTTCGCCACCCGCACCTGCGGCAGGCGCTCCTTGGCCCGCAGGGTCTTCAACTCGGCGAGGGTGAAATCCTCGGTGAACCACCCGGTCACCGCGACCCCGTCGATGGTCTTCGTCGCCCGGCGGGCCGCGAACTCCGGGTGGGCCGACACATCGGTGGTGCCGGAGATCTCGTTCTCGTGCCGGGCGACCAGCACCCCGTCCGCGGTGGAGACCAGGTCCGGCTCGACGTAGTCGGCGCCCATCCGAATCGCCAACCGGTACGCCTCCAGCGTGTGCTCCGGCCGGTAGCCGCTGGCACCCCGGTGGCCGATCACGATGGGTCGGTCGGTCGCCCGGGCGCGGTCCGCGTCGTGCGCCGGCTCGGCGGCGGCCATGGTCGGCAGGGCCACGGCGGCGGCGAGCAGCGCGCCGGCCACGCCCAGGGTCGAGAGGGTACGTCGCAACGCCGTCTCCTGTCATCGGTGGTCCGGGTAAGCAGACCGTCCGTGCTTGACCAGGAGTTGGTCGATGGCTGGCCGGCAGATGAATCTCCGGATTGCCCGTTCCCGCTCCGGGGTGGCGGCCAGTAAGGAAGATTGTCTGGTGCGCCGGCTTCTCCGCAATCCCGTGCGGCTGGTGCCGTTCGCGTTCCTGCTGCCGATCCTGCTGGGCACCGGGCTGCTCCTGGCGCGCGGGGCGACCGCCGAACACCAGCGCCCGCCTGTGGTCACCGCACTCTTCACCGCCACCTCGGCGGTGTCGGTCACCGGTATGGCGGTCACCGACACGCCGAACTACTGGTCCGGCTGGGGTCTGCTGGTGATCACCCTGCTCACCCAGCTCGGCGGCCTCGGCATCCTCACCGTCGCGGCGCTGGTGATCCTGGTGGTCTCCAGTCAGCTCGGGCTGCGCAACCGGCTGCTCGTGCAGGCGGAGACGGCGGAGTTCGGCATCGGTGACGTGGGAAGGCTGCTCCGCCGGATCGCGGTGACCGTCTTCGCCTGCGAGGCGGTGATGACCGCGGTGGTCGCCGGTCGGCTCTGGCTGGGCTACGACTACCCACCCGGACGGGCCCTCTGGTCGGGCGTCTTCCACGCCGTGCAGGCGTTCAACAACGGCGGGTTCGCGCTCTACTCCGAAAATCTGCTCGCCTTCAGCCGCGACCCGTGGGTGTCGCTGCCGCTGGCGCTCGGCGCGATCATCGGCGGGCTCGGGTTTCCGGCGCTCTTCGAAGCGGTTCGGGAGTGGCGCGAGCCGGCCCGCTGGGCGGTGGCCACCAAGTTGACCATCTGGGGCAGTGTGGTGCTGCTGCTGGTCGGCTTCGCCGGCCTACTCACCGCCGAGTGGACGAACGCGAGCACCATCGGCCAGTACGACGTACCGGGCAAGATCCTGGCGTCGTTCACGCAGATCGCGTTGAGCCGCACCGGCGGCTTCAGCATCCTGGACATCGCCGCCCTCCAGGAGGAGAGCTACCCCCTGCTGATCGTGCTGATGTTCATCGGTGGTGGCAGCGCCAGCACGGCCGGCGGCATCAAGGTCTCCACGTTCTTCCTGCTGGCGTTCACCATCTGGGCGGAGCTGCGGGGGGAGCCCGACGTGACGGTCGGGCACCGCCGGGTGGCCACCGCCAGCCAGCGGCAGGCGGTCACCGTGGCGCTGGTCAGCGTCGCGCTGGTGGCGGCCGGGACGATGACGCTGCTGCTGTTCACCGAGGGCGTCCGCTTCGTCGCGGCGCTGTTCGAGGTCACCTCGGCGTTCAGCACCACCGGCCTGACCAACGGCCTGGCCGCCGAGCTGCCGGCCGGCGGCCAACTGGCCCTCACCGTGCTGATGTTCATCGGCCGGGTCGGGACGCTCACCCTCGGGTCGGCGATCGCGCTGAACACCCGCCGCCGGCTCTACCGCTATCCGCAGGAACAACCAATTGTCGGCTAGGAGCGAGGGGGCCGAAGTGTCGGCGAGACGTGCGGACAGTCGCGGCGTCGTGGTGATCGGGTTGGGTCGCTTCGGTTGCCATCTGGCCGAGTCGCTCACCCGGATGAACCACGAGGTGTTGGCCATCGACCGCAACCCGGCGCAGGTGCAGCGCTGGTCATCGCAGCTCGACCGGGTCGTGCAGGCCGACTCGACCGAGGAGGGGGCGCTGCGGCAGCTGGGCATCGCCAGCTTCGGCCGGGCGGTGGTGGCCATCGGAGCCTCGGTGGAGGCGAGTGTGCTCACCGTGCTGGCCCTGGTCGAACTCGGTACACCGCAGATCTGGGCTCGGGCCACCTCGCAGAAGCACGCCAAGATCCTGTCGTCGGTGGGCGCGCACCACGTGATCTTTCCGGAGGCGGAGACCGGAGACCGGGTCGCGCACCTGATCGTCAGCCGGCTGCTCGACTTCATCGAGTTCGACGACGACTTCGCCATCGCGACCGTCCGGGTGCCGGAGTCCCTGGCCGGGCGCACCCTGCTCGACCTGCGCCCGGAGCAGCGCTTCGGGGTACGCGTGGTCGGCGCCAAGCTGCCTGGCGAACGCTTCCGGTACGCCTCCGACGACACGGCACTTCCCCAGGGCGGGGTGCTCATCGTCGAGGGCGGGATCGACCAGGTGCAGCAGTTCGCCGGCCTGCGCTGACAGTCATTTCCGGCGAACGCCGTGGCCCTCGGTCGCCTTCGCCCCATGGCCACCGGCGCCCTCAGGGGCCTTCAGCCTTTTCCCGGACCACCACCCTTGCCCGGCTTCCCAGGAGCCTTCGGAGGCTTCGGGGGCTTGGCCTTCGTGGCACCACCACCCGAACCGGAGCCGCTGCGTACCGTCGTCTTCTTCGGCGGGGCCTTCACCGTGGTGGCTGCCTTGCTCGGCGCGACAGTGGACGGCGTGCTGCCGGCCACTCCGGAGACGCGCACGCCGCAGGCCGCGTCACCGAGCCGGAACTCGACAGGCAGCGGGTTCGCGCCGCTGTACTTCCCGGTGAGGGTGAACTTCTCGGCCGCGCCGGGCGCCAGGGTGGTGCGCTGCGCCGCCGGCCGGATCAGCACGGTGCTGCCCTGCTGCTGCACCGGCGTCGGCTCCGCCTTCGTCACCGTCTGCTGGCCGGGGAACGTGAAGCTCATCGTCCAGTCCCGCAGCTCCTGCTTGCCGCTGTTGGTCAGGGTCAGCTCGGCGGCGAAGTCCTTGCCGGAGTCGCTGCGCAGCGCGTACGCCACCTCGCAGGGCACTGTCGTCGGCAGACCCATCCGGGCCTCGGTGGTCGGCCGGTCGCCGCCGCTGGCGGGGCTGCGTGAGGTGAATCCCCACATCGCCCCGGTGACCGCGATCAGCCCGACGGCGGCCACCCCGGCTTCCACCCGCCGACGACGGCGGTGCGCCCGCCGGGTCCGGTTCCGGGTACGCGACAACGGCAACGCGTCGGTCGCCGCCGACCAGGGCAGGATGGTGGTGCCCGCACTGGCCAGCGCCGCCGGGTCCAGTGGCCCGGCGGCCGGCGAGACCGGCACCGCCGCCAGCATCCCGGCCGCCTCGGCGAGGGTCCGGGCCAGCTCGGCGGTCGGCGGACGGTCACCGGGCCGCTTGGCCAGGCAGCGCCGCACCAGGTCGGTCACCTCGTCCGGCAGGCCGGGCACCGAGGGCATCGGGTCCGGCTCGTTGTACATGTGTGCCCGCAGCATCTGCGTGGTCGTGTTGGCCTGCCACGGCAGCCGGCCGGTGAGCATCCGGTAGAGCAGCAGCCCGACGGCGTACACGTCGGTGGCCGGGGACACCTGGCCGTTGTCCAGGCGCTCCGGGGCGAGGTATGCGGGGGTGCCGAGCAGCGTGCCGTCCGGCCCCTTCTCGCTCTCCCCCACCAGGGCGGAGATGCCGAAGTCGACCACCTTGACGCCGGTCGAGGTGAGCATCACGTTTCCCGGGGTGACGTCCCGGTGCACCACCCCGCGAGCGTGCGCGGTGGCCAGCGCGGAGCTGACCTCGGCGGCGATGGTCACCGCCTCCCGCCACGGCAGGCACCCCTCCCGGCCCAGCCGGTTGGCGAGGGAGGCGCCGTCGACCAGCTCCATCACCACGTACGGCACGGTCAGGCCGACCTGCTCGGACTCGCCGTAGTCGTACACGTTGGTGATGTTGGGGTGGCAGAGCCGCGCGGCGGCCTGCGCCTCCACCCGGATCCGGTGCCGGAAGGCCCGGTCGCTGGCCAGCCGGGAGGCCAGCACCTTCACCGCGACCTGACGGCCGAGCACCTCGTCGTAGCCGCGCCAGACCACCGACATGCCGCCCGCGCCGAGCTGCTCGACGAGCCGGTACCGCTCATCGAGGAGTTGCGCGTTGTTCCGGTCCCCACCGCCCATGGTGGCCGTTCTTGCCCGCGCGGGGACGGCCTACACCTGAAGGATCGGAATCGGTCAGCAATGTCACCCGATCAGGCGGTGGCCAACAGCTGGTCCACCGGGGCGTAGTCGTCGGTCAACACCATCGCCGCGCCGACGAAGTCCGTCAGCTCCGCGCCGGACAGCAGGCTGACCTTCGGGTCCACCTCGACGAGCCGGGCCCGGATGGCGTCCAGCGGCAGCGGCGCGTCGGAGCCGACGATGAGGAAGTTGGCACCCTGCTGCTCGGCGAGCGCCTCCGGCGGCGCGATCAGCGCGACGTGGGTGAACTCGGCGGCCACCGTGGCCAGCTCGGCGCGGATGAACCGCAGCGGCGGGTAGTCGATGACGTTCTGCACGTAAACCCCGCCGGGGCGGGTCACCCGCCGGATCTCGGCGGCCATCTCCCGGGTGGCCAGGTGCCAGGGCACCACCAGGTGACCGAAGGCGTCACCGACGACCAGGTCGCGGCTGTCCGCCGGCTCGCCGGTGACAAGCATCCGGGCGTCGCCCACCACCGCCCGCAGCTCCGGCCCCGGGCGTACGCCCAGCTCCCGCTCGCCCAGCTCGACCAGCCCGCCGTCGATCTCGAACACCACGTTGTCGGTGCCCGGCCGGGTGGCGGTCAGGTAGCGCGGCACGGTGAACCCGCCGCCGCCCAGGTGCAGTGCGTCGAGGCGCTGACCAGCCGGCGCGGCGACGTCGGCCACCGCGCCGATCCACTTCGTGTACGCGTACTCCAGGTGTTTCGGGTCGCTGAGATCGACGTACGAGTGCTGGGCCGAGTTGAGCAGCAGCGTCCGCCCGGAGGGCCGGGACGGGTCCGCGGTCACCCGGGCGCAGTGGTAAGCCGTCTCGATGTCGCACGGGTTCGGCGCCACGGTGGTCAACCCCGCTCCGACCAGGCCGAGGATCGCCAGCGCGGCGCGGGTCCGGGCCGGACCGGGCAGCTCGGTGGGCTCCTGCCGGCGCAGGTACCAGCCGAGACCGATACCGACCAGCCCGAGCGAGATCGCCAGTGCCAGCAGGATGACCGTGCTGCGCAGCGCGGCGACCAGCACGAACCCGGTGAGCAGGGTGGCGGTGATGCCGCCCAGGGTGCCGATGCCGGAGAGTCGACCGACCACCTGGCCGGTGCGGCGCAGGTCGGCCAGCTGGAGCTTCACGACCAGCGGGGTGACCGCCGCCAACAGCGCGGCCGGCACGAACACGGCCAGCGCCACCAGCAGCAGGATGGCGCTGGCGCGCCGCCCCGCAGCACCTCACCGGCGTACCGGACAACGGGCAGGGTGACCGCGGTGGCGATGCCGGCCAGCACCAGCGCCGGCGCCAGCAGGCCGCGCGGGTCGCGCCGGTCGGCCAGCCAGCCGCCGGACCACGCCCCGTACGCGATCGCGGCCAGCGCGATGCCGATCACCGAGCTGGTCACCTGGAGGGTCACCCCGACGTACGGGCCGACCAGGCGCAGCGCGACGGTTTCCAGCACCAGCACGGCGCCGCTGGAGAAGAAGACCAGGAAGGCGGCCAGGCCGTTGGGCAGCGCCCGGCCGGTGACCGGCACGGGCGGAGCCGGTGGAGCCGCTACGTCGGACGGTGGGGAACTCATCGTCGCGATGGTACGCAGCGAAGCTGGTGCTCCGGGTCAGTACATCGAGAGATGAACATGGTTCGTGTGGGACGCGGCGGGACTGCCGCTGCCACTGTAGGCGCGCCAGCCGGTCCCGGGGTGCCAGATCTGCCGGTACCAGATCACGTAGAGCACACCCAGCCGGTCGGCGTTGCGCACGTGCCAGGCGGCCAGGCTGTCCCCGTACGCCTTGTCGCCGCCGGTCGCGTTCTTGTCCTCGAAGCCGTTGGTGGCGGCCGAGAAGTCGCAGGCCCGGCCCTTCGGGTGCTCGCCGCCGCCACCGCTGCGCTTGCAGGAGACGTGCCGCTTGTAGCCGGCCGCCTGAGTCTCCTTCAGCGCGTGCAAAGTGCGCGGGGTGATGCACCCGGAGGTGGTCGGGTCCTTCACCGAGCAGGATTCCGATGGCCAGGACCCGTCGGAGTTGCGCGGCGCCGGCTTCGCGGAGGAGGAGTTGCCGCCGCTGAACCCATTGCTGCCACCCGAGCTGACCTCGGCGAGTGCCGCCTCGGCCTCCTTCTTCTTCTTCGCCATCACGGCGAGTTGCTTCTGCTGCTCGCGGACCTCGGCGTCGATGGCGACCTTTGCCTGCTGCGCCTGCTGCTGAGCCTCGATGAGATCACGCAGCCGCTTGCTGTCCCGCTGCGCCATCAGGTCGAGGTCGTTCGCGCGTTGCAGGAACGCCTCCGGCGAGCCGGTGTTGAGCAGCATCGACGCCGCGTTCAGCCGACCGAACCGGTAGGACTGCGCGGCCACCTCGCCCACCTGGGCGGTGAGCCCGACCAGCCTGCCCTCAAGCGCGGTCAGCTCACCGGCCAGCGCCGTCTGGCGACGCTTGGAGTTGTCCAGTTTGGCCTTGGCCTCGATGTGGCCCTTGGCGGTCAACTCCAACGCGTCCCGCAGCTTCTTGCTGCCACCCTCGTCCGGCTCCGCGTACGCGGGCACGGCGGTACCGCCGAGCACCAGCGCGACGGCGGCGAGCAGAGCGAGCAGAGCGCGGCGACCGAGCCGCGGGCTGAGCGTGGTCCTGGGCACGAAAGCGTCCTTCCGTCGACCGCCGACCCCCGGTTGACACCACTGCGGAGGCGGCGTCCCCGCCGGCGCCGGTCGGCGGCCTGCTGGCGGAGACCGCCGTCACGATACCGGACTACGGGCCGGTGACCAGCCCTGCGCCCCGCGTACCGCGCCGATGTCGACGGAGCGTCCCGACACCGTCGCGCAGCGCGCGGATCAGCGGCTGAGGAGGGCCTCGTGCACCTCGGCCCAGATCTGCTCGTTGGCCGCGACGAGCAGACCCCGACCGTCGTCGGCGGGGTGGTAGTCGACGCCGTCGAATCGACGGGCCACCCCACCGGCGGCACGGACCAGCAGGGTGCCGGGGGCATGGTCCCAGGGCAGGGTGCGCCAGAAGAGGACGAACTGCTGTTCGCCGGTGAGGACGTCCAGGTATTCACGGCCGGCGCAGTGCTGGCCGGGCAGCAGCTCACCGAGCTGCCGGCCGCCGGCACGGACCCGGTCCCGGCTCTCCGGCGGCAGGAACGTGGTCATCGCCGCGCCGCGCAGCTCGCCGGTCGCCGGCACCGGTGTGGTGTTGTCCACCGGCCGGCCGTTGAGCAGGGCGCCCTCGTCCGCCAGGCCGGCGGCGAGGGTGTCGGCGAGCGGGTCGAGGATCCAGCCGGCCGTCGGTCGGCCGTCGGTCAGCAGCGACACCATCAGGGCGAACGGCCGCCGACCCGCGGCGAAGTTGGCGGTGCCGTCGACCGGGTCGACCAGCCAGACGTCTCCGCTGTCGCGCAGGTGTCGCAGCAACGCCGGGTCGTCGGCGACACCCTCCTCGCCCACCACCGTCGAGCCGGGCCGCAGTCGACGCAGCCCCGCCGAGAGCAGCTCCTCGGCCCGGCGGTCGGCGACGGTGACCACCTCACCGGGCGCCTTCTCCGAGACGTCCGCGTCGTCGAGCTTTCGGAACAGGGGCAGCACGACCTGGTCGGCGGCCTCCCGGAGCAGGTCGCCGACGTCGTCGAGCAGGGTGTCAGCCACGCGGCGGCAACTTGACCACGCTGACGAAGAACTCGTCGATCTGGCGGACCACCGAGATGAACCGTTCGAAGTCCACCGGCTTGGTCACGTAGGCGTTCGCGTGCAGCTGGTAGCTGCGCAGGATGTCCTCGTCGGCCTGCGAGGTGGTCAGCACCACGACCGGAATCCGGCGCAACTCCTCGTCCTTCTTGATCTCTTCCAGCACCTCCCGGCCGTCGCGGCGGGGCAGGTTGAGGTCGAGCAGGATCAGGTCGGGCGCCACCGCGTCGGCGTACTGGCCCTCCCGGCGCAGGTAGGCGAGCGCCTCGGCGCCGTCCGAGACGACGGTCAGCCGGTTCCGCAGCTTGTGTTCCTCGAACGCCTCCTGGGTCATCAGCACGTCACCAGGGTCGTCCTCCACGAGCAGGACCTCGATCGGGCTCTTGCCATCCGCCGGCGCGGTCATCCCACCGTCTCCCTCATGTCACCCGTTCTACCGCTTTCCGGCGTCTCGTCGACCCGGTCCGGCTGGTCCGACCCGCCGGAGGGCTCCGCCGGAGCCTCGTCCGAGGGCGTCGCGTCCTCCGTTGCCAGG
>NZ_JAEVHL010000118.1 GCF_016803395.1 Micromonospora tarensis | reverse complement strand
CCCCGCCGGCGCGGATCCGGCTAGCGCACGGCGGCGAGGAGCCGGTCCACCGGCTGTCGGCGCGGAGCAGGACGGGAACGTCGGTCACCGTGGTGCCACCGCCGGCCGCCCGCAGTGGGGCGCCCACCGCCCCGGTCTGGCCACCCGGTGCCGCCGGGATGGTCACCGGCCGGTTCGACGCCGACCAGAGCACGAGCGTGCTCGACCCGCCGCGCACGAACGCGACCCCGCTCAGGGTGCCGGCCACCGTCGCGGGCAACGGGGTGACGGTGGCGTCCCGGGCCGCGTCGGCCAGGCCGGCCAGCATCCGGCCCGCCTCGCGTTCGGTGCCGTCCGGGTCGAGCAGGCCGTAGCGGACCTCGCTGCCGGCCGCGTTGTTCGGGTTGTACGCCAACGGCAACCAACTGATCTCGCCGATCCCGCCGGCGACCAGCAGGGTGACCGTCTTGACCAGCTCCGCCGCCCGGCTGGCCGGGTCACCGTCGCCGTCGCGCCAGAACTGCCCGACCTCCCACGCCTGGATCGGCGTGCCGGCCGGTGTGGTCGCCCGGAGGTAGTCCAGCAGCGGCGCCACCCCGGTGAAGTGCTCGTAGAAGTGCACCTGCCGGACGTCGACAGTGCGGTCGGCCAGCAGCGCCTCGGTGGCGGCCAGGAAACGCAGGCTGCGGCTGTTGGTGTCGGTGCCGAGCGCCCGGCGTAGCTGCGCCTCGCCGGTCACCGCCGGGATCTGCTGCCCCCGGGTGCCGACCCGGCGCTGGAAGTACGCCTGGTAGGCGGCGACCGCCTCGGGCACCCGGTTGGCGCGCAGCAGCCGGTCGACGACCCCCATGCCGTAGGCGACGCTGCTGATGCCGGAGTCGACCACCCGTGCCGCCGGGTCGGTCGCCCGGATCGTCTCGGCGGCGGCCCGCACCAGCCGGGTGTAGTCCTCGGGGCTGCCGGCCCAGTAACTCGGCGCGTTGACCTCGTTCTCGATGGCGTACTCCCGCACCCCGTACGGGCCGTAGCGCTGCACCACCGAGCGGACGAACCGTTGGTACGCGGCGAGGTCGGTGGGCATCGCCGACTCGGTCTTGTTGGCCGCGCCCCGGGTGTGCCGGGCGGTGCCACCGGTCGCCCAGCACACGCCGGTACGGATCTTCAGGTGCAGGGTGATGCCCAGCTCCCGGCTGTGGGAGGCGATCTCGTCCAACCCGGCCCAGTCCACCTGCCCCGAGGTCCGTTCGACAGCGCACCAGGAGATCTCCTCGTACGTCGCCGAACCGGCGATCCGGCGCAGGTAGGGCGCGAACTGCTGGTACCGCGACCAGTCCCAGTGCGCGCCGAACGGGTTGCTCACCCCGTCCACGGCGCGTCCCGGCACGGTGGCGTCGGGTGCCACCTTCGCCGTGGGGAGGCCGGCCGTCGGAGGGTCGTGGTCGAGTGCGGTGCAGCCGGCGGTGAGCAGGAGGGTGGCGACGACGGCGGCGGCGAACGCGCGCAGCCGGCCCGAGCGGGTCACCGGTAGCCCAGGGTGCGCAGGGTAGGGCCGCAGCAGAGAAGGACCAGCAGCCGGAGGAACGGGTCGAGTTCGCGGCGGTGGCTGCCCACCCGGGAGCCGTAGATCGGTGCGCTGACGCTCGCCGCCGCCCGCCGCCGCTCCGCCTCGCTGGTGTACTTCTGGGCCACGTCGTGGTACTTGCTGTCGTAGTCGAGGACGCCGTCCTCCCACGGCTCGCCGAGGAACTCGAAGAGGCCGCGCAGGGTCTTCTCCGGCTCGCTGACCGCCTGCTCGTAGCGCAGCTCGTAGTAGCGGTCGGCCGGCAGGGTGGCACCGACCGCCCGCGCGGTCCGGATGTAGCGCGGCCACTTCACCACGCACTTGACCGCCGACCAGTAGCCGAACCGTTTGCGGTGCGAGACCACCACGTCGCGCCCGTCGCGGATCAGGTGCACGACCTGGGCGTCCGGGAAGACCTCGGTGACGAAGTCGAGCGACATCGCGTACAGCGGGGTCTTGTCGGCCCAGCGGGCCTTGCCCCGGGCGGCGGCGTAGTCGGCGTGCACGCCGCCGAAGAAGTCCCGGATCCGGCGGAGCCAGTCCTCGCGGGGGAAACCGAAGCGGGCCAGCCGTTCCCAGTCCCGTCCGACGATCCGGCGCAGGTCGGGCAGGAACCGGGTCTCCGGGCCGCAGCTGATCCGGGAGTGCGAGTCGAGCACGAGGCGCATCATCGTGGTGCCCGACCGTTGGCAGCCGACCAGGAAGATCGGCGCGGTGGGGGCCTGCGGTTCAGCCACGGTCGGCCGCCTCCGTCTCGATGTCGGCGGTGCTGCCGCCGAGCCGGTCGGTCAACTCGTCGCAGCGGGCCCGGACCCGCCGGTCGATCGGCAGCCGCCGGTCGGTCACCGCCTCGGTGCCGTGCGACTGGCGCGGGGCGATGTGCGCGTGCAGCCGGGGATGATAGGGAAAGTCCAGGAAGGCGCAGAGCCGCCGGAGCTGGGCCGCTGGCTCGGCGACCACCGTGTCGTAGTGGCAGAGCAGCACGTCGGACCGCCGGTCCAGGCCGAGCCGGTAGACGAGCGAGTTGCGGACGTACCAGAACAGCGCCGCGCCGCTGTGCGGGTCCAACCGCTGCGGGTCGTGGGCCCGGACCAGCTCGACGGTGTCGGCGTCGAGCCGTTGGCCCTGCCACCGGCCGCCGATGCTGCCGTCGGCGATCGCCCGTAGCGCGCGCAGGTTGGCGTCACCGAACTTGGCGACCTCGGAGCGGGCCCGGTCGTCGACGTCGCGCCAGACCCAGAGCGCGCGCCCGGGGCTCAGCCCCGGCAGGGCCAGCAACTCGTCCACCCGGTGGCTCTCGCAGAGCGGCTTGACCAGTACGTACGCGTGCCGGCTGCGTCGCAGGACGGCGGTCAGCACCGGGTCGGGGCGCAGCTGGAAGCGGTGGAAGAGGGTGCTGTCGTTCTCGTTGCGCACCTCGACCTCGGGGGCCGCGTCCAGGCCGCGGACCAGCATGTTCGTGCCGGAGCGTTGCAGACCGACCAGGTAGACCGGCATCGCCGAGCCGGGCGCCGGCCCGCGCGCCGTCGCCAGCGCCGCTTCGCCCAGGCGGTGCCGATCCGGTCGACCGGGTTGAGGCGGTCCTCCTCGATCAGCCGCCCGACCCCCTCGGTACGCGCCCAGCGCAGATGCCGCCGGACCCGTCGGGCGGTGTACGCGAGCGCGGAGACCTCGTCGTCGGCTGCCACGCGTCCTCCTCGTCGGGTACCGGCTCAACCCGGTGGAGAGCGGGTGCGACCGGCGGCGGAGCCAGGTTATCGGGAGATCATGGCGCGAGGCCAGGTTGCGGGGCCGCACGGGCAGAGGAAGATCAACCGTTCAGCTCACATGCCAAACGTGAACTGGACTCGCCGACCCGCCCTGCATACCGTGAGCCCTGGCCGGGGCGGGCGAACCCCCGGTCACTCAATCCCCGGGCCCGGTTCGCCCGATCGACGTGAGCAGGCCGAGTCGATGCGCGTGCTGCATGTGAACAAGTTCCTCTACCGCCGTGGTGGCGCGGAGGGGTACCTGCTCGACCTCGCGGACCTGCAACGGGCAGCGGGCGACCCGGTCGCCTACTTCGGCATGACCCACCCGGACAACGAGTCGCCGCTGCCGTACGCGCAGCGGTTTCCGACCGAAGTGGAGTTGGAGCCGGCACCGAGCGGGCTGCGGGCACGCGCGGTCGCCGCCGGTCGGATGCTCTGGTCGCCGACGAGCCGTCGCGGGCTGGCCCGGGTGATCGACGACTTCCGGCCGGACGTGCTGCACCTGCACAACATCTACCACCAGCTCTCCCCGTCGGTGCTCGCCGCCGCCCGGTCGGCCGGCGTCCCGTGCGTGTTGACCATGCACGACTACAAGCTCGCCTGCCCGAGCTACCAACTGCTCGACGCGGGCCGGCCCTGCCAGGCGTGCGTCACCGGTGGCCCGTTGCAGGCGGCCCGTCGCCGCTGCAAGGACGGATCGCTGTCGCGCAGCGGGCTGCTCGCCGTCGAGTCCTGGTTGCACCGACGGCTCGACGCGTACGACCCGGTGCAGATCTTCGTCAGTCCGAGCGAGTTCCTGGCCGACGTGATGCGCCGGGCCGGCGTCTACCCGGACCGGCTACGGGTGGTCAACCACTTCGTCGACCTGACCGGGATCGCGGCCAAGCGGACGCCCGGCGGCGGCGTCGTCTTCGCCGGCCGGCTGGCCCCGGAGAAGGGCGTCGACGTGCTGGTCGAGGCGGTCGCCGCGCTGCCGGACGGCGTCCGCGTGGACATCGCCGGAGACGGCCCGGCCCGGCCCGGGCTGGAGGCGCTCGCCGCGCGGCGGGCACCCGGCCGGATCCGGTTCCACGGCCGCCTCGACAAACCACGCCTGCACGAGCTGATCCGGTCGGCGGCGGTGGTCGCCGTCCCGTCCCGGTGGCACGAGAACCAGCCGATGGCGGTGCTGGAGGCGTTCGCCTGCGGGGTTCCGGTGGTCACCACCGACCTGGGTGGCCTCCCCGAGCTGGTCGAGTCCGAGGTGGACGGCGTCATCGTCGCCGCCGGCCAGCCCACGGCCCTCGGCGGCGCGTTGGCCGGCATCCTGGCCGACCGCGAACGCGCGTACCGGATGGGTCACGCCGGCCGGGCCAAGGTCGCCGGGAGGTTCGCCCCGCAGCGGCACCTGGACCGGATCCGGGAGCTGTACGCGGAGGCGCCGAGAGCCGACCGACCCGGCGGCGGGCCCGCCGGGTCCTCGCGGGTGGGGGAGCGGCCCGGTGAGTTCGACCCGGGTCCTCTACCTCGCCGGCAGCGGTCGCAGCGGCAGCACGCTGATCACCACGATCCTGGGACAGCTGCCGGGCTTCCTCGCCGCCGGCGAGCTGCGCTACCTGTGGCGGCGCGGCATCCTGGAGAACCGGCCCTGCGGCTGTGGCGCGCCGCTGGCCGACTGTCCGCTCTGGACCCGGGTGCGCGCGACCTGACCGACGCCGACCCGGCCGGGATCGCCGCCCGGTTGGCCGGGCGACTGCGCCTGCGCGGGTTGCCGGCGCTGTTCCGGCGGCAGCGGCGGGGACAGCCGCCGGTCGCGGGTCACCCCGACGACACGCACCTGGCCCGGCTGTACGCCTCGATCGCCGAACACGCCTTCCCCGACCGGGCCGGCGGGGTCATCGTCGACTCCTCGAAGCTACCGCCGTACGGTGCCCTGCTCGGCAGCCTGCCCGGCATCGACCTGTACGTCCTGCACGTGGTGCGCGACCCCCGGGCGAGCGCGTACTCCTGGCGTCGTCGACGCCCGCTGGACGGGCGCGCCGACGACCGGCTGATGAGCCGGCCCCCGATCGGCAAGGCGGCGCTGCTCTGGCTGGTGTGGAACACCGCCACGGCCCGGCTCTGGGGTGCCCGGGCGGGCGACGACCGCTACCTGCGAATGCGGTACGAGGACTTCGTGGCCGACCCGGCCGGCAGCACCGCCCGGATCGCCCGGTTCGTCGGCGCGACCCCCGACGCCCTTCCCTTCCCGAGCCCGGACACGGTGCGGCTGGCCCCCACCCACTCGGTGGCCGGCAACCCCTCGCGCCACCGCACCGGTCTGGTCGACGTGGTCGCCGACACCGAGTGGCTGACCGGGCTGTCCACCCGCGGGTACGCCCTGGTGACAGTGGTGACCGGGATGGCCCTGTCCCGGTTCGGCTACCCGTTGCGTCGCCGCACGGCCACGGCTTTCGCCGCCCGGTCCGCGCCGGACCCGGTCCTTTCCGTACCACAGGCCACCCGGCAGGAAGGCTGATCGATGCTCGCACTGGTGGTGGGCACCGGTCGCTGCGGTTCGACCCTGGTCCAGGAACTGCTCGCCCGGCACCCCACGGTCGGCTTCGTCTCCGGCCTGGACGACAAACTCGCCCGGCTCAACCTCAAGGGCAGGTTCAACGGCGCGCTGTACCGACGCTCGGCACCGCGCCCGGCCGGGATGACCTCGCTGCGGCACAGCCGACGGCTGCTGGAGCGGGGCCGGCTGCGGGTGGCGCCGTCGGAGGCGTACCACCTGCTCGACCGGCAGGTGCTGGGCGGCTTCTCCCGACCGTGCCGGGACCTGGTGGCCGAGGACCTGACGCCGTTCGTGGCCCGACGGTTGCGGGCCTTTTTCGACGAGCGGATCGCCCGGCAGGGCTGTGCGCACCTGGTGCAGCACGTCACCGGGTGGCCGCGCACCGGCCTGCTGCACGCCGCGTACCCGGACCTGCGGGTGGTCAACGTGGTGCGCGACGGCCGGGCGGTGGCCAACTCCTGGCTCCAGATGGGCTGGTGGGACGGGTGGCGCGGGCCGGACAACTGGATCTACGGCCCGCTCCCGTCGGACCTGCGGGAGGAGTGGTTCGAGTCCGGGCGCTCCTTTCCGGTGCTCGCCGCGCTGGGTTGGAAGATGCTGATGGAGGCCTTCGCGCAGGCTCGGCTGCGGCACCCGGCCGAGCAGTGGCTGGACGTGCGCTACGAGGACCTGGTCGAGCAGCCGCGTGCCCAGGTCGGCCGGATGCTCGACTTCCTCGGGCTCGACTGGTCGGCGGCGTTCGAGAAGGGCTTCTCCCGGTACGACTTCCCGGCGGGTCGGGCGGCGGCGTACCGGAACGAACTGAGCCCGGCGCAGATCGCCGCGATCGAACGGTCGCTGGAGAAGCCCCTGACCGAGTGGGGCTACCCGGTGTAGGGCTCGGGTCGCCGGGTCGTCCCACGGATCGGCGGCGCTATCGACGGACGTCAAGGTGGACGGCTAACCTGTGGCCGCACAGACGATCGACGTGAGGAGTTGCGATGGCGCGTCGCACCGGCCGGCCCTCCTACCTGTTGGACAAGGCCGACGTGCGCCACCGCCGGACCCTGCGCGTCGTGCTCGTCGCGGGTGCGATCGCACTGGTCGCCGCGGTGCTCGGTGGGTGGATCGGTTACGCGGCGGGCCGCCCGGACGCCACCGAGTCGGCCATCGCCACCATCAAGGAGGCCGAGGCGAAGCGGGACAAGCAGCAGATCGAGGAGCTGATCGGAACGGCCCGTCGGGTCCGCGACCAGGTCGCTCCCGTGCTGGCCGCGATCAAGGAGGAGAAGACCTCCGGACGGGCGCCGGACCCGGACCAGGCGCGCCGTTGGCAGGAGGCCATGCGCCAGGCCGCCGAGCCCTTCGCCGACCCGCCGTCGGGAACCACCGCCACCAACGTGGCGCGCGGCGGCCTGCGCGCGGCGGTCCAGCAGGCGTCGTTGGCCGTCGACGCCTACGCGCTGGCCGCGGGCGTCCCGGCGCGCAGCGTGCGGCAGTGCTGGACCTGACCGCGCGACAGGCGGCCGAGGCCGCGACGATCTGGTCGGTCGCGGCGACCCAGCTCGACCAGGTAAGCGTCGACTCCGGCCACGGCCATCAGCACGTGTTCCTGGACACAGATCCGCACGAGGGCGCCCTCACCCCGGACGGCGCGGCCGAGGGAACCGGCGGCTGAGGCCTGTTGCTGCCCAAGTGTCGGGTTTGCCGGTGCGGGTGCCGCCGTCGAGGCGGGCAGCGGTCCGTCGTGATCTGGGTCTGGCACCGGTGATCGGGTACCGTCGCCTCTCACAAGTTCACGCACCAACCTGGCTTCCCGGGATCAGGGAGCCGAACCGGAGGGGCACAGCCGTGAGGTTCCCAAGCGCCGTCCGTCAGGTCGGCCTCGTCGTGGCCGTCGCCGCCCTCGCGGTGACGGCGGGATGCGCCAAGAAGGACGACAGCGAGGTCCAGGCGAGCGGGGTCAAGCTGGTCGAGGCGGGCAAGCTGACCGTCTGCACCCACCTGCCGTACCCGCCGTTCCAGTCCAAGGACGCCAGCGGCACGGTGACCGGCTTCGACGTCGAGGTCATGGATCTGGTCGCCAAGGAGTTGGGCGTCCAGCAGACGATCATCGACACGCCGTTCGAGGGCATCAAGTCCGGCCAGGACCTGAACACCGGCAAGTGTGACGCGGCCGCCGCCGGCATGACGATCACCGCGGAACGGCAGAAGGTGATGGACTTCTCCGACCCGTACTTCGACGCGACCCAGGCGATGCTGGTGAAGACCGGTAAGCCGTACAAGTCGCTCGACGACCTCAGGGGCAAGAAGCTCGGCGTCCAGGCGGCCACCACGGGCCGCGACTACGCCCGGAAGTTCGAGAAGGAGAAGGGCCTCCAGCTCGTCGAGTTCGAGGACCTCGCGGCCGAGCAGCAGGCCGTCGCCAACGGTCAGGTCGAGGCCGCCATCAACGACCTCCCGGTCTGGACCGAGTACCTGAAGAAGAACCCGGGCGGGTTCCAGGTGGCCGCCGAGTTCGACACCGGTGAGCAGTACGGCTTCTCGGTCAAGAAGGACGGCAACCCGGAGCTGCTCAAGAAGATGAACGAGGTGCTGGCCAAGGCGAAGCAGGACGGCACGTACGACACGATCTACGAGAAGTGGATCGGCAAGCGGCCGAGCGCCTGAGCACCGTGCAGTGTCGCCTGGCGCGCGTCCCGTGCGCCAGGCGTGTCGGCAACCTCCGGGAAGGCAACGAGCGAACGTGAAGCTGCGACGCCGCCAGCGGGAGCGGCTGTCCCTCGGGCTCCAGTACCTGGTCTTCATCGCCGTCATCGCCGCGGTGCTCTTCGCCGCGGACTGGGGCCGGTTGAAGGACGCGTTCTTCCGGGTCGACATCATCGAGTCGATGTTTCCGACGATCATCACCGTCGCGCTGCGCAACACCATCCTCTACACCCTGGGCGCGTTCGCCTTCGGTCTGGTGTTCGGCACCATCCTCGCGCTGATGCGGTTGTCCCGGGTGGCGCCGTACCGCTGGGTGGCCACGGCGTACATCGAGCTGTTCCGAGGTCTGCCCGCGCTGCTGGTGCTCTTCCTCGTCGGGTACGGCATCCCGATCGCCTTCCCGGAGCGCGAGATTCCGGGCGGGGTGTTCGGTTCGATCGCGATCGGTCTCGGGTTGACCGCGGCGGCGTACATGGCGGAGACCATCCGGGCCGGCATCCAGGCTGTCCCCAAGGGACAGATGGAGGCGGCGCGCACCCTCGGCATGTCGCACTTCACCGCGATGCGCACGATCGTCATCCCGCAGGCGTTCCGGATCGTGATCCCGCCGCTGACGAACGAGCTGATCCTGCTCACCAAGGACTCGTCGTTGGCCTACGTGCTGGGTGTGACGGCGCAGACCATCGAGGTCACCAAGTTCGGTCGGGACATGCTGAACGACCGGGTGAACGCCACTCCGCTGCTGGTGGCCGGTCTCGCCTACCTGATCATCACCCTGCCGCTGTCCCAGGTGGTACGACGCCTCGAACTCCGCTACGCCAAGGCCCGGTGACCCGCATGACGACCACAGCCAACCGCCCCGCGGTGGAGATCCGTGACCTGCACAAGTCCTTCGGCCCGCTGGAGGTGCTCAAGGGCATCGACTTCGAGGTCGGCCAGGGCGAGGTGGTGTGCGTGATCGGGCCGTCCGGCTCCGGCAAGTCGACGCTGCTGCGCTGCGTCGACCTGCTGGAGCAGCCGACGGCCGGCAAGATCTGGGTCAACGGGGTCGAGATGACCGACCCGGACGTCGAGATCGACGCGGTCCGCCGTGGCATCGGCATGGTCTTCCAGTCGTTCAACCTGTTTCCGCACCTGACCGTCCTGGACAACCTCACCGTCGCGCAGCGCAAGGTGCTGCGGCGCGGTCGCGCCGAGGCCGAGCGGATCGCCCGGGCCAACCTGGAACGCGTCGGGCTGACCGACAAGGCCGACGTCTTTCCGGCGCAGCTCTCCGGTGGGCAGCAGCAGCGGGCGGCGATCGCCCGGTCGCTGTCGATGGAGCCGAAGCTGATGCTCTTCGACGAGCCGACCTCCGCGCTCGACCCGGAACTGGTCGGTGACGTGCTCACCGTCATGCGCAAGCTGGCCGAGGACGGCATGACGATGATGGTGGTCACCCACGAGATGGCGTTCGCCCGCGACGTCGCCGACCGGGTCGTCTTCATGGACGGTGGCGTGGTGGTGGAGCAGGGGCCGCCGCAGGAGGTGCTCGGCGCACCGAAGCACGAGCGGACCCGCGCGTTCCTCGCCCGGGTCCTCGACCCGACCCACGTCGCGCAGCTCGGTCAGCCCGACCAGTCGCCCGAGCCACCGCAGGCGCCCAACCTGCCGGCGGACGACCGCCACCAGCTCTGACGCACCGCTTTCGCACGTCTGCCCGCCGGGTTGCCGCATCGACGGCAGCCCGGCGTCGGCTTGTGTGTCAGCTCTATGTCAATCGACGGTCCTCGTGATGTCAAGGTAATCTTTCTGCAATCAGAGCTGTACTTTCGTCGATGGATTACATAAGTTGCTGTCATCGATAGAAAGCTTTGAGTCTTCCGAGCAAAGTACGCGACGAGCCTCACCCTCAGTCGTGCCACCGCCCCTCACGCTCGGCGGTCGATGCACCCTGCCATCGTCGCGTCTTCGCCCGGTCGGGAACGGAGACCCATGGACGATCACGCCGTTGGCTCTCACCGCCAGCTGTCCCGCAGATCGCTGATCGCCACCGGAGCGCTCGCCGCCGGGGCGTTGGGCGCGGCCGCCCCAGCGATCGGCAGCGCGTTCGGAGGCAGCCCCGCCCGGGCCGCCGCCGGCGTCACGAAGAAGGTCACCCTCTACGCCGAACAGTTGCCCGGCAACCTGTTCGGCTACGGCCTGGCCCCCGGCCAGGCCACCGTCCCGGGGCCGATCCTCGAGATGTACGAGGGCGACACCCTGGAGATCACCCTGGTCAACACCACCGACCAGCGGCTGTCCATCCACCCGCACGGGGTGGACTACAGCACCGACTCCGACGGCAGCCCGTTCAACGCCTCGTTCAACAACCCCGGCGAGACGCGGACGTACGTCTGGCGCTCGCACGAGATGGTGGCCGCCGCCGGCCGGCGGTACATGCCGGGCAGCGCCGGCTACTGGCACTACCACGATCACGCGATGGGCACCGACCACGGCACCGGCGGTGTCGCCAAGGGCCTGTACGGGGCGCTGATCGTCCGGCGGCGCGGCGACATCCTGCCGTCGAAGCAGTTCACCGTCGTGTTCCACGACATGACGATCAACAACAAGATGGCCCCGGCGACCCCGATGTTCGAGGCGAACCTGGGCGAGCGCGTCGAGTGGATCGCGATCGGCCACGGCAACCTGTTCCACACCTTCCACCTGCACGCGCATCGCTGGGCGGACAACCGCACCGGGATGTTGGAGGGGCCGAGCGACCCGAGCCTGGTGGTGGACAACAAGGACCTCAACCCGGGCAGCTCGTTCGGCTTCCAGGTGCTCGCCGGGGAGGGCGTCGGGCCCGGCGCGTGGATGTACCACTGCCACGTGCAGGGCCACTCCGACGGCGGCATGGCCGGGATCTTCCTGGTCCGCAACGCCGACGGCAGCATGCCGCCGGGCGCCGAGGAGGCGATCCACCGATTCCAGGGCCACACCCACACGCACGAAAGCTGACCGAACCGAAAGTGGGGACGGGCATGACCAGAAACTTACGACGAACCCTCGCCGCCGTAGCGGCCTTCGCGACACTGATCCCGGCATCGACGGCGGCTGCGGCCGCACCACGAACGGCAGCCGCCCCGCAGGCGGCGCAGCCGCAGAAGACCGCGGTCCTGGTGTTCCACGGCCCGGTGGCCGAGCAGCAGGACCCGGTTTCGCGCGCGGTGGACACCATCAAACAAATCGCTGCCGGTCATGACATCGATGTCACGGCCACCACCGACCCCGGCACGTTCACCGCCGCCGGGCTGTCCGCGTACCGCAGCGTGGTCTTCCTCTCCGCGACGGGCGCCGCGCTCAACCGCGACCAGGAGTCGGCGCTACAGGGCTACCTCAAGGCCGCGGGGGCTTCGTCGGCATCGCCGACGCCGCCCGCGCCCAGGTCGACTCCACCTGGTTCACCGGTCTGATCGGCACCCGTCCGGCGGGCGCCATCCCGGTGGCCGAACCGGTGGCCCGGGTGACCGCCAGCGGGGAGAACCCGCCGAACGAGACCAAGGAGAAGCTGACCGACGAGGACGCCAACACGAAGTGGCTGGTCCGCACGCCGACGGCCTGGGTGGCGTACGAGCTGAGCGCGCCCAAACGGATCACCGGTTACGCGCTCACGTCGGCAAACGACTCCGCCGGTCGGGACCCGAAGGACTGGACCCTGCAGGGCTCCACGGACGGGCAGAGCTGGACCGACCTGGACCGCCGCACCGGTCAGACCTTCCCGGACCGGTTCCAGACCCGCCGGTTCGATATCGCCACCCCGCAGGAGTTCTCGCGCTACCGGCTGAACGTCACCGCGAACAGCGGGGAGCCACTGGTCCAGCTCGCCGACCTGCGGCTGTTCACCGGCAGCACCACCGCTCCCGAGCCCCCCGCGGTGAACCGCGCGGTGGTGAACATCCTGGACCGCAAGCACCCGGCCACGGCGTCACTGCCGTTGACCCTCACCCGCTCCGACCGCTGGGAGAACTGGGACCCGAACCCGATCGGCAGCGTGCACACGCTCGCCCAGGTGGAGGAGCGGCACTACAACGCGGGGGCGAGCGCCAACGGCCCGTTCCACCCGGTGTCCTGGTGCCGGGACTACGACGGCGGCCGGTCGTTCTACACCGGCATGGGCCACACCGAGGGCAGCTACGGCGAGGAGGCGTTCCGCGCGCACCTCGCCGGGGCGCTGAACTGGACCACCGGCCGGGTACGCGGCGACTGCCAGGCCACCATCGCCGCGAACTACAAGGTGGAGCGGCTCACCGCCGCCAACCAGACCGGGCAGCTGGACCAGATCGGTGAGCCGCACGGGCTCACCATCGCGCCGGACGGCACGGTCTTCTACGTCGGCAAGGCGGCCTGCCCGAGCGGCCCGATCGCGGACTGGAACGACCCGAAGGTCGGCCTGGGCTGCGGCACCATCCACTCCTGGGACCCGCGCACCAAGCAGGCCAAGCTGCTCACCACCCTTGAGGTGATGGGCAACCGGGGCAGCGGCTCGGAGTTGGTGAAGAACGAGGAGGGCCTGCTCGGCATCGTGCCCGACCCCAAGTTCGCCGAGAACGGCTGGCTCTACGTCTACTGGATGCCGCACGAGTCGGTCGACCGGGTGAAGCGGGTCGTCAGCGGACCGTCTCCCGGTTCACCTACGACCGTCAGGCGCAGACCATCGACCAGGCCACCCGTAAGGATCTGTTGCAGTTCCCGGTGCAGGTGCACAGCTGCTGCCACGCCGGTGGCGGTATGGCGTTCGACGCCAAGGGCAACCTCTACGTCGGCTCCGGCGACAACAACTCCTCCGAGGGCTCGCAGGGCTACGCCGGCAACAACTGGACCCAGGAATACCAGGGCATCTCCTTCCAGGACGCCCGCCGCACGTCGGGTAACACCAACGACCTGGCTGGCAAGATCATCCGGATCCACCCGGAGGCCGACGGCACGTACACCATCCCTGAGGGCAACCTCTTCCCACCGGGCACCGAGAAGACCCGCCCGGAGATCTACGTGATGGGCGTGCGCAACATCGCCCGCCTCCAGATCGACCCGGAGCACCAGTGGCTGACCGCCGGCTGGGTCGGCCCGGACGCGGCGTCGCCCAGCCCCACCCTGGGCCCGGCCAAGTACGAGACAGCCACCATCATCACCTCGGCCGGCAACCAGGGCTGGCCGTACTGCATGGGCAACCGGCAGCCGTACCGGGACCGCAGCAGCACCGACGCGACGGTGCTGACCGGCTGGTACGACTGCGACAACCTGAAGAACGAGTCACCCCGCAACACCGGTCTGGTGGACATCCCGGCGGCCCGGGACAACATGATCTGGTACTCGCCGGACGGCGGCGGCCCGGTCTTCCCGAAGCGGACCGACGGCAGCGGCCTGCCGACCTACGTCGCGGCCGACGCCACCTACACCCAGCCGTACCTGCGCGGCGGCGGGCAGGCCATCATGTCCGGCCCCACCTACCACCGTGACCGGGTCGATCCGAACAGCACGGTGGCGTGGCCGGCGTACTGGGACGAGAAGTGGTTCATCGGCGACCAGTCGAACGCGGCCAACCGGGTCGCGGTCACCGTCGACCCGGCCGGCGTGCCGCAGGCCGCCCCGCCGGTGTACGCCGAGTCACTGCGGGCCATCATCCCCGGTGGCAACGGCGACACCCGGTTGCAGAGCTGGATGGACGCCAAGTTCGGCCCGGACGGCGCGCTCTACCTGCTCGACTACGGCGGCGGCTTCTTCAGCCTGCACCCCAACCAGAAGCTGATCCGGATCACCTACACCGGCGGCGCGCCCACCCCGGCGCCGGCGGCCACCTCGGTCGCCGTGCAGAACAAGCCGTTGACCATCGCCTTCACCGGCTCCCGCTCCGGCGGCGTCAGCCACCGGTGGGAGTTCGGCGACGGCGCCACCTCCACCGAGGCGGACCCCCGGCACACGTACGCCCGGGTCGGCACCTACACCGCGAAGCTGACCGTCACCTACGCCGACGGTGAGACGACGACAGTGCAGTCCACCGTCACCGTGGGTTGTGCGGTGCCGGACGACCGGCAGAACGTGTGGCTCGGCGACACCGACACCGGCGTGCCCAGCCGTACGGTCGGGCAGGGCTGCACGGCCAACGACCTGATCGACGACGAGAGCACCTGGGCAGACCACAACAGTTTCGTCCGACACGTCACCACGGTGACCGAGGCGTTGCGGAACGACGACCTGCTCAGCGCCCGGGAGGCCGGCACGCTCACCCGGCTGGCCGCCGCGTCCGAGATCGGCCGGGACGGGCACACCGGGTACGAGCCGCTCTACGACGGCACCGCCGAGTCGCTGCGCGGTTGGCAGCAGGCGCCGTCGGGTTCGTTCGGCATCCAGCCGGACGGGGCGCTGCGCTCCAGCGGCGGCATGGGCATGCTCTGGCACACCAAGGAGTTCGGCGACTTCTCACTGCGGCTCCAGTTCAAGGACATCGCACCGGGCACCGGCCGGGCCAACACCGGCGTCTTCACCCGGTTCCCGGACCCGCGCATTCCACTCGACCAGCGCCCACCGGACAGCTGCGGCACCGTCGGGTCGGCCCGGACCTCGCAGGCGTGGGTGGCGATCTACTGCGGACACGAGATCCAGATCTACGACGGCGACACCGGTGAGCCGCAGAAGACCGGCTCGGTCTACAACTTCGACCCGGTGCCGCTCGCCCAGGCCGGCGTGACGCCCAAAAACGAGTGGAACGACTACGAGATCCGCGTCGTCGGGCAGCACTACACGATGATCCGCAACGGCGTGGTGATCAACGAGTTCGACAACACGCCCGGCAAACAGTCGTCGCGTGCCGGCGACCCACCGACCGACCTGCGGCAGTTCCTGCGCGGCTTCATCGGTCTGCAGAACCACGGTGACAACGACCTGGCCGAGTTCCGTAACGTCCGCGTACGGGAACTCTAGGAGAGACGATGACCCGACGAATAACGGCCGTGCTGGCGGCGCTCCTGCTCACGGTCATCCCGTTGGCAGTGGCGCCCGCCTCCGCCGCCCCGCGCGTCGCCGCCGACCAGGTGCTCACCTGGACCGCCGACGACAACATCACCCGCTACAAGTCCGCGCCCACCACCGCCGTGGCCGGGGCGACCACGATCATCTGGGAGAACAGCGCGGCCACCGGCAACACCACCGGGATGCCGCACACGCTGACCTTCGACACCAGCACCGAGGGCTACAACCACGACGTCACAGTCAACATCCTGGCCAGCCCGTTCGACGCCAGCAACGGCCGCCACCAGGCGACCGTCACCCTCACCCCGGGCAAGTACCGGTACTTCTGCTCGATCCCGGGCCACAGCGGCATGGTCGGCGAGCTGGTGGTCACCGACGGCGGCGGAGGTGGCGACAGCACCCCGCCGACGGTGACCGCCGCCGTGACCGGTGACCAGGACCCCGACGGCAACTACCTCGGCGCGGCCACGGTGACCGTCACGGCCACCGACACCGACTCCGGGGTGCGGACCGTCGAGTACCAGGTCGACGACACCAGCTTCGCGCCGTACACCGCGCCGGTGCGGGTCACCGCGATCGGTGACCACTCGGTGCAGTTCCGCGCCACCGACCAGGCCGGCAACACCAGTGCGGTCGGCTCGGTGTCGTTCCGGATCGTCGAACCGGGGGAGCAGGACACCACCGCGCCGGTGGTCGACGCCGCGCTGGCCGGCGACCGCGACGACGACGGCAACTACGTCGGTACGGCCACCGCCACGCTGACCGCCACCGACAGCGGATCCGGCGTCGCCACCATCGAGTACGCCCTCGACGGCGCCGCCTTCACCGGCTACACGAACCCGATCGTGGTGAGCACGGTCGGGATGCACATGCTGCACTACCGGGCCACCGACGTCGCCGGTAACACCTCGGCCGAGCAGATGGCCCACTTCACCGTCGTCGCGCCGCCGGCCGGGGACACCACCCCACCCACTGTCGCCGCCACCGTGACCGGCGACCGGAACGACGACGGCGGGTACGTCGGCGGCGCGACGGTGACCGTCACGGCCACCGACGCCGACTCGGCCGTGGCGACCGTCGAGTACGCCCTCGACGCCGGTGCCTGGACCGCCTACACCGCGCCGGTCAGCGTCCGCGCCACCGGAGCCCACACGGTGCGTTACCGGGCGACCGACACCGCCGGGAACGTCTCGGCCGAGCAGTCGACGACGTTCACCGTGGTGGCCGACGGCACCGACGGCTGCCCCGACTCGGACACCCGGGCCACGGTGGTCGTCGACGGCTACGACACCGGCGTGACCAACGCGGACACCGGCAACGGCTGCACCATCAACGATCTGATCGACGAACACGCCGACTACCCCGGCCACGCCGAGTTCGTCCGACACGTGGAGGCGGTCACCACCGCGCTCGTGACCGACGGCACGCTCGACCGGCGGCAGCAGGGCGCCATCGTCCGGGCCGCGGCCCGATCGGACGTCGGCGCATGAGTTACCGAACCTCACCGACAGGGAGTACAACGATGCCCGGACGTACCGTCGCCAAGCTGGCCACCGTGAGCGCCGTCATCGCGGCCTCGGTGCTGGCCGTGGCGCCCACCGCACACGCCGACCTGGTCACCCACTGCATCGGCACCGGCGGTGCGGTGACGGTCCCCAACGACCTGCTCGTGCCGGCGGGCGAGTCCTGCTCGCTGACCGGCACCACGATCACCGGCAACGTCACCGTCGCCGCCGGCGGCAACCTGGTGGTGACCGGTGGCCGGGTCAGCGGTGAGGTACGCGTCGCCGCGGATGGCTACCTCGACGCCACCGAGACGACGATCGACGGCCAGGTGGTGCTGGCTGCCGGCGGGTACGGGATCTTCCTGAAGGACGCCCGGACCGGCACGGTGACGGTACGGCCCAAGGGCACCGCGACGGTCGACAGCTTCCTCTTCGCCGAGCAGTCGACGGTGACCGGACACGTCAACGTCAGTGCCGGTGAGGTCCGGCTCGATGGCGGCACCCAGGTGCAGCGCAACCTGAGCAGCACCGGCACCTACTACACCGACCTGCACGACTCGTTCGTCGACGGCACGCTGTCGGTGCTCAACAGCGCCACCGGCAGTGTGGTGTGTGGCAGTGCCGTCCAGGGGCGGGCCACCTTCGCCGGCAACCTGGGCGGTGTGCAGCTCGGCCCGAACGGCGCCCTCGACAGCTGCGCCTCCGGCGGCTACTGGGGTGGGGACGTGAGCATCACCAGCACCACCGGTGGTGTCACCGTCGACGACAACATCATCAACGGCCAGTTGGCGGTGACGTCCAACGACCCGGCCGCCCAGGTGGCCGACAACAACCGGATCCGTGGCGGCGTGACCGGTGACCAGGCGGGCGCGGCCACCAACCGGTCGGCCCGGGTGGCCGCCCCGGACCGCGCCGAGGCTGGCGACGAGCGGGCCGAGGTGCGCCGTACCTCGGCGGTGCGGGAGGCCACCGAGGCGGGTGCCGCCCGGCTCTGACAGACAGGTCACGGCGGCGCGGTCAGCCCCCGGCAGTCGGGGGAGGCCGGCCGCCGCTTTGGCAGTTGGTCGGCGGGCGTTGGTTGCCCCCTTCGCTGCGTGATTCCCGGAAACAGCGTGCGGTGCCGCCGGCGTGGAGAGAATTGCGCCCACGGAGAACGCGAGAGCCGGGGGCGGTCGATGGGGTTACGAAGGCGAATGGCGCTCGTGGCGGTGACGGCGCTGCTCCTCGGCGGGTGCACCACCGAGCGGCGGTCCGCCGGGCGGGAGGCCGCCGCGCGGCCCACCGGGCGGGAGGTGTCGCCGCCGGAGGTGACGATCACACCCGCCGACCTGTCCCGGGACGTCCCGCTCAGCGCTGAGGTCGTGCCGCGCGTCAGCGGCGGGACCATCACCGCCGTGCGGATCGCCGACGACACGGGCACGCCGGTCCGGGCCGAGCGGCGGGAGGACGGCTCGGCCTGGGTGCCGGCCGCCGCGTTGCAGCCACGGCGCACCTACACGGTCGAGGTGACCGCCACCGGCGACGCCGGCCGGAGCACCACCCGCACCACGACCTTCACCACCATGGCGACGTCGACCAGGCCGCAGGTGAGCAGCACGTTGTACCTCGCGGACAGGCGGACGTACGGCACGGCCATGCCGGTCACCATCGCCTTCGATCCGCCCATCGCGAGGGCGGCCCGCGCCGGTGTGCAGCGCCGGTTGTTCGTCAGGACGAACCCGCCGCAGCCGGGGGCCTGGTCCTGGCTGGACGATGGCAGCCAGGTCTACTACCGGGCCCCCGACTTCTGGCGACCGGGCACGACCATCAGCGTCCGGGCCGGCCTGGCGGGGCTGCCGATCGGCGCGGACCGGGTCGGTGACGCCGACCGGACCGCGACGGCCAGGATCGGGCGGCAGGTGGCGCTCGAGGTGAACAACGCCACCAAGCGGATGCGGGTGCTGCGGGACGGCAAGCTGATCCGCACCATCCCGGTCAGCCTGGGCAGGCCGGGCACGCCGACGTCCAGCGGCAGGATGGTGATCATGGAGAAGCACCAGCGCACCACGTTCGACACGCGCGGCGAGCCGAACGGCGGCTACCTGGTGCGGGTCGAGGACGCGCAACGGCTCACCTGGGGTGGCGAGTTCATCCACGGCGCGCCCTGGTCGGTGTCGGATCAGGGCCACCGGAACGTCTCGCACGGGTGCACCAACATCTCGCCCGCCGCCGCCGACTGGCTGATGGGCATCACCCAGGTCGGTGACCTGGTCACCTTCACCGGCACCGAGGTCCGGCTGGAGCCGGGCAACGGCTGGACGGCCTGGAACACCAGTTGGGACCAGTTCGTCCGGGCAGCGCGCTGCCCGTACCAGAGGATTTGCGGGCGGCAGCGGACGGCGGCGCCGGACGCGCGGTCGGCGCCGGCCGTCGCCCAC
>NZ_JAEVHL010000117.1 GCF_016803395.1 Micromonospora tarensis | reverse complement strand
GCGGCGGGCGGCGGGTCAACCGTCGGCCACCGCCTCGGTGACCAGGGCGGCGAGGGCCTCCGGCGGCCAGCCGTCCGCCACCCCGGGCCGAGCCGCCAGATAGTCGGTGATCCGCTCGGCCGGCCAGCCGTGCGACTCGCGCAGGCCACGGGCGATCATGCTGAGGTAGATCGACGCGGGCGGCCGACACCGCGCGACCGACACCCCGTCGGGTGCGGTGAAGGTGAGCATCGGTACGTCGTCGCGGCTGCCCGGACAGAGCAACGTCTCGTACCGCCCGGGGCCGAGGGTGGCGCGTCCGACGGCGACGGCCGCGTCGATGGCCGCGCCGGTCGCCGGAATCAGGCCGGCGCTGTCGCCCGCCGGGCGGTACATCTCCTGTGCCGCGATGTCGGTGAACTGCTCCACCGTGACCAGGTAGGCACGGGCGGCGGCCTCGCCCGGCAGGTCCGGGTCGTAGAAGGCCATCCCACCGGTCCAGGCCCGGGACTCGCCGGCGAAGTAGACGCCACCGGGCAGCGACACCGGGGCCGACCGGCTCGGTGGGCGCCGGTCTCGGCAGCCGGGGTACGTCCGCTTGCCGCCGGGTGGGCAGCCGCCACCGATGTACCAGCCCAGCCGCGCGGCGTGCATGTTGGAGCCGTACGCGACGTACCAGACCAGCATGCGTCGCCTCCTGAACGGCGGGAGCCTCCACGCTAGCGCCGGCCGGCACGTCCCGGCGGCGCCTGCCCACAGGCTGGGTCCACAGCCTGTGGATAGCACGTGTGTACGAAGACCGGTCGGTTCCGGCCGCCGTGAGTACGCTTGATCGCGCGGTTCGGCGCTGGCCGGGCCCCTCCCCTACCTGGAACGACGTGCGAGTGGATCATCAGCGAGTCATCCGTGACGTCACCGTCCGCCTGCCGATGGCGTCGAGCGCGCTGGAGGCCTGTCGGTGGACGGTCACCGCGCTGTCCCGGCACACCCCGGCGACCATCTCCGTGCTGCTCGCGGTCCACGACCGGCTGCGCTGCGTCGCGGCGACCGGGGCCTGGCAGGTGTTCGCCACCGTGCCGGCCCGGACCGGCATCGTCGGCCGGGTGCACGCGACCGGTGCCGCCGCCGTCGTCCCCGACGTCACAGTCGACCCGGACTACCTACCGGTACGCCCCGACGTGACCGCCGAGCTGTGTGTGCCGGTGCTGGACCCGGCCGGCCAGGCGATCGGCGTACTCGACCTGCAATGGAGCGAGCCGACCGACCTGGAGCCGTGGCGGGAGGTCGCGCGGCGGCTGGCCGACCGGCTCGGCTCGCGGATCGCCGCGCTCGGTGGCCCACCCGCGGAGAGCCGCAGCGAGAAGCTGCTCCGGCACGCCGCCGCACTCTCCGCCGCGCCGACCGAGGGGGAGGTGCTGGGCGTGGCCGCCCGCGCCGCCCGGGAGGTGTCCACCCTCTCCACCGCGATCCTGCTGCTGGCCGGTCAGCTCGGCCCGTCCCCGGCCACGCCGAGCGAGCTGGAGACCCGGGTCCGCGCCGAGCTGTCCCAGGCGGGCCCGGTCGCCCTGGACCGGATGGTCGACCGGGCACACCGGTACGGGGCCGGGTACACGCTGGGCGAGGCGGGGCATTCCCCGACCGAGGATTACCGACCACTGACCCGGGCGGGGGTACGCACGCTGGTCGCCGTACCGGTCGGCCCGGCGGAGGCCGGCGGCGTGCTGCTGGTCGCCGACGAGCGCGCGCTGCGCCCGGACCCGACCACTGTCAGTCTGATGGAGCTGCTCGCCGGGCAGGCCTGGACCAGCGTCGACCGGCTCCGCACCCTGGCCCGGCTGCGAGAGCAGGCCAGCTCGGACCCGCTCACCGGGTTGCGGCACACCGGCCCGTTCGGGCAGCGGATCGCCGGGGCGACCCCCGGGCGTACGGCCCTGCTGGCGATCGACGTGGACGGCTTCAAGACCGTCAACGACACGTACGGCCACCAGGCCGGCGACCGGGTGCTGGTCGGGTTGGCGCGGGCTCTGGAGGGGGCGCTGCGGCACGGCGACGAGCTGTACCGGATCGGCGGCGACGAGTTCGTCGCCGTGATCGAGGTGAGCCGCCCGGAGGAGGCGGTCCGGATCGCCGAACGGTTGACCGAGGCGGCCCGACGGATCGGCCGCACGATCAGTGTGGGCGTCGCACTGCCCCGCCCCGGCGAGTCCCCGGACCGCACCCTCAGGCGCGCCGACCAAGCCCTCTACGCGGTGAAACGCCAGGGCCGCGACGGCGTACGCCTAGCCGCCGCCTAACCCACCCCACCCCACCCCCACTCGGCGTTGATCATGAGGTTATCGCCACGTCGCGCGGCGTGTCGTGGCGACAACTTCATGATCGACGAGGTGAACCCGGGCCGTCAGGGGGTGCGGAGTTCCTTGGCCAGGAGTTCGGCGATCTGGGCGGTGTTGAGGGCGGCACCCTTGCGGAGGTTGTCGCCGGTGACGAAGAAGTCGAGGGCGCGGGGGTCGTCCAGGGCACGGCGGATCCGGCCGACCCAGGACGGGTCGGTGCCGACCGCGTCGATCGGCATCGGGAACTCCCCGGCCGCCGGATCGTCGACCAGGATCACCCCCGGTGCGTTGCGCAGCGCCTCGCGCGCGCCCTCGGCGTCCACCTCGGTGGCGAAGACCGCGTGCACGGCCACCGAGTGGGCGGTGACCACCGGCACCCGCACGCAGGTGGCGGAGACCTTGAGGTCGGGCAGGCCGAGGATCTTCCGCGACTCGTTGCGGATCTTCATCTCCTCCGACGACCAGCCGCTGTCCGCCGGGGAGCCGGCCCAGGGCACCACGTTGAGCGCCAGCGGCGCCGGGAACGGGCCGAGGTCGTCGCCGACCGCCTGGCGCACGTCACCGGTCCGCGAGCCGAGCGCCCGGTCGCCGGCGACCTTGGTGAGCTGGTCGTGCAGGATGTCGACGCCGGACTTGCCGGCGCCGGAGACCGCCTGGTAGGAGGCGAGCACCAGCTCCCGCAGCCCGTACTCGCGGTGCAGCGGCGCGACCGCGATGATCATCGCGAGCGTGGTGCAGTTGGCGTTGGCGATGATGCCCCGGGGCCGGTTGCGGACCTGGTCGGGGTTGATCTCCGGAACGACCAGCGGGACGTCCCGGTCCATCCGGAACGCGCCGGAGTTGTCGACCGCGATCGCGCCCCGGGAGACGGCGATCGGCGCCCACTCGGCGGAGACCTCGTCGGGCACGTCGAACATGGCCACGTCGACCCCGTCGAACGCCTCGGGGGTCAGCGCCTGGACGACGAGTTCCTCGCCGCGGCAGCGCACCCGACGCCCGACCGAGCGCTCGGAGGCCAGCAGCCGGATCTCGCCCCAGACGTTGCGCCGGCCGGTGAGCAGCTCACACATCACGGTGCCGACGGCACCGGTCGCCCCGACCACGGCGAGGGTCGGCAGCCCCGACACGGGCGCTACCTACCCGTCCCCGCGTAGACCACGGCTTCGGTATCGCCGCCCAGCTCGAACGCGTCATGGATGGCGCGGACGGCGGCGTCGAGGTCGGTGTCCCGGCAGACCACGGAGACCCGGATCTCCGAGGTGGAGATCATTTCGATGTTGACCCCGGCCGCGCCGAGCGCGGCGAAGAACCCGGCGGCCACGCCGGGGTGCGAGCGCATGCCGGCGCCGATCAGCGAGACCTTGCCGACGTGGTCGTCGTAGAGCAGGCCCTTGAACTTGACCGGCTCCTGGATCTTGCTGAGCGCGGCCATCGCGGTCGGGCCGTCGGCCTTGGGCAGGGTGAACGAGATGTCCGTCCGGCCGGTGCCCTCGGTGGAGACGTTCTGCACGATCATGTCGATGTTGATCTCGGCGCCCGCGACGGTGTCGAAGATCCGCGCGGCGGCACCCGGCTCGTCGGGCACCCCGACGATCGTGATCTTGGCCTCGCTGCGGTCGTGCGCGACCCCGGTGATCAGTGCCTGCTCCACGGAAGGGTCCTCCATCGATCCGGTGACCATCGTGCCGGTGTTGGTCGAGTATGACGAACGGACGTGGATCGGCAACCCCGCCCGTCGGGCGTACTCCACGCTACGCAGGTGCAGCACCTTCGCGCCGCAGGCGGCCAGCTCCAGCGTCTCCTCGTAGGTGATCTGCTGGATGTGCCGGGCGTTCGGCACGATCCGCGGGTCGGCGGTGAAGATGCCGTCCACGTCGGTGTAGATCTCGCACACGTCGGCGTGCAGGGCGGCGGCGAGCGCCACGGCGGTGGTGTCCGAACCACCCCGGCCCAGCGTGGTGACGTCCTTGGTGTCCTGCGAGACGCCCTGGAAGCCGGCCACGATGACCACCGAGCCCTCGTCGAGCGCGCCCTTGAGCCGCCCGGGGGTGACGTCGATGATCCGGGCGCGGCCGTGCACCGAGGTGGTGATCACGCCGGCCTGCGAACCGGTGAACGAGCGGGCTTCGTACCCCAGGTTGTGGATGGCCATGGCGAGCAGCGCCATGGAGATCCGCTCGCCGGCGGTGAGCAGCATGTCCAGCTCGCGGCCGGGCGGCAGCGGGCTGACCTGGTTGGCCAGGTCGAGCAGCTCGTCGGTGGTGTCCCCCATCGCGGAGACCACCACCACCACGTCGTCGCCGGCCTTGCGGGCGGCCACGATGCGCTCGGCCACCCGCTTGATCCGCTCGGCGTTGGCGACGGAGGACCCGCCGTACTTCTGCACCACGAGTGCCACGACGGTGCACTCCCTCCCAGTGACCCTGAGCGTGCCGACGCCGCCGGAACCGGGGCCGGCGGCGCGTGTCAGACCCCTTGAGGGTATCCGGCGGGCAACGACGCCGGGTCAGGTGATCCCACGATCCGGCCCGGACGTGCCCGGCCCGGCCGGGCCCACCAGGTCGGGAGGCACCCGGGGCGGCGCGGTCCGACACGCCGGAGCCGGCACGACGGACGTCGACCCCCACCGACCGCCCGCACCCACCAGAATGGGCCGGTGCCCGCCCTCATCCGCCCGACCGGCCGTGTGCTCGGGCCGCTCGTGTTCGCCCTGCCGCTGCTCGTGGTCGCCTGCTCCGGCGCGCAGCCTCCGACCCCGCCACCCGCCGACCCCGGGCCGATCGAGGTGGACGCGGCGCGCGAGGAGTTGGCCGCGCTGGCCGCCGCCGCCCAGGACCGCCACCTGGTCGCCCAGTACGTGTACAGCCAGGCCGACCAGCCGGACCGCACCCTCGTCTTCACCAGTGCGAACGACGGCAGTTGGCGGGTCGACGTGCCAGCGGGCGCGTTGGGTGGCACGGTCGACGTCTCGATGGCCAGCACGACCGACGGGTTGTTCCAGTGCGCCCTGCCGTCGGCCGGTCACGCGGAGTCGGCCCGGTGCGTACGCCTGGGTGACCGCGACGACGCGATCCCACGCCGGTCGGACCCCCGGGTCCAGCACCCGCTCACCGACTGGCTGGACGTGCTCACCGACCGACGCGCACCGTTGGCGGTGGCCCTGGCCAGCGCGCCCGAGGGCGTGACCGGCACCTGCTACTCGGTGGACTCCACCTCGGCCTCGCTCAACGCCCCGCTGGATGTGGGCATCTACTGCTACGACCGGGACGGCACCCCGACCGGCGTCCGAACTCAGGCCGGAACGCTGCGGCTGGCCGCGCCACCCGGCCCGGCGCCGGCCACCGTGCAGCTGGCCGGGCCGGTGGTGGCCGACGCGGAGCCACTCGACACGGCGGCACCGCCGACTCCCGACCCGTCGGACAGCCCGAGCGCGGGAACGTCCTGATCTTCGTCCCGTTACGGGTGCTCTTGCCCACATTTGAACACCCTCATCGAGGGGGCGAATCCCCCATACGGGACGATCTGTCGTATGGCCGATCTCACCCCGCTGCTCGCCTACCGCTGGAGTCCACGGGCCTTCGACCCGGTCGCCGAGCTGACCCCGGACGAGGCGGCATCGCTGTTGGAGGCCGCCCGCTGGGCGCCGTCGGCAGGAAACGGACAGCCCTGGCGGTTCGCCCTCGGCCACCGGGACGACGAGACCTGGAAACGGATCCTGACCAGTCTCCCGGGCGGTGACCAGAGCTGGGTCCGGCACGCCGCGATCCTGGTGGTCGGCGCGCACACCGGCGGCGACGCCGAGCGGGCCGCGTACGACCTGGGCCAGGCGATCGCCCACCTGACCGTCCAGGCCACCGCGCTCGGCCTGCACGTTCACCAGCTCGTCCGCTTCGACCGGGCTGGTCTCGCCAGCGAACTCGCCCTGCCCGACGGGGTCCGCCCGCTGGTGGTCGCCGCCGTCGGACGGCTCGGGGATCCGTTCGGTCTCCCGGCCGAACTCCGCGTGCTCGAGACCGGCCTGCGGCACCGCCGGCCGGTCGCCGACCTGCTGCTCGCCTGAGTGCGCCCAGCGGCTCACCCGCCGCCGCCGCACCGGAGCTTCGTGCGGCGGCGGCCTGGGCTGACCCTGGAGCCGGAGCGGGTCGTGATTCCGGTCCCACAGTTCGGACGCGCCTTCCCAGGCCCCATCCCATCACGTAGTGTCACTCTGTCATGTGGCAGGCGCACCTCCTCCTTGGTCGCCGCGACGAGGCCTGACGGCCGGCACCTCGTCGCGGAGTCGGATCGCGCCGCCCATCAGCACCGCAGCACACATCTCGGCCCGCCGGGCAGCGACGCACGGCAGTGACGCCGATCTGTCCGATTGCTGAAACGCCACATGACCTCACGGGAGCACTCCGCCATGGCTCATCCAGCCGGCACCACGCCCGACGCTGAAACCGATCCGATCGCCCGGCAGCGCCCGAGCCGGATGCCGTACCACCGCTACCAGCCGTACCAGCAGCAGGTTCGGGTCGAACTGCCCGACCGCACCTGGCCCACCCGCACCGTCGAAGCCGCCCCACGCTGGTGCGCGGTGGATCTCCGCGACGGCAACCAGGCCCTGATCGACCCGATGTCGCCGGAGCGCAAGCGCCGGATGTTCCAGTTGCTGGTCCAGATGGGCTACAAGGAGATCGAGGTCGGCTTCCCGTCGGCCAGCCAGACCGACTTCGATTTCGTCCGGCAGCTCATCGAAGAGGACATGATCCCGGACGACGTCACCATCCAGGTGCTCACCCAGTGCCGGGAGCACCTGATCGAGCGGACGTTCGAGTCGCTGCGCGGCGCGAAGCGGGCCATCGTGCACTTCTACAACTCGACCTCCACCCTCCAGCGGCGGGTGGTCTTCGGCCTGGACAAGGACGGCATCGCCGACATCGCCACCACCGGGGCCCGGCTCTGCCAGAAGTACGCGGAGATCCACACCCCGGACACGGACATCTACTACGAGTACTCGCCGGAGTCGTACACGGGCACCGAGCTGGAGTACGCGCTGGAGGTCTGCTCCCGGGTGATCGACGTGATCGACCCGACGCCCGACCGTCCGCTGATCATCAACCTGCCGGCCACCGTCGAGATGGCCACCCCCAACGTGTACGCCGACTCGATCGAGTGGATGCACCGGCACCTGCCGCGCCGGGACAGCGTGGTGCTGAGCCTGCACCCGCACAACGACCGGGGCACCGGGGTCGCCGCCGCCGAGCTGGGCCTGTTGGCCGGCGCGGACCGCATCGAGGGCTGCCTGTTCGGCAACGGTGAGCGCACCGGCAACGTCGACCTGGTGACCCTGGGGCTCAACATCTTCTCCCAGGGCATCGACCCGATGATCGACTTCTCGAACATCGACGAGATCCGGCGAGCCGTCGAGTACTGCAACCAGTTGCCCGTCCACGAGCGCCACCCGTACGCGGGCGACCTGGTCTACACCGCCTTCTCCGGTTCCCACCAGGACGCCATCAAGAAGGGCTTCGACGCGCTCGTCGCCGACGCGAAGGCGGCCGGCGTACCGGTGGACGAGCACACCTGGGCCGTGCCGTACCTGCCGATCGACCCGAAGGACCTGGGCCGCACCTACGAGGCGGTCATCCGGGTCAACTCGCAGTCCGGCAAGGGCGGCGTCGCGTACATCATGAAGAGCGAGTACCAACTGGACCTGCCGCGCCGGCTCCAGATCGAGTTCTCCGGCGTGGTGCAGCAGGTCACCGACCACAACGGTGGCGAGGTGGACCCGCGCGCCATGTGGGAGATCTTCGCAACCCACTACCTGCTCGGCCACCAGCCCGACCCGGCGGTCCGGCTGGACGGCTACACGATCCGCACCGCCGACGGCAAGGTGGAGATCGAGGCCGAGGTCGGTGTGGGCACCGAGCGGCGGTCGCTCACGGCGATCGGCAACGGCCCGATCGACGCGTACGTCAACGCGCTCGTCTCCGTCGGAGTGGGCGTACGGGTGCTCGACTACCACGAGCACGCGCTCTCCTCCGGTGGCGACGCGCAGGCCGCCGCGTACCTGGAGTGCGAGGTGGACGGGAAGCCGGTCTGGGGTGTCGGCACCGACGCCAACATCGTCACCGCCTCGATCAAGGCGGTAACCAGCGCCGTCAACCGGGCTCGCGCCAGCTGAGCAGGGCAAATAGGAGGGGCCCGACCCGGGGGCCCCTCCTATTTCCGTCGGGCCGGCGGCGTGGCGGCGGGCAGCGAGTGACAGGGCTGGGACGGCGGGGCCTCCCGGTTCGGTCGGTGGATCAGCACCAGGGCCAGCACCGCGCCGGCCACGAGCAGCCCGGCGCACCACTCCATCGCGCCCCGGAACGCGTCGGTCAGCTCGGCCTTCTGCTCGTACCCCCCACCGGAGAGGCCGACCAGCAGCGGCAGCGCCGCCACCGCGAGCAGACCGCCGGCCCGGGACGCCGCGTTGTTGAAGCCGCTGGCCACCCCGGAGAACCGGTCCTGCACGGCGGCCAGCACCGATGCGGTAAGCGGGGCCACGACCAGGGTCAGCCCGATGCCGAAGAGCAGCACCCCGGGCAGCACGTCGCGCCAGTACGACGCGCCCGGTCCGACGCCGCGCAGCAGCAGCAGACCGACTGCGGCGATCACCGGCCCGACGGTCAGCTGGAGCCGGGGACCGATCCGCGCGGACAGCGCACCGGACCGGGCCGACCCGACCAGCAGCAGCACTGTCATCGGCAGCAGCGCGATGCCGGTGCGGAAGGCCGACCACCCGACCACGTTCTGCAGGTAGACGGCGAAGAAGAAGGTGAAACCGCCGAGCGCCGCGTAGACGACCACTGTGAAGATGTTCAGCACCGAGAAGAGCCGGCTGCTGAACAGCCCGGTGGGCAGCATCGCCGCGTCGCCGCGTCGCCGTTCGAGCAGCACGAAGGCCACCGCGGACAGCACCCCGACCAGCGCCGCGACCAGCACCGGGGCCGAGTCGAAGCCGCGCGCCGGGGCGTCGATCAGGGCGTAGGTGACACCGGCGAGGGCGAGCGCTCCGAGCAGGGCTCCGGTGACGTCGAACCGCCGTCGGGTCCGTCCCGGCCCGGCGGTCCGGGAGGCGCTCTCGTCCCGGCTCTCCGGCACCCAGCGCAGCGCGGCCAGCACCACCAGCACGGCGATCGGCAGGTTGAGGAAGAAGATCCAGCGCCAGGAGAGCGCGTCGATCAGCCAGCCACCGATGAACGGGCCCAGCGCGGTGGACACACCGGACAGCCCGGCCCACGCGCCGATCGCCCGGCCTCGGTCGTCCGGATGGAAACTGGCCTGGAGCACCGACAGCGACCCGGGGGTGAGCAACGCGCCGCCGGCGCCCTGGAGGAACCGGGCGGCGATCAGCCAGCCCGTGCCCTGGGCCAGCCCGCACAGCACGGAGGCGGCGGTGAACCAGACCACGCCGACGAGGAAGACGCGGCGCCGGCCGAAGCGGTCCCCGAGTGCGCCGCCGAGCAGCACGAACGCCGCCAGCATGAGCAGGTAGCCGTTGACGGTCCACTGGAGATCCGCCACGTTCGCGCCGAGGTCCTGCCCGAGCTTCGGCAGCGCCACGTTGACGACTGTGCTGTCCAGGAAGACCATGCCGGAGGCGAGTACGGCAGCGAGCAGGGTGCCCCGGCCGGCGGTGGTGCCCATCCGGAGGGTGGACGCCGGTACGGGTGTGGTCATCCCCCCAATCTTCCTTGCATCATGTGGGAGACGCCACGAAACGCCGAAACCATCCCCGGGTACTGTGCGCAATCGCCGGAAGCCCCCAAGCTGGAGAGGTGTCGTCTGTGCGTACCAGATCAGGACCGCGAGCGGCGGTGGCCGCGCTCGCCGCGGCGCTGGCGCTCGGCGTGGCCGGTTGCGTCCCGCCGGATGAGCCGGACACTCCGCCGCCGCCGAGCGACGGTGGCAACGCCGCGGAGCAGCTCGGTGGGCTGACCGTCGCCGCCGCCGGCTCGATGAAGGGCTACAGCCGGGAGCGCTTCCCGCACTGGCGGGACACCGGCAAGAACTGCGACGTCCGGGACAGCATCCTCCAGCGCGATGGCAAGGACGTGAAGCTCTCCGGCTGCAACGTGGTCGGTGGGCGCTGGGAGAGCGTGTACGACGGTCGCAGCTTCTCGGATCCCTCCGACGTGGACATCGACCACATGGTGCCGTTGGCCAACGCGTGGCGCTCGGGTGCCGACGAGTGGGACAACGCGAAGCGCGGGGATTTCGCGAACGACACCACCCGTCCGCAGCTCTTCGCGGTTTCCGCGTCCTCCAACCGGGCAAAGGGTGACCAGGACCCGTCCCAGTGGAAACCGGCGAACCGATCGTACTGGTGCAAATACGCCGAGAACTGGGTGGCGGTCAAGCACTACTGGCGGCTCACGGTGACCAGTGCCGAGAAGGCCGCCCTGACCGACATGTTGGAGGGCTGTTCAGTGGGAAGCAATTCGTGACGGCCGCCGGGGAGAACGGCCCGGCCGCCGCCGGCATGACCGCCGACGGCAGCGCCCAGACCCCCGCCGCGGTACCGGGCGCCGGCATGGTCGCGGATTCGGGTGGCGCGGCCGGCCCGCAGAGCCGGACCGCCGACATCGTGCCCGGCCCGGGTGGCGTGATGACCGACGAGGTCGGTGTCGTCACCGGCGACCTGACCCTGCGCACCGAGTACGCGGACGGCAAGGTCACAGTGCGGGTGCAGTACAAGGACGCGGACGAGTGGTACGCGGTGACCGGCGGTTCGGTCGCGCTGGCCGACCCGGCGGGGCTGGACGCGGTGCACGGCGTCGCGGTGGGGCTGCTGCACCGCCCCGAGGGCTGAGCCACCCACCCACCGCGAACCAGGGGCCGTCCCGGTCACCGAACGGCCCCCGGTGGCGTCACGGGGTCGGGATCAACTCGCCCGGCGGGTCGACCGGACCGGTGCCGTCGGTCGGGCGGACCAGCTCCACCTCGACCTCGTGCGGCCGGATCCGACCAGCGGCGATCTCCTCGGCGAAGTGGCAGGCCACCCGGTGCCCGCCGACCACGTCGCGCAGCTCCGGCCGCTCGTCGGCGCACCGGGTCGGCTGCGCCCACGGGCATCGGGTGTGGAACCGGCAGCCGGACGGCGGGTTGGTCGGCGAGGGCAGGTCGCCGGCGAGCAGGATCCGCTCCCGGCGGTCCTCGACGACCGGGTCGGGCACCGGCACCGCGGACATCAGCGCCCGGGTGTACGGGTGCATCGGCTCGCGGTAGAGGTCGTCGCTGGACGCCTCCTCCACCAACCCGCCCAGGTACATCACGCCCACCGTGTCGGCGATGTGCCGGACCACCGCCAGGTCGTGCGCGATGATCAGATACGTCAGGCCGCGCTCGTTCTGGAGGTCTTCGAGCAGGTTGAGCACCTGGGCCTGGATCGACACGTCCAGCGCGGAGACCGGCTCGTCGGCGACGATCAGGTCCGGGTTGAGCACCAGTGCCCGGGCGATGCCGATCCGCTGGCGCTGGCCGCCGGAGAACTCGTGCGGGTACTTGCTGAGGGCCGACGCGGGCAGGCCGACCGCCTCCAGCGTCTCGCGCAGCCGCCGGTTCGTCTCTGCCTTGTCGCCGGCCAACCCGTGCGCCTTGAGGCCCTCCACCAGCAGTGACTCCACCGACTGTCGGGGGTCGAGGCTGGAGAGCGGGTCCTGGAAGATCATCTGCATTCGGCGGCGGGCCTGCCGCATCGCCTCGCCCTTGAGCGCGCGGACGTCGGTGCCGTCGAAGACGATCTCACCGTCGGTGGGTTCGACGAGCCGCAGCAGGCCCCGACCCAACGTCGACTTGCCGCAGCCCGACTCGCCGACCAGGCCGTACGTCTCGCCCTTGCGGATGCTCAGCGACACGCCGTCCACGGCGTAGACGTACCCGACGGTCCGGTCGAAGAGCAGGCCGCTCTTGATCGGAAAGTGGACCTTGACGTCGCGCAGCTCGATCAGCGGAGTGGTCTCTTCGGTCATCGGACCGCCACCTCCTCGGAGACGGGGTTGTTGCAGCGGAGGTCGCCGCCGCCGGCGGTGGGTTCGAGCGGCGGGGGCCCTTCCAGGCACGCGTCCACGACGTTGTCGCAGCGCGGCGCGAACGCGCACCCCTCGGCCCACGGGATGTTGTCGGCGACCGAACCACGGATCGCGTGCAGCCGCTCACCTCGCGGTGAGTCGAGCCGGGGCACCGAGTTGAGCAGGCCGTGCGTGTACGGGTGCCGGGCGTGCGCGAACAGCTCGTGCCGTGGCGCCCGCTCGACCACCTTGCCGCCGTAGAGCACGTTGACGGTGTCGCAGAGCCCAGCCACCACACCCAGATCGTGCGTGATCATGACCAGCGCGGTGCCGGTCTCGTCGACCAACTGCTTGAGCAGGGTGAGGATCTGCGCCTGGATGGTCACGTCGAGCGCCGTGGTCGGCTCGTCGGCGATCAGCAACCGAGGCTTGCAGGCCAGCGCGATGGCGATCAGCGCGCGCTGGCGCATCCCACCGGAGATCTGGTGCGGGTACTCGCTGAGTCGCCGCTGCGGGTCGGGGATGCCGACCGCGTCGAGCAGGTCCCGCGACTCCCGTAGCGCCTGCTTGCGATCCCGGCCCTGGTGACGCTCCAACACCTCGGCCACCTGGATGCCGATCGGGATGACCGGGTTCAGCGAGGAGAGCGGGTCCTGGAAGATCATGCTGATCTCCCGGCCGCGCCGGTCGCGCAGGTCGTCCGGGCGCAGCCTCAGCAGGTCGGTGCCCTCGAAGAGCACCTCCCCGGTGACCTTGTTACCCCGCTTGGGCAGCAGGCCCATGATGGCCAGGCTGGTCACGCTCTTGCCGCAGCCGGACTCGCCGACCAGGCCGACGGTCTGCCCGGGCTCCACGGTGAAGCTGACCTTGTCCACGGCGGTGAAGGGCCGTTCGCCACGCCGCTGGAACACGACGCTCAGGTCACGGACGTCAAGCAGGCTCATCGGGTCACTTCCTCACTGCTGTGGTCCTTCGCTCGCGATGCGCGCACGGTGGTCACCGCCGGTTCTTCGGGTCGATCGCCTCGCGCATCGCCTCACCCAGCAGGGTGAAGCCGAGCGCGACCACGATGATCGCGAGTGCGGGGTAGTACGCCAACTCCGGGCGGACCTCGAAATAGCGCTGACCGTCGACACCGAGCATCAGGCCCCACTCGGCCCGGTTGATGTCCGGGTCGCCGAGGCCCAGGAAGGAGAGCGCCGCGGCGTCCAGGATGGCCACCGCGAAGGTCAGGGTGGCCTGGACGATCACCGCGGTCAGCGAGTTGGGCAGCATGTGCCGCAACACGATGTTGCGCTCCTTGACGCCGAGCGCGCGGGCGGCGAGCACGTGGTCGCTCTCCCGCTGGGCCAGCATCGAGCCGCGCAACAACCGGGCGAAGATCGGCACGCTCACGATGGCCACCGCGAAGATGACCGTCCACTGGCTGGACCGGCTCGCCAACGCGACCAGGGTGATCGCGAGCAGCAGGCTCGGCAGGGCCAGCATCACGTCGGTGAGACGCATCAGCACCACGTCGACCCAGCCGCCGAAGGCGCCGGCGATCGCGCCGATCAGCACGCCGAGCGCCAGGCCGATGAGGGTGGCGAGCACGCCGACGAAGAGCGTCTGCCGGGCTCCGTAGATCATCCGGGAGAGAAAGTCCCGGCCGAGCGGGTCGGAGCCGAACGGGAACTCGCTGCTGGAGCCCGGGATGGTGTCGACTGTCAGGTTCTTCGTCAGCTCGTCGAAGCGCTGCACCGGGTCGTGCGGCGCGATCAGCGGAGCGAAGATCGCCATCAGCACGAACAGCGCCACGATGGTGGCGCCGACGATGGCGACCGGGTTACGCCGCAGCCGGCGCGCGGCGTCCCGGACCAGGCTGATGCCGCCCCGGTCGGACGCGCTGGCCTGGGCCAGTTCGTCCAGTCGGGCCTTCTTGCGGTCACCGAGCAGGCCGATGCTGCGCTCGCTCATGCCGGGGCGTGGCTTGTCGTCGCCGCTGCGGGGGGCCGGCGTGCCGGCCTGGGTGGTGGGGTCACTCATCGCACACGCACCCTCGGGTCGATGAAGGCGTAGGAGAGGTCGACCAGCAGGTTGACCACGACGAAGACCAGCGCGGCGAGCAGGATGATCGCCTGGAGCACCGGGTAGTCCCGGCCGCCGCTGATCGAGTCGGTGATCAGCGTGCCGAGGCCGCCCCAGTTGTACACCTTCTCGGTGAGCACCGCGCCGGAGAGCAGCGCGCCGGTCTGCAACCCGATGGTGGTGACCACCGGCAGCAGCGCGTTGCGCAGGATGTGTCGGCCGCGGATGGTGCGGTGCCGCAGGCCCTTGGCCTCGGCGGTCCGTACGTAGTCCTCGTTGAGCACGTCGAGCACGCTGGCCCGGGTGATCCGCACGATCACCGCCAGCGGGATGGTGGCCAGCGTGACCGCCGGCAGGATCAGGTGCCACAGCGCGTCGGCGCTGGCGTCGAACTCGCGGGTCAGCAGCCCGTCCAGGACGAAGAAGCCGGTGACGTTGGTGTTGTCCAGACCGGTGGTGAGCCGCCCGGACGGCGGGAACCAGTGGATGTTCTGGGTGAAGACGTCCTTGAGCAGGTAGCCCAGGAAGAAGATCGGGATCGAGATGCCGAGCAGCGTGCCGGCGATGGTGAGGTTGTCCAGCGCCCGTCCGCGCCAGCGGGCGGCGAGGTAGCCGAGCGGCACGCCGAGGCCGACCGCGATGATCATCGCGGCCAGGGCCAGCTCGATGGTGGCCGGGAACGCGCGGCTGATGACCTCGGTGACCGGGTCACCGGTCCGGATCGAGTTGCCGAAGTCGCCGGTCAGCACTCGCTGCATGAATTTGCCGTACTGCACCAGGATCGGCTGGTCGTAGCCGAGCGCCTTGGTCAGCAGGGCGCGACGCTCGGGCGTGGCCCGCTCGCCGAGCAGTGCCTCGACCGGGCCACCGGGCAGGTTCCGCAGCCAGATGAAGATCAGCGCCGACAGCGCCATCAGGGTCACCACCAACTGCAGCAGTCGGCGGACTATGACTCGCAACATCTCTCACACACCAGACTCTCGATGGTCGCGCGATCGGCCCGGGCCGGAAGGAACCCCGGACCCGGGCCGATCACGCCTACGGCGTCAGCCGGAAAACGTCACTTGCTGACGCTTACCGTGTTGAACCGCTCGTCGGTCAGCGGGCTGGCAACCAGACCCTTGACATCCTTGGTGACGACGATCGCCGGCGGCGCGTGCCAGACCGGCACGGCCGGCAGCCACTTGGCGGCGATGTCCCGGTTGACCTGCTCCCAGGCCGCCTTCTTGCCGGCGTCGTCGACAGTGGCGTCCGCCTTGGCGATGGCGTCGAACATCTCGGTCATCGCCTGGTCGCCGAACTCGGCCTTGGCCCGGCCGAAGAACGTGCCGACGAAGTTGCCCGGGTCGTTGTAGTCGCCGGTCCAGCCGAGGATGTGCAGGTCGTGCTTGCCGAACTGCTGCACGTCGTCCTTGAAGCCGCCGTTCCACGGGCGAGGCGTCGCGTTGACCTTGATGCCCACGGCCTGGAGGTCGTTGGCGAGGACGGTGAAGATCTCCTGCGGGTTCGGCATGTACGGCCGGGAGACGTCCGGCGGGTAGTAGAAGTTGAGCGTCAGACCCTCGGCGCCAGCCTCCTTGAGGAGCTGCTTGGCCTTCTCCGGGTTGTACTCGTACTTCTGCACGTCCGGGGCGTACCCGAGCACGGTGTCCGGCAGGAACTCGTCGGCGACCTTGGCGCCACCCGGGCCCTTGGTCTGCACCAGCTGCTGGCGGTTGAGCGCGTAGGCGATCGCCTGCCGCACCCGCAGGTCCTTGAGCTTCGGGTTCTTCTGGTTCAGGCCCAGGTAGAGGACGTTGAACGCCGGGCGGTTGATGACCTGGAAGCCCTCGCTCTCGAGCGCCTTGCGGTCGGCCGGGGCCGGGAAGTCGATGCCCTGCACGGTGCCGGCGCGGAGCTCCTGCTTACGGGTGCTCTCGTCCTTGATGATCTTGATGATCATCTTGTCCACCTTGGCCTTCTCGCCATAGTAGTCGGCGTTCCGGTTCAGGGTGATCTCGTTCTTGGCCTTGTCCCAGCCACCGAAGGTGAACGGGCCGGTGCCCACCGGGTTGGTGGTGGCGAAGGCGCTGTACTCGAACGAGTCGCCGCTCTGCTTCACCGTGTTCGCGTCGTACTTCTTCAGCGCTTCCGGGCTGGCGATCGAGAGCGAGGTCAGCGCGAAGGCACCGGGGAAGGCGCCCTTGTACTTGTTCAGGGTCAGGACGGCGGTCCCGTCGTCCTTGGCCTCGCACTTGTTGTAGATCGACTCGCCGGCGCCCTCGGCCTCGTTCTTCGCGAACCCACCGAAGGTGTCCATGTAGTAGATCATCTGGGACTGGGCGGCAGCGCCCTTCATGTTGTACCAGCGGTCGAAGTTGAAGCAGACCGCGGCGGCGTTGAACGGCGTACCGTCGTGGAACTTCACGCCCTGGCGCAGCTTGAAGGTCCAGACCTTGCCCGCCGGGTCGTGCTCCCAGCTCTCGGCCAGGCCGCCCTGGAGCTCAGCGGTGCCCGGCTTGTGGCTCACCAGGGTGTCGAACATCTGCCGGACCGGCCGGAACGACTCACCGTCGTCGTTGAAGATCGGATCGAAGTTCTTCGGGTCACCGGCACCCGCGAAGATGAAGGTGCCGCCAGTCTTGGCCTCGCCACTGTCACTGTCGCGGTCGCTCTGCGCGCAGCCGGCCGCGCCGACCGCCAGTGCGGCAACGGCCGCGATGGCCACAGCCGTTTTTAGCCTTCTCGCCTGCATCTCTCACCTCTGTCATGCGGATGACCACACCGAGTTGTGGCTCGGTCCGTGTGCGGGAGGCTATGACATGTCACAAGGAAGCGGAACGGGCGTTAGGCAATCGCTATCAAGCCGACACCTTGCGCGGAGATCTGACAGTCGACGCCGCGGCGACGACATCAAGCGACACATCGATGCGTGCCGGCTCCGGCACCACGACGGAGGTGGCATCGTCGGAGACGACACCACCCCCACGGGTACGAATCAGACCGCGCGACGCCCCTCGAAGGCCCGACCGAGGGTGATCTCGTCGGCGTACTCCAGATCGCCGCCGACCGGCAGCCCACTGGCCAGCCGGGTCACCGAGATGCCCATCGGCTTCACCATCAGCGCCAGGTAGGTGGCGGTCGCCTCGCCCTCGGTGTTCGGATCGGTGGCCAGGATCAACTCCCGCACCCCGCCACCGCCGAGCCGGATCATCAGCTCCCGGATGCGCAGATTGTCCGGGCCGATCCCCTCCAGCGGATTGATCGCGCCGCCGAGCACGTGATAGCGACCGCGGAACTCACCCGTCCGCTCGATCGCCACCACGTCCTTGGGCTCTTCCACCACGCACAGCACCTCGTCGGTGCGGCGCGGGTCGCGGCAGATCCGGCACTGCTCGGACTCGGCCACGTTGTAGCAGGTAGTGCAGAACCGGACCAGCTCCTTGACCTTGCGCAGCGCGCCGGCCAGCCGGTTGACGTCGGCCGGATCCGCCGAGAGGACGTGGAACGCGATCCGCTGGGCGCTCTTCGGACCCACGCCCGGCAGCCGACCCAGTTCGTCGATCAGATCCTGGATGGCACCTTCGTACATCTGCCGGCTCAGAAACCGGGCAGGCCGAGGCCGCCCATGCCGCCGGCGACCGGGCCCATCTTGCGCTCGGTCAGCTCCCGGGCCGCCTCGGCGGCGTTGTGCACGGCCGCGACGACCAGGTCCTCAAGCGTCTCCACGTCGTCCGGGTCGACGGCCTTCGGGTCGATCTTGATGGCCTTCAGTTCACCGGCACCGGAGACGGTCGCCGTGACCAGCCCACCACCGGCGGTGCCGGTCAGCTCGGCCTCGGCCAGCTCGGCCTGGGCGGCGGCGATCTGCTGCTGCATCTTCTGCGCCTGCTTCAGCATCTGCTGCATGTTGGACTGTCCACCTGGGCGCACGGGATGGCTCCTTCTCGCACTCGTCTGCTCGACCGCCGATCAGCCTATCCGCTGGGACCGACCCCACCCCGGCCGGTGCGTCCGTCCGCGCCGGGATCGGACCGACCTGCCGGGTACGGCTACCACCACCCCCAACCGGGCGGCTACGGGTAGTGCGCCGAAGCCCGCCGCACTGGTCTGCTCGATTGCATGAACCTCAACCGCACCGGCCGGGTCGGCGCGCTGTGCTGGGTCGCGGCCGCACCCCTGTTCCTGGCCGCCAGCCTGGTCACCGGGCTGCGGTGGCGCGAGCCGACCTACAGCTGGGCCATCCACAACATCAGCGACCTCGGCAACGCCCACTGCGGGATCTGGGACACCACCCGACCCCGCTACGTCTGCTCGCCCTGGCACCCACTGATGAACGCCGCGACAGTGGTCACCGCCGTACTGCTCGCCACCGGGCTGCTGCTGACCTGGCGGCTCCTCGGCCGCGGCGCTGTGGTGCGCTCGGCCCAAACCCTCCTGCTGGCGGCCACCGCCGGGTACGCCCTGGCGGCCCTCTACCCGGCCGACGTCGACGAGAACCGGCACGTCCTCGGGGCCTTCCTGATCATGGGCCTGGGCAACGTCGGGCTGCTGCTCGCCGGCCTCGCCCCGCGCGCCACGACGCTCGGCAGGTGCCGACGGCTCACCCTCAGCGCCGGGCTCGTCGCGCTGGCGGGGACGGTGCTGTTCGTCGCCCAGCAGGGCCTCGGGCTCGGCGTGGGCGGCATGGAGCGGGTCGCCGTGCTGCCCTTCCCGATCTGGGCCTGCTGCCTCGGCGTCCTGCTCGCCGAGGTACCGGCCGACCGGACGCGTCCCACCCGGTCGGCGGTGCCGACCTAACGGGCGTCGACCTCGTTGATCTTCTCGGCGCCGAAGGTCTCCCGGAGCAGCCGCACCGCCTGCTCCTCGCTGGATTCCCGGGCGGTCTTCTCGTCGATGACCTCGTCCAACGGCTCGTCGCCCGGGTCGAACCCCTCGTAGGCCGGGGTCGCCGCCGCCGCTGCGCCGGGCCGGCCACCGCGCGGACCGTCGAAGTCCGGGTCGTAGGGCGGCTCGCCGGCCCATTCGGCGTCCGCGACGGGCCGGGCCGCCGCTCCGGTACGCGCACCGCGCCCCGCCG
>NZ_JAEVHL010000116.1 GCF_016803395.1 Micromonospora tarensis | reverse complement strand
CGGGGCCGCAGCCGGGTGCTACCGGGCGTCCACCGCGCGCTCTGGGATTCGTTGAAGAGCTTGTCGCCCTGGTAGCGGGCGACACCGGCGCGGTCAGCTCACCGTGGACGGTCGTCGTCAGCCGGGCCACACCGTGGTGCACCCGGGCCGACCCGATGCGCTGGTCACCCGCGTAGAAGTCGACAGTGCCGGCGGGGGCGGAGGTGCTGGTGCTGACCGCACCCACCGTCGCGGTCGCGGTGACCCTGGTGCGGTGCGACGCGCCCGCCGACGCGGTCGCGACGTCGAGCTCGGTCGTGGTGGCCCGGAAGGTCAGCGTCCGCAGGTAGTGGTTCAGCAGCGGACGCCAGACGTGCCAGGTGTGCACGCCCGGCACGTTGAACTCGTCCAGCTCGACCCCGGCGCCCGCAGCGCGGCGGCGTTGCGCTGGGAGTTCTCGGCGATGTTGCCCAGCCGGTCCTGGAGCCCGGTGCCGATCATGATGCCGCCGGCCACCGCCTTCATGCTGTCGACCTGCGCCGCGGTGGCTGCCGGGCCGCCCGCGCTCCAGGCCGCGTGGTAGCCGAACAGGTCGGTGTGGTCGTACATGATGGTGTACGCCCGGCTGCCACCGGCGGAGAAGCCGGCGAACGCGCGGTCCTGCGCCCGGCTGGAGACGTGGTAGTTCTGCTCGACGAACGGGAAGACGTTGTTCCGCAGTTCGTTGACGTAGCCCTCGTTGCCGCCGGGCAGGCCGTTGAAGTCGGTGGAGACGATCACCATGGGCTGCGCGGCATGGTCCCGGACGGCGTTCTCCAGGATCAGGTGGGCCACGCCCTGCATCGTCCAGGCGGTGGAGTGGTCACCGCTGCCGTGGCTCAGGTAGAGGGTCGGGTACGGCTCGGCCCGGTCCGGGTCGTAGCCGTACGGCGTGTAGACGACGACGTCGTGCACGCCGGCCGGGTTGGTCGACAGCGGTGAGGGGTACCGCCGGGACTCCAGCTTGCCGACGCGGGCGACCGGCGCCTGGTAGCCGGTGTCGTACGTCGGGAACCTCTTGCTGGCCGGGACGTAGATCGTGCTGCGCACCGCGCCGGGCGCGCCCGGGTACTGCGGCTGGATCTGCCACCGGTTCGCCGGGTCGTCGTGCAGCTCGCAGCCGGTGGCGAGCTCGTTGGCGCAGTCGTGGGTGAACGCGTAGCGGAAGGTGCCCGCCGGCAGCGGCGTGCTGAACGTCCACACCCCGTCCGGGCCCTTGCGCATCGGCAGGATGTGCCACGGGGTGGCCGCGACGTCGCCGGGCTGCCACTGCGCGGGTGGCCGGGCGTCGCCGCAGTCCTGGCAGGCGATGTTCTCCGGCCGGGAGTAGAACCAGTCACCGTAGACGTGGACCTGCTGGACGTCCGCCGGCGCCCGGTACCGGAAGGTGACCTCGTACCCGGTCGGCGGCCTGTCGGTGCGGGTGACGGTCGGGCCCAGCGGTGCCGGCGGCGCGGCCGACGCCGCGGGGGCGGCGGCCGTAGCGGCCGCGACGGTGACGGCGGCGAGCAGTGTGAGCATCAGCCGGCGCGGTCGTGCCGGCATCAGCGGACGGGGAGGTGCGACGGGCATGTTCCTGCTCCCTCTTCGGCGTGTGGTCAGACCGCACCGAGCGGCCGACCGACCATTCGATGGTGAGGTGAAGGGATACCACTGACGGGCAATTCGGCGATGCGAGCGCTAACACCGCTGCCTGTCGAAAACCGAACCATGAATTGCATTGATTGGTCAAGCCGTCGAGGGGTGCTATTCCGCAGGATCACGTCGCGGTAATTCCGGGCAGAATCGAGCCGCGCCAGCCGACTGGCGCGCGAATTCATTATCGGGTCAGGTCGTCAAGGAATCCGCGCGCCGGCCGGAAAAGGCACGTCGCAATGGTGTGGCGAGGCGGCTACCCCACTACCGGCTGCAACCTCCCGTCGACCCGGCGGGGAATGGCGGCGTACTCGTCGCGCAGCTCCTCGGGCAGCAGCCAGGCCGGCGCGTCCTGCCAGGCGAGCGGGCGGAGGAACCGTCGGATCGAGGTGGCGCCCACCGAGGTGTGCACGGCGTTCGTCGACGGCCAGGGTCCACCGTGGTGCTGGGCCCACGACACGCGGACGCCGGTGGGATAGCCGTCGAAGACCACGCGCCCGGTACGGCCGGCGAATCCGTCGACCAGTCGGCGCACGGCATCGGCGTCGTCACCCGGGCCGTGGTGCAGGGAGCCGGTCAGCGAGGGCGGCACGGTGGCAAGCGCCGCGTCGAGGTCGGCGGCGTCGTCATAGCGCACCACCACCATGAGCGGGCCGAAGCACTCGTCGGCGATCTCGGCGGTCAGGCCCACCAGGTCGACCTCCAGCAGGGTCGGCGCGACGACGAAGCCATCGCCCCGGTCCACCTCGGGCCGCGCCGACACACGCGCGCCGGCCCGCTCGAACTCCGCGGCCCGCTGCTCGTACCCGTCGCGGATGCGCTCGTTGAGCAGGACCGCGCCGCCGGCGGCGGCGACCCTCCCCCGCAGCGCCTCCAGCAGCCGATCACCGCCCGCGCCCGAGGGGACGAACGCCAACCCGGGCTTGGTGCACAGTTGACCACCGGAGTTCGTGAACGAGCCGAACAACCCCTCGGCGATCTCGTCGGCCCGGTCGTCCGCCGCGCCGGGCAGGATCACGATGGGGTTCACGCTGCTCAGTTCGGCGTACAGGGGAATGGGGTCGGGCCGTTCGTCGATGGCCGCCTGGATGGCGCGGGCGGCGCCGACGGAGCCGGTCAGGGCGACCGCGCGGATCGCCGGGTGCCGCACCAGCCACCGGCCAGCCGGTTCCCCGTACACTGTCGCGATCACCCCCGCCGGCCCGCCCAGGTCGCGGATGGCCGCCCCGATCGCCTCGGCGGAGGCGTGCGACGTCAGCGGGTGCGACGGGTGCGCCTTCAGCACCGCGGGACACCCGGCGGCGAGCGCGGCGGCGGTGTCACCACCGACGACCGAGAAGGCGAACGGGAAGTTGCTGGCCCCGAAGACGGCGACCGGCCCGAGGGGTACGAGCATCCGGCGCAGGTCCGGGCCGCGCCCGAGGGGTGTGTCGGCGGCGTGGTCGATGGCCGCCTCGACGTACGCCCCATCGCGCAGCACCTCGCCGAACATCCGGAACTGGACCGCCGCCCGGGTGAGTTCGCCGTCGAGGCGCGGGTGGCTCAGCCCGGTCTCCGCCTCCGCGGTGGCGATCAGGTCCGCCCGGCGGGACTCCAGCTCGGCGGCGATCGCGTCCAGCAGCTCCGCTCTGCGGAGCCTGCCCAGGTCGGACAGCCACCGCGCCGCCTGGGACGCCTGCTCGGCGATCGCCTCCAGCCGAGACTCGTCGGTCTCGGTGAGCTCCGTCGCGCGACGGCGTCCGTCGCGTGGGTCGACCGTGTTGACCACGTTCACAGCAGTCCTCTCCTTACCAAATTGCCCATGAGATCGCGGACGCCGAAGTGCCAGGGCTCGCACTCCTCCGCGTGCCGGACCCGGTTGACCAGGGTGCCGAGCGCCGGGCAGCTGATCCGTACCACGTCGTCGATCTTGTGGGTGAAGCCCTCACCGGGGCGGTCCCGGTCCTGGATCGGCGCGAACATGGTGCCGAGCATCAGCGCGGCCCCGTCGGGATAGTGGTGGTGCGGGCCGATCAACTGCCGCACCAGGTCCTCCGGATCGCGCGACATCTGGGTCATCTCCGAGACCGCCTCCAGGTGGAAGCCGTCCACGCCGCGAACCTCCAGGCTCACCTCCAGCTGGCGGACCTGGTCCATGCCGAACCTGTCGTCGAAGAACCGGATCAGCGGGCCGAGCGCGCAGGAGGCGTTGTTGTCCTTCGCCAACGGCAGCAGCAGCGCCGAGCGGCCCTCGATGTCGCGCAGGTTCACGTCGTTGCCGAGGGTGGCGCCGACGATCCGTCCGGTGGACTGGACGATGAGCGTCACCTCGGGTTCCGGGTTGTTCCAGGTCGACGCGGCGAGCACGCCGACCGGTACGGCGGTGCCGACGGCGGAGAGGACCTGGCCCTTGGTGAAGATCTCGGCGTCCGGGCCGATGCCCACCTCCAGATACTGACTCCACATGCCCTCGGCGACCAGCAGCCGCTTGAGCCGGTCGGCCTCCGCCGAGCCCGGTTCCAGGTGGTGCAGGTCCACACCGACGTCGGCGAGCATCCGGTGCCGGATGTCCGCCGCGAGGGCCAGATCACCCCGGGCCCGTTCCTCGATGACCCGTTCGATCATCGAGACCGGAAAGGTCACCCCGGCGGCCTTGAGCGCCTGGAGGTCGACCGGGGCGAGCAACCAGGGCCGGCTGAGATCGCGACTCGCGGCGCCCGTGTTGGCCAGCAGCTCCGCGAAGTCGCCGACCCGCGTGCCGTCGAGCTCGGCCACCGTCGCGGCGGGGTCCGGCAGCTCGCAGATGTCCCGGACGGTGGCGAACCGGTGGCTGAGGTCGATGACCTGGCCGTCGCGCACGGCCACCGGCGAGGGGCCGCCGGCGGACGGGTCCCAGATCCGCCCGACGAGGACACCGCGGTCGGCGTCGTCCGGCAGCGCCTCGGCGGCGGTCCCGACCCAGTCCGCGTCGGTGGCCACCCGGCGGGGCCGTGGCACGGTCATGAGCCGCTTCCCAGATTGAAGAAGGACCGCTCGTCGCGGGGCCGGATGTCGTAGACGGCGTCCCGGAACATCCGCATCGGGTGGGGTGTGAAGGGGTGCCGCTCGATCGCGGTGAGGTCCACCTCGATGCCCAGCCCGATCCCGGTCGGGACGAGGATGTCACCCTCGTCGGTCAACACCAGCCGCTCGTTGGTGATCTCGGGACGCCACGGCACGTCGGTCGCCATGATCTCCAGGTACCGGAAGTTCGGCAGTGTCGCCCCGAGTTGCAGCGTCGCGGCCGTGCTCAACGGGCCGCTCGGATTGTGTGGCGCGAAGCCCACGTAGCTGGTCGCGGCGAGCGTCGAGATGAAGGCCAGCTCGGCGATCCCGCCGGCGTGCGTCACGTCGGGCTGGACGAAGTCGACCGCCTGGCGGGCCAGCGCCGGGGCGAAGCCCTGCCGGCCGTACCACCGCTCCCCGGCGGCGATCGGCACCGGCGACGCGCGGCGGATGTCGACCAGGGCGTCGAGGTTGTCCGGCGGGCACGGCTCCTCGAACCAGACCGGGTCGAACTGGGCGATCTCCTTGGCGACCTTGATGGCGTGCCGGACGTCGAAGCGGCCGTGCCCCTCGACGAACAGCTCCACCTCGCGGCCCACCGCGCCCCGGACGGCGTCGATCTGTGCGAGCACCCGATCCAGCTGCTGGGTGCTGATGGTGAGGTCGTAGTTCTCGAACGGGTCCCACTTGAGACCGCGGAAGCCGGACTCCACCGTCCGGCGCGCGGCGTCGGCGTAGTCCTCTGGAGTGACGGCGCCGGAGAACCAACCGTTGGCGTACGCGCGGACCCGGTCCCGGGTGGCACCGCCGAGCAGCCGGGACACCGGTACGCCGAGGTCGCGCGCCGAGATGTCCCAGAGAGCCATCTCCAGCGAGCTCAACGCGGTCATGATGACCGGCCCGCCGCGCCAGTACCAGTCCCGGGCCAGCTCGTAGAGGATCTTCGAAATGCTCGTCGGGTCCAGGCCCACCACGGCCTCGGCCAGCTCGGCGATCGCACCCTGGACGGCCCGTTCCTTGCCCTCCAGGGTGGCCTCGCCGAGCCCGACGATCCCCTCGTCGGTGTGGACCCGCACGATGACGAGGTTCGTGCGGTAGAAGTCGACGACAAGCGTGTCGACGGAGACGATCTTCATCTTCGACTCAACCCTTCACCGCGCCGGCGGTCATGCCGGAGACCACGTACTTCTGCACCAACAGGTAGAAGGCGACGGCGGGCAGCGTGAACAGGAAGGCAACGGCCATCACCGTCTGGATCGGGGTACCCAGTTCGCCGATGAAGTTCGCGATGCCGACCGAGGCCGGTTGCAACTCCGGGTTGAAGATGAACGTCACGGCGAACACGTACTCGTTCCACGCGTGGAAGAAGGCGATGACCGCGGTGGCCGCGATCGACGGCGCGATCAACGGCATGTTGATGCGGGTCAGGGTGGTGAAGGGCCGGGCGCCGTCGGCGCGGGCGGCTTCCTCCAGCTCCTTCGGGATGCCGTCGATGGCGCCCTTGAGGATCAGCGCGACGATCGGCAGGACGAAGGCGGAGTTCACCAGGACCAGGCCGGCCAGCGAGTCGAGCAGTTCGAACCGGCGGAACAGCGCGAACAGCGGAACGACCATGAGCGCCTCGGGCAGCATCTGGGTGAACAGCAGCACGACGGTCAGCACGGCCTTGCCCCAGAACGAGAACCGGGACAGCGCGTAGCCGAGCGGAATGCCCAGGCCGACGGAGATGACCATCGTGCCGACGGCGATGATCAGGCTGTTGAGCAGCCACCCGGCCGCCTTGCCCTCGGCCAGCGCATCCACGAAGACCCCGAACTGGCCGAGGTCCGGCGTGAGCCGGGGCTGGTCGGCGAAGAGGTCGCTGTTGCTGGACAGCGCCGTGACGAACATCCAGTACAGCGGGAACACCGCGACGCCCAGCACGACGAGCACGGCGACGATCCGCGCGGTGACACCGAACCGGAAACGCCTCATCGGACGTCCCCCTTCTCCACGGCACGGGCGACCAGGCGGCTGCCGATGATGACGATGAGCGAGATGACGACGCCGACCATTCCGATGGCCGCCGCCGATCCGAGTTCCTTCGAGTCGAAGGCCTGCGAGTAGAGGTCGATGACGAGCGTCTCGGTGGCACCGACCGGCCCGCCCTTGGTCATCAGCCAGATCAGCTCGAAGCGCCGCAGCGACCAGATCGTCATCAGCAGCGCCAGCAGACCCACTGTCGGCTTGATGACCTGCCAGGTGACGGCGCGGAAGGTGGCCCACCGTCCCGCGCGTCCACGGTCGCCGCCTCGTTGAGGTCCTGCGGGACGGACTGCAGCGCGGAGAGCAGCACCACGGAGGTGAACGGGAACAGCTGCCAGATGGTCGTCGCGAGCACCGCCGGAAGCGCGTAGCGCGGACTGTCCAGGATGGCGCCGCCTGGCACTCCGAGCCCGACCGCGTCGAGGAACCGGTTCACGATGCCGTACTGCGCGTTGAGCATCCAGGTGGCGATGAGCGCGACCGCGATGCCCGGAGCGGCCCAGGGGACGGTCACCAGCGCCCGGGCCACGCCACGGCCCCGAAACTTCCGGTTGAGCAGGAGCGCGACGACGAGCCCGGCACCGATCGCGACAACGACACAGGTGATCACGTAGACGAAGGTGATCAGCAGGGTGCGGTGGAATTCCGGGTCGCCGAAGACCCGGTGGTAGTTGTCGAGCCCGACCCATTCGCTGCGGGTGGGGTTGAGCAACCTCGTCCTGGTGAAGCTGAGGTACACCTCCTGCACGAGGGGTACTGCCTGGAAGACCAGGATGAACAGGGCGGCGGGGGCCAGGAACAGGTACGGCGTCCACTTGCTACCCAGCGGGCTGGGCCGACGCCGGGGCCGGCCCGGGGGTGTTGTCTTCGGTGCTCCGGTCTGCTCGACCACAGTCATCGGGTTAGATCCTTCGTGGGGAAGGACGCTGCCGGCGCACGGGGCGTCACGCCGGCAGCGTCGCCGTGTCGAGCGGTCAGCGGACCAGTTCGGTCGCCTGCTGCTGGGCACGATCCAGCGCCGACTTGAGGTCGGTCTTGCCCTGCAGCGCCGCGACCACGTTCTGCACGACCACCTTGCGGATGTCCGGCGTCTTGGCCTCGAAGCCCAGCACGATCTGCGGCAGGCTGGTCTCGGTGAGCCCGTCGAAGACGGTGAGGAACGGGGTCTCCTTGAGCTTCTCCGCGCTGCGCTGCGTGGTGGTGGCCACGCTGCTCGCACCGAGAATCTCCTGCAGCTTGACCTGGTTCTGCGGCTCCAGCGCCCACTTGATGAAGGTGGCCGCCTCGTCCTTGCCCTCGCTCGCCTCGTTGATCACGATCGGGGCGAGGATCGCGCCCTGCTTGCGGACCGGGAACGGGATGGGCGCGACGTTGAAGTTCAGCTTCGCGTTCTGGCCGCGGGTGGCGGTCACGTACCCGCCGTTGTTGAGCTCCATCCCGACCTTGCCCTCGGCGAACATCCGCCGGAACGTCGCCGCGTCCGCTCCGCGCGGAATCACGTTGGCGTCGTACAGGTCCTTGAACGCCTGGAGGCCCTTGAGGTTCTCCGGCGAGTTGATCGTCAGGTTCTTGCCGTCGGACCACGCGCCGCCGAAGCCGTACACGTAGTTGAAGATGTCCTGCCAGACGCCGGCCTCCTCGGCCTCGGTCTGACGGAACGCCAGGCCGAAGACGTCGCCCTTGGTCAGCGACCTGGCGGTGGAGGCGAACTGCTCGTAGGTCGACGGCGGCGTCGGGATGAGGTCGGCGTTGTAGAACATCGCGTAGTTCGACGCCTCGAAGATGACGCCGTGCCGGACACCATCGTGGACCATGAACTGGTCCGGCTGCTTGAGCAGGTCGTACTTGCCGACGTCGACCAGCTTGTCCAGCGGTGCGACGAGGCCGGCGTCCGAGGCGGCCTCGAACTCGGGCATGTCGAAGCGGACCAGGTCGGGGCCCTTGCCGCTGCCCATCTGGGTGAGCACGGTCTGGCCGAAGGTCGGGTACGGCACCGCGGCGGCGGAGACCTGCACCTTGGTCTGGCTCTGGTTGAACTCGTCGAGCCACTTCGTCAGCAGCGGCCCGCGGCCCGGGTCGCCGAAGGTCGAGGCGGCGAAGGTCAGTTTGGTGACGCCGTCGCTGGACTCACCGTCGGAGCCGCAACCGGTCAGGAGAGCGGCAACCAAGCCGAGGGCACACGTCGCCCTGGCAATGCCGAAGTGAGAGCGCTGATTACCCATCGTTACTCCACTGTTACGAGGCTGAGTCAGAGGATGAAATTGCAACGATCGTAGCGCCATGTGCAACGCTGTCAAGTGGCGGTTGCGCATCGAGTCAAGTAGATTGCACATGATGCAATGACCACGACGGCGGCGCCCGTCGCTTGAGGGGAGAGTCAGCCTTGGCGCAATCGATTCGCCGCGCGATCGACCTGATCCGTCGATCGGCGGAGCACCCGCTGTCGCTGACCGAGGCCGCGGACGTGCTCGGCGTGCACAAGTCCACCGCACTGCGGATCCTGCAGACACTGGAATCCGCGCGCTTCGTCCGCCGAACCGGAGCGGGCACCTACGTGCTCGGCAGCGGGCTGATCGAGCTGTCCGAGCTCGCGCTCGGCTCGATGGACCTGCGCCAGCCCGCCGCCGCACACCTGCGCGGGTTGCAACGCGAAACCGGCCACACCGTGCACCTGGCCCAGCTGACCGGCGACGAGATCATCTATATCGACAAGGTCGACAGTCCGGCGTTCGACGCCGTCAAGCTGCCGTCCCGGGTCGGCCGCGCGGTGTCGATCTACGCGAGCGCCGTCGGCAAGACGATCCTGGCCTACCTGCCCCGGGAGGAGCGCGACCGCCTGCTCTCGCACGTCGTCTTCGAGCGATTCACCGACACCACAGTGGCCGACCACGACTCGCTCGAAGCCGAACTCGCCCGCATCCAGGAGCGCGGCTGGGCCACCGACAACGGCGAGCACGACGCCTACGTGATGTGCGTGGCCGCACCGATCAGGGATTCCCGAGGGCAGGTCATCGCCGCCGCCTCGATCACCGCGATCGAGGTCATCGCCAGCCTCGACCAGCTCAAGAGCAACCTGCCGGCACTCCTGGAGACCGCCAACCGGATCTCGTACGAGCTCGGCTACCTACCGCCGCGCGAGGCGAGCCCGGACGGCGCCGAGCTGGCGGCGCCGTAACCCGTGGGCGGCCGGTCGCAGCGGCCCCCGCCGAGCCGTTGATCGACTCGGTTTCCTTGATAACGCGGCATCCCTTCCGCCCGGATACCGCGACTTCAAGGAACGCGAGTCGATCGCACCGCTCGGATGGCCAGGCGCTCAGCCGCCGGCCCGCCGGTGGTGCTCGTCGGTCTCCAGGTCGATGAAGGCCTGGATCATGCCCCGGTAGATCCGCTCGATCACGTCCGGGTCGGCGCCGGCCCGACTCGCCAGCGTGCGGACCCGGGCGACCACCTGCGCCACCCGCTCCGGCGCGCGGACCGCCTGTTGGTCGCTCTTGAGCGGGGCCGCCTGCCGGACCAGGGCCTCCCGCCGGGCGAGCAGCCCGACGAGTTCACCATCCAGCTCGTCGATTCGGGCGCGGATGTCGGTAAGTGCCGACCCGGTGTCTGCCACGTCGGAAATCCTTGCACGCCCCGGCGGAACGCGCGGACCGCGATCGACACGATCAGGCGACCCATCCATCGACCAGCGCGGCAACTGCCCGATTGGCCGTCATCTCTACACCTTCATGTTCCGGGCCGGAAGCTGAGCGTTACCGACGCCGATCCGGGTCAGGTCGAGCGTTCCGGCGATGCGGGAGCCGTCCATCTGAGCTCGTATAGTCCCTCGGTGGACACGGAGAAGGTACAGCAGGCATACACGTCCGTCGCGGAGCTCTACATCAGCTTGTTCGGCACCACGCAGCAGGTGGATCCGGATGACCTCGCCTTCATCCAGCGACACCTGGCGGGTCGGCCCGGCCCGGTGCTCGATCTCGGCTGCGGCCCCGGCCACCTCACCGATTACCTTCGTTCGCTGGGCGTCGACGCGTCGGGGCTCGACCTGGTCCCCGAGTTCATCGCGCACGCCCGGGCAACGCACCCGGGCGTCGAGTACCAGCTCGGGTCGATGGAACGCCTCGATGCCGCCGACCACTCCGTCGGCGGCATCCTGGCCTGGTACTCGCTGATCCACCTACCGCCGCAGGACCTCGGTGCCGTGCTCGACGAGTTCCGGCGGGTGCTGGCCCCGGCCGGGCGGTTGGTGCTGGGTGTCTTCGACGCCGACGCCGTCGGCGCCTTCGACCACAAGGTCGTCACCGCCTACCGCTGGTCGCTCGACGAGTTCGCCGAGCGACTCGCCCGGGCCGGCTTCCGGGAGGTCGAGCGCCTTCGACGGGCCGGTGACGACAAGCACCGACCGCATGCCGCCATGGCGGCGATCGCGGTGTGAGCTCCGGCTGCCCGTGCCGTCGGTAAGCAGCCATGGGCCGGTCTACCCCCGCGGGGTAGACGGCCATGAAAACTGAGGACCCGCGGACTGGCGGCCGCACGGTGGCGGCCGACGCCAGTCAGGCGTTGAGCTTCCCGGCGACCTTGACGACCCGCCCGGCCATGTGGTCGAGGGCGGCGAACTGCGCGTCGCCCAGCGGGGCGTCGTTGTTTCCGCCGGTGACGTGCGAGACGCCGTACGGGTTGCCGTCGGCGAACTTCAGCGGGTCGGTGTAACCCGGGGCGACGATCAGGCCGCCGAAGTGGTGGATGGTGTTGTAGAGCGCGAGGAGCGTCGACTCCTGACCACCGTGGGCGGTCATGGACGCGGTGAAGCCGGCGTACACCTTGTCGGCGAGCAGGCCCTGCGCCCACTGCGGACCGAGGGTGTCGAGGAACTGCTTGAGCTGGCTGGCCACGTTGCCGTAGCGGGTCGGGGTGCCGAACAGCACCGCGTCCGCCCAGACGACGTCGTCGGCGGTGGCCTTCGGCTCGTTCTTGGTGGCGTCGAAGTGCTGGCTCCAGGCCGCGTTGGAGGCGATCGCCTCGGCCGGGGCGAGCTCCGGAACCTGCCGCAGCCGCACCTCGGCGCCGGCCTTCTCGCCCGCCTCGGCGAGGCGCTTCGCCATGGCGTGCAGGGTGCCGGTGGACGAGTAGTAGATGACGGAGAGCTTGGTCATCGGGGCATCCTTCTCTCGAAGATAGTTGCCGCTGGTAATTTTGCGGCGGCAACAATCTTGACCTTAGCAGCTACCCCGTGTCGCCCCCAACCGCCCGGGCTGACCCGCCCTGGTGACGGAGCACACCACCAGCTCCCCGCCGAACCCGGCTCCGCCGAGTGGGGCGACGGAGCCGGGCGCCGGCCACTGTCCGCTCGACCGGGTCAGCCGCTCACGCCCCGGACCGCCTCGATGATCGTCTCGGCGACCTCACCCGGCCGGACCGCCGCCATGGCGTGCGAACCGCCGACCACCTCGCGCTGCCCACGGGGGTTGGCCCGCTCGGCCATGAACCGGTGCGAGGCCGCCGGGATGTTCCGATCGGCGTCACCGAACACGAACCAGCTGGGCAGGGATCGCCAGGCGGGCTCTCCGGAAAGCTTGTCACCCAGCGCCTGTTCGGTGATCGGCCGCTGGGTCCGGGCCATCAGCGCGGCCAGGTCCGCCGACGCGTCCGCGACGAACTGCGCGTGGTAGGCCTCCTGACTGATCGCCACCTCGTTGCCACCGGTCGACACCGGATACTGCACCAGCGTGTCGGCGAGCGTGCTGCCGGGGAATTTCGCGGACAGCTCCAGCGCCGACTCGCCGTCCTCCGGGGCGAAGGCGTTCACGTACACGAGGGCCCGAACCGACAGGTCGCCCGCCGCGGCCTGCGTGATCACCATGCCGCCGTACGAGTGGCCGACCAGGACGACCGGGCCACCGATCCCCCGTACGACATCCCGGACGTACGCGGCGTCGCCAGCGACGCTGCGCAGCGGGTTGGCAGCGGCCACCGTGTCGTACGCGGCGCCCATCCGCTCGATCACACCGTTCCAACTCGACGAGTCGGCGAAGGCGCCGTGCACGAGGACGATTGTGGGCTGTTGATCTGCCATGAGTCGCGCTCCCCCACTCCGTGAAGCCGTTGTCACCGGTCGCGCTGGTACGCCTGGATACCCGTTCCGCGAGCGCGAAACGCGCTGTCGACTCCTCGCACCGAGACCCCTATAGTCAGTTCCATTATGAGACTTACTACATTCTGGCGCTGGTGGACCGCGGGCACGACGAGTCACCTCGGCTCGGCGGTCGGCGGGGTGGCCCTACCCCTGACCGCGCTGACCGTGCTGGACGCGTCCGCCTTCGAGATGGGTCTGATCACGGCGGCGGGCTATCTCGCGTACCTCTTGATCAGTCTGCCGGCGGGGGTGGTCGTGCAGCGCATGCCGCTGCGCGGCATGCAGGTCGCCCTGGACCTGATCCGCGCCCTCGCCATCGCGTCCGTTCCGCTGGCCTGGTGGTTCGACGCCCTGACCGTGGCCCAACTGGTAGTGGTCGCCCTGGTCGTGAGCTTCGCCAACGTGCTGTTCGACGTGGCGAACCAGACCTTCCTGCCGGAGATCGTGCCGGCGGCGCAGTTACAGTCGCGCAACAGCCTCAACTCCGGCACCCACGCCGCCACCCAGTTGGGCGGACCGTCCCTGGGCGGGCTCGCGGTGCAGCTGCTGGGTGCGGTGCCGACGTTGTTCGTGGACGCCGTCAGCTATCTGGTCTCCGCCGTCCTGCTGCGCACCCTGCCGGCCCGGCGGGTGCAGCGGCCGGCCGAGCGTCCGCCGATGGCCACCATGATCCGCGAGGGTTGGCACTTCGTGCTCCGACACCCGATCATCGGGCCGGCCATGTGGGACGCCACCGCGACGAACTTCGTCAACGGCGCGATGCTCGCGCTCTTCCCGCTCTATCTGGTGCGCGAGTTGCACGCATCGCCGCTCCTGTTCGGGCTGCTGCTCGCCGCCGACGGCCTCGGCACGCTCATCGGCGCCGCGTTGACGACCCGGTTCACCGATCGGGTCGGCACCGCACGCGGCCTGATCATCGCCGCCTTCGTCGGCGTGGCCGGCGCGCTCGTCATCCCGCTGGGCACCGGCACCACCGGGTACCTCGCCTTCGCCGTCGGGAACCTCGTCTTCGCCGGCTCCACAGTGGTGCTCAGCGTGACCACCCGCACGTACCGGATGCTCGCCAGCCCGCCGGAGCTGCTGTCCCGGGTGATCGCCACGGTCAAGTTCGTCTCCTGGGGCGCCATCCCGCTCGGCGGTCTGCTGGCCGGCGTCCTGGCCGGACCGCTCGGTGCCCGCACCACCCTGCTGATCTTCGGGGCGTTCACAGTGCTCTCCCCGATCATCTATCTGTCGACCCCGATCCGCCGGATGCGCGACCTGCCCCTCGACAGCGCTCCGACGCCCGCGCGGGCACCCGTGTGACCCGCGAAACGGTACGGCGAGCCGCCGCGTCGGGACGCCGAGCGGACCAGCGCATCGACGACGGTGACATCGACAGCAGGTGTAGCCCGACCATCCCGGGGGCAAGAACCCGCGCATGGAGGCAACGGCGGGAGGCCAGGAGCAACCGCCCGGCCAGCGGCACCGACGTGGTGGACCGGACCGGGCCGGGCTGACGACACGGCCGCCGGCAGCCGCTGCGCGATGCGCCTGAGGCACCACCTGCCCGCCGTGGCGCTCGGGGCGGTGGCGTTCGGGGCTGCGGCGTTCGGGGCGGTGGCGTTCGGCGCCGGACCGGCCCACGCCGGCTCGCCATCACCATCGCCGCCGACGTTGCCGTTGCCGTTGCCGACCAGCCTCCGGTCGGTGGACGTCGCCGCGTCACCAAAGACCATCAAGGTGTCGGTGCCCGCCGTGGTCGAGGTGCGGTCGACAGTGCCGCTGCCGACGGCCGTACCGCTGCCCGCGCCGTCGGTCGGGTCGCCGACGCTGCCCCGGCGCGGCGACGGTGTCCCGTGGCGACACCCACGGCACCTCCGTCAACCGGGCGTCGGACCGGCCGCGGGCGGCGATGAGCGCGCTCACCGAACCGACGCCGCAGCCGCCCACCCGCCCCCCGGCGGGGCTACCGGCGTTCGTGCTGGCACTCGCGTCCGCACCCGCCGGAGCGGGTCCCGGCGGTGTCGATCCTCCCCCGGCGGCGGCCGAAGGTCCGCCGTCCGTCGCACCACTGCTGCACGGGCGCACCGTCGCCCCCGTCGACCTGCACGCCGCCGGTCGCCCGGTGCAGCGCGGTCCCCCGCCGCCACAGCAACTCCTGATCACCCAGTCGCCTACCCGACGTTGATCAGGAGAGTTCCATGGAGATAGCCGTCATCTGGGTCCCCGCCGACATCGAACCGTCGGAGCCCGCCGTCGCGATGTGCCTGACGCACCTTCGCCGACATTCCTACCGGCTGGCGGGAATCATCCGGGCGCCGTGGGAGACCGTCGAGCAGACGATGATCGACGGGGAGGTGGATGTGGTCGTCATCGCCGACCTCGCCCATCTTCCACCGGACCGGTCACCCCGGATCGAGGTAGCTACCACGCCGGACGTCGACGCTCGCGGGGTCCCCGGCACCCAGCTCGACTGACCCGACGAAGCGCCCCGTCCACAATGGACGGGGCGCTTCGGGGAGCTGGCCCCGGTCACGCCGACCCGAGGCTGTCGAACGGGTCCCAGTGCGCGGCGTAGCGCAGCAGCGAACGGGCCAGGTGCTCGTTGGCCGCCGCCCACCTGGTGTCGAAGAGGAACCACTGGTCGAACCCGAAGAAGTCGTCGATGTACCGGGCGACCTGCGCGATGTGCGGGTCCGACCGGATCAGCGACCCGCCGGACGGCTGCCGGCTCATCAGCCCCAGCGTCTCCCGGTGGATCTCCTGATGGACGGAGACCACGTCGAGGTTGGCGGGTGACGGGTCGTACCCGGGCAGCCGGGCGTAGCGGCCCAGCGCCGGGCCGACGTCGTCCTCGTCCGGCGCGACCAGGGCTCGCAGCAGCCGCGCGTCGGCGGGCCAGCGCTGGGTGTCGGCCGCGTCGACGGCCCGCAGGCGCCGGCGAAGGCCGGCACTGTGAGGCCGGGGAAGACCAGAGCGCCGGTCAGATCCAGGTTGCTCGCCGTGCCCGGCGGATCCCAGCAGAGCCGAACCGAGAAGACCGCCTCCGGACCGGGCGGGGCGTTGTGGACGGTGCGGACCGGCACGTCGTGGCGGAAGACCGGGTCGGGACCGGCGGCCCCGGCGGGCAGCGGCCAGGTGTCGTGCAACGCGGACGCGAGCCGGTCGGGCGACGTGGCGGCGGCGTCGTGGTCGACGAAGTAGTAGGCCAGATCCACCTCGTCGTCGTCGTCCGCACCCGCAGGGTGTGCGTACCGAGCCGGATGAACGAGCCCTCGTCGTCGCCCTCCACCCAGAGGTGCGCGTCGAGCAGGGCGCGCAGCTCGTCGACGGTCTCCGGCGGCGGCAGCCGCCGCTCGCGGGCCTCCTCGAGGATCGACTCCAGGCCGTACACGTCGCCGCCCAGCTCAGCGGTGATCCACTCTTCCGGGTCGTCGCGGCCCCAGCCCCGGCGAGACCAGTCGAGCACCGTCGCGTCGGGCACTGCGACGACCCGCTTGCCGAACGGCGATTCCTCTCGCCAGCGACACACGAAGTACATGCGGCGCACTCTAGGCAAGCGGTCCGACGGATCGGCCCGACCCGACTGGTCAGGCGGCCACGGCCGCCCGAACGTCGTCGCCGGTGTCGCGCAGTCGCGCCGCGGCCTCCTCGGCGGTGCAGTTCGCGAGCAGCAGCACGATGGCCGTCTTGGCGTGCCCGTGCGCCGCCGCGAGCGCCCGCGCGGCGGTGTCGAGGTCGGTGTCGGCGGCCTCGGCGACGATCCGACGCGCCCGGTCGACGAGCTTCTCGTTGGTGGCGTTCATGTCCACCATCAGGTTGCCGTAGACCTTGCCGAGGCGGGCCATGGTGGCGGTGGAGAGCATGTTGCAGACCAGCTTCTCGGCGGTGCCGGCCTTGAGCCGGGTCGACCCGGTGAGCACCTCGGGGCCGGTGGGCACCTCGATGGCGACGTCGGCGTACCGGCTGATCATCGCATCCTGGTTGCAGGCCACCGAGACGGTCGTCGCGCCCCGTGCGCGGGCGTGCGCCAACCCGCCGACCACGTACGGGGTACGGCCGCTGGCGGCGAGCCCGACCACGGTGTCGCGGGCGGTCAGGCCGACCGCGTCCAGGTCGGCGACGGCCCGGGTCGGGTCGTCCTCCGCGCCCTCCACGGCGGCGGTGAACGCGCCCGCCCCGCCGGCGAGCAGACCGAGGACCTGGTCGGGTGAGGTTCCGAAGGTGGGTGGGCACTCGACGGCGTCGAGCATGCCGATCCGGCCGCTGGTGCCGGCACCCAGGTAGATCAACCGGCCGCCCTGGCGCAGCGACGCCACGACCACGTCGACGGCGGCCGCGATGTCCGGTACGGCCCGGCGGACGGCCTGGGCGACCGTCTGGTCCTCGTCGTTCATCGCGAGCAGCAGCTCGGTGGGCGACATCCGGTCGAGATCGGTGGTGTTGTCGTTTCGGGTCTCGGTGCCGAGGGTGCTGAGGTCCACGGATCCCCCATATCAGCAGGCTGGAGCCTCAGCGTAGCCACCCGGACGGGCGCTGGCAAAAAGTTTCGCGTTACTCTCGGCTAACGTCACTTATTGACAACCGCTGGTGGGGAGTGCGCCGTGCGTCAACTTCGTGGTCATCCAGTTCGCGGCGTTCTCCCTGGTCGGCGCGCTGCTCTGGTCGTACAACAAGGGTCAGACCTTCACGGAGCTCGGCCTGTCCAGCAGCGACAACCTCTACCCGAGCTTCATCCTGCACGCCCTGCCGGTGGGCATCTCGGGCCTGCTGGTGGCCGGCATCCTCGGCGCGGCGATGGGTTCGCTCTCGTCCGCGCTGAACTCGATGTCGAACTCCACCGTCGCCGACTTCATCCACAGCTTCTTCAAGAGGGTCCCGTCGGACGACGTGATGCTGCGGCTCGCCCGGGTGATGACCCTGGTCTGGGCGGTGCTGATGGCAATCTTCGCCTGCGCCTTCAGCTCCAGCACCGGAAACGTCTACCTGACCGGCCTGACCATCGCCGGCTACACCTACGGGGCGCTGCTCGGAGCCTTCCTGCTCGGCCGCCTGGTCAAGCGGGCCAACCAGGTCGACGCGGTGATCGCCTTCCTCGTCACCGTGGCGGTGATGACCTACATCGTCCGCTATGTCAAGATCGACGTCACGACCGCCGGGACCACCGTCGCCACCGCGATCGCCGCCCAGTGGCTGGTGCCGATCGGCGTCCTGATCACCCTGCTCGTCGGCGCGGTGTCGAGCCGGTTCCACGCCGCACCGGCGACCCCGTACGACCACCGGCGTGCCGACGAGGAGGTCGACCCGGCGGCGGCGCCCGCCAACCAGGCGTGAAGGAGGACGTGATGCGCGTGATCGGCCTGATGTCCGGAACCTCCTACGACGGCATCGAAGCCGCCGCGGCCGAGTTCGAGCTGAGCGGCGAGACAGTGCGGATGCGACCACTGGGCCGGCTCAGCCACCCGTACCCCGACCAGCTGCGCACCCGGATCGCCGCCGCCCTGCCGCCCGCACCGACCAGCACCGAGGCGATCTGCGTGCTGGACACCGGCATCGGTCAGGCCTTCGCCGAGGCCGGCGTGCGGGCCCTCGGGCAGCTCTGCGACGGCGACGCCGACCTGGTCGTCTCGCACGGCCAGACGATGCACCACTGGGTCGAGGCCGGTGTGGTCCGGGGCACTCTCCAGCTGGGCCAGCCGGCCTGGATCGCGGAGGCCACCGGCCTTCCGGTCGTGGCCGACCTGCGCAGCCGTGACGTCGCCGCCGGCGGCCAGGGTGCGCCGTTGGTCGCGCTGCTCGACGCGCTGCTGCTGCGCGGCCTGCCCGGGGTTCCCGCCGCGCTGAACCTGGGCGGCATCGCCAACATCACCGTGGTCGCGCCGGACGCGGACCCGCTCGCCTTCGACACCGGGCCGGCCAACGCGCTGCTCGACGCCGCCGTGCGGCACTTCACCGGCGGCACCGAGGAGTACGACCGGGACGGGTGCGGCGCGGCGGCCGGGCAGGTGAACCCGGTCCTGCTGCGGCGGCTGCTGGACGAGCCGTACTACCGGCAGTCCGGCCCGAAGAGCACCGGCAAGGAGCTGTTCCACCTGCCGTACCTGCTCGCCGCCCTCGCCGACGCCGCCACGCCGGAGCCGAACGACGTGCTGGCCACGCTCACCCGGCTGACGGCGGTCACGGTGGCCGACGCCTGCCGGGCACACGGGGTCAGCCAGCTCGTCGTCTCCGGCGGTGGGGCACACAACCCGACGCTGATGCGCATGATCGCCGACGAGCTGCCGGCGGTCCACCTGTCCTCCAGCGACGACCTGGGCATCGCGTCGGACGCCAAGGAGGCGCTGGCCTTCGCGCTGCTGGGCTACCTGACCGTGCACGGGCTGCCGGGCACGCTGCCCTCCGGCACCGGGGCGCGGCACGCCTCCGTGCTCGGCAGCATCACCCCCGGCCGGCAACCGCTGCGGCTGCCGGCGCCGGCCGACACCGCCCCCGGCCGGTTGCTGATCGTCGCGTCTCCGCTGGCCGACTGAACACCCTTTTCGGGAGGACCCGCCCATGAGCACCGCCGTTCCCGCGCCGAGTGCCGCCGGCGCCCGCGCCCGCGAGGTCGCCGAGTTGCTGCGCTCGCGCCTCGACGACCCGACCCGGGCCAGCGCCGAGCTACCCCGAAGGCTCGCCGCGGCGCACGACGCCTCGCCGTACCTGTTCGAGCCGCAGGCAG
>NZ_JAEVHL010000115.1 GCF_016803395.1 Micromonospora tarensis | reverse complement strand
GGCACGGACCTCCGCTGGCGGCTGCGCCGCGATCCGCTGATGGTGGTGATGGTGGTGAGCACCGCCGTGGTGATCGCGGCGATCGGCGGCATCAACGTGATCGAGGTCTTCTTCATCCGGGAGACGTTGGGCAGCTCAGCCACCATGTACGGCCTGGTCAGCGCCGCCTGGATGGCCGGCATGCTGCCCGGCGGCTGGCTCGGCGCACGGCTCGCCGGGCGGTTCGAGGACGACGCCGCGTTGGTCCGCGGGGTGCTGCTCTGCCTGGGGGTGTGCAGCCTGATGGTGGTGCTGGCGGCGACGGTGCCGGCGGCGGCGGTGCTGGTGCCGCTCTGGCTGGTCGGCGGTGCGGCCAACGCCGGCGAGAACGTCTTCGCCAACCTGCTCACCGCTCGTCGGGTGCCGGAGGCGATGCGCGCCCGGGCGTACGCCAGCTACGGCGCTGCGGTACAGGGTGGCTCGATGGCCGGCTTCCTGGTCGGCGGGGCGTTGCTCGCCGCCGTGCCACCCCGGCCACTGATCGCCGGTGCCGGTGTGCTGGGGCTGTTGGTGGTGCTGGTCTTCGTGCCGGTCGTGATCCGGGCGGTCCGACGGGCCGACCACCAGCCGGCAGACCGGCAAGCGGTCGGGCCGAGTGCGGGGTTGGCCACTTCGGGGCGACCTGCCGAGCCGCAGCCGGACGCCGGGGTTACGGTCGGGCCATGGCTGAGCGCATCGCACGCCCGCGGGTCGGGCACATCCAGTTCCTGAACTGCCTGCCCATCTACTGGGGTCTGATGCGCTCCGGTGCCCTGCTCGACGTCGACCTGCAGAAGGACTCGCCGGATCGGCTGAGCGCGGCACTGGTGGCCGGCGACCTCGACATCGGCCCGATCACCCTGCTGGAGTACCTGAAGCACGCCGACGAGCTGCTGCTCCTGCCGGACCTGGCGGTGGGCAGCGACGGGCCGGTGCTCTCGGTCAACATGGTCTCCACCCGACCCCTTGGCGAGTTGGACGGCGCCCGGGTGGCGCTCGGTTCGACCTCGCGCACCGGGGTGATGACGGCGCAGCTGCTGCTCGCCGAGCAGTACAACGTCCGGCCGGACTACTTCCGCTGCCCACCGGACCTGACCCAGATGCTGCTGGAGGCCGACGCCGCGGTGCTGATCGGCGACGTGGCGCTGCGGGCCTACCACGAGGCGCCACAGAAGGGTCTCATCGTCACCGACCTCGGCCAGGCGTGGAAGGAGTGGACCGGCCTGCCGATGGTCTTCGCCGTCTGGGCGGTCCGGCGCGACTTCGCCGCCGCCCATCCCGGCCTGGTCAAGGAGGTGCACGAGGCGTTCCTACGCTCTCGGGATCTCTGCCTGGCCGAGTTGGACCAGGTCGCCGAGGCGGCGGCGCGCTGGGAGGCGTTCGACGCGGCGACGCTGGCCATGTACTTCCGGGCCCTGGACTTCTCCCTCGGCGACCGGCAGGTCGCCGGGCTGCGTGAGTGGGCCCGGCGGGCCGCCGCGATCGGCGAGGCCCCGGCGTTGACCGACGGTGGCCCGGAGTTCTTCGCCGGCTGACCGGCACTGTCGCGCGGCTCAGCCATTCGCAGGGCCGCGCGACTCAACCAACCCGCCGGCCGCGCGGCTCAGGTGCCGGGGCGCAGCAGCGCCTCGGTGATCTTCTCGCAGTTCTGCATGCCGTAGTCGTAGCCCATGTTGATCGGGTACTTGACCATCACGCCCATCGTCCAGGTGTCACCGATGGCCAGGCAGTTGATGTGCATCTCCTGCTCCCTGGTCCGGTCGATCCACCCGTTCTTGATGGCGATCCGCTTCTGCTCGGCGGCCGGGAAGGCCTTGCGGATGCCGAAGTCTCCGGCGCCGCGCACCAACTTCATCTCGTTGAGCAGCCACTTGGTCCACTTCGGCCCGGCGGCGGTGCCGGTGGCGATGCAGTTGCCCATCCGGGCGGTGTCCCGGGGAGAGAGCGCCGTCCGGGACCAGCCCTTGTCGGGGGCGACACTGCTGTCGGTCAGTTTGCACATGGAGATCAGCCGCTCGATCGAGGCGTCCCGGCCGACCAGGTTGTAGAACTGCTCGGCCCGGGTGTTGTCGCTGTCCCGGATGATCCGGGTCGCGTCGGCGAGCTTCGCGTCGCTCGGCGTCTGACCGGCGTCGGCCGCGCGGCGCAGGTAGTCGGCGACGATCCAGGCCTTGATCATCGAGGCGGTCGTGCTGGTCTCGCCCATGTTCTTGGAGCCGATGATCTTGCCGGTCCGGCGGTCCAGGACGCTCCAGGAATACCAGCCCTCGATGTCGAGATCGAGGTTCTTCGCCACGAACGGCAGCGGCTCCAAGGACGGGCTGGGGCTCGCCGACGGCTGGCGGGCAGTGCGGTCGGTCGGCGCGCCGGTGGACCTGTCGTTCGAGCTGGAGCCCGGGTCGCCCCACTTGGCCGCGGCCGACGACTCGAACGGGGAGCCGGGCAGCAGGCGCAGCGACACCAGCACCAGCCCGATCAGGATGACCGCGATGGCGATCAGCCGTAGTGGGGATGCCTCGCCGCCGCCCCGACGGTCGCCCGCCATCAGAGCTTGCCGACCGGCTGCTGCGGCACCTTGAGCGCGGCGCCCGGCTGCGGGGTGACCAGCTGGGCGGCCACGCTGGCGCAGACCTTCGCGCCGTAGTTCAGCCCGCTCTTCTGCGGGTAACGCAGCATCACCGCGAGACTCCATTTGCCGGTGACGGCGAGGCAGTTGACGTGCCAGTTGCCGTCGTAGTTGATCGGGGTCCAACCGTTCTTGATGCTGACCGGACCCTGGGCGGTGATCGACTTGGGCAGGCCGTCGATGATGCCCCAACGGCCGCCACCGTACGAGGACTTCTGGTCCTTGGCGGCGGTGCTGCCGCGTACCTTGGTCATCTGGTCGAGCACCCACTTGGTCCACTTCGGGCCGGCGGCCTTGCCGTCGGCGATGCAGTCGCCGAGTCGGACCGCGTCCCGGGGGGACATCCGGGTGAAGCTCCAGTAGCCGGTGTACGGCTTGATGTTGCCGCGCTTGGTGTCGGTCAGCCCGCAGATCTTGATCGCCCGCTGGACCACCGGATCGGGAACACTGCTCGTCGAGGGGCGGTACGAGCCGCCGGCGGCGGCGTGGACCTCGTTCGCCGCTTGGTCGTTGCTGTCGATGATGGCGAGGCTGGCGGCCTTCTTCAGCGACGCGGGCGGCTCCCTGTCACCGAGCTGCCGCAGGTAGTCGGAGACGATCCACGCCTTGATCATCGACTCGGTGGAGCTGGTCGCTGTCATGTTCGGCGACCCGGAGATCTTGCCGGTCTTTCGGTCCAGCAGGGCCCACGAGAAGAACTCACCCTGGAAGCTCACCGACACCGGGCCGGCCGCCAGCGTGGGCGGTGGCGGCGGGGTGGGTGCGGGCGCGGCGACTGTCGAGCCGCCTCCGCTGCCTCCGCTGCCGTCGTCGGCGAGCCGGGCGTACGCGGTGGGGACCAGCAGGACGCCGCCGAGCACGACCGCCGTGATGGCGAGCACCATGGTCACGCGAGATCGCATGAGTGGGTGAGCTCCAGGTGTCAGGGCCGGGGGGACCGGCTTGTTGTCCGGACGGACCGGCGGATCGCCGAGGCCGGGGGAAGTGGCCTCTGTCGGGCGGCGATCGTCTAAAGCCGATCGGTATGACGGCGGAAAGTCTACGTCTGGTTGCACGACCCGCCAGCATTCGACACCAGGCAACGTGCGATAAAGGCGCGATATGGGGCCGGTATGAGGTTATTGCAGGGATTCACATCTGCGTAGTGGCCCAAGTCACTGCCATATCACGCCGCCCGAGTAGCGCAAAGCGCACATTCGATTACGGATGGGATCCTCGGATTCCTGTTACACCCCCTGGTGCGACGAGGCGCAAGCTGTAACACTTGGCCTCATGTATGGCAACGACTTCTCCGCTCCCGGCGGCGGTTCGGACGAGGCACCCGGCGGCCTGCTGGGCGAGGTCGAGGCCGCCGAGGCCGAGCTTCGGGCCGCGGCAGCGCGCGGACGGCGCGGCGGCCCCGCACCGGACGAGGACCTGGCGGCGTACTTCGCCGAGGTGGTCGACGCCGAACAAAAGATCGAGCCGCGGGACTGGATGCCCGACGCCTACCGGCGGACGCTGATTCGGCAGATCGCCCAGCACGCCCACTCCGAGATCATCGGCATGCAGCCGGAGGGCAACTGGATCAGTCGGGCGCCGTCACTGAAGCGCAAGGCGATCCTGCTGGCCAAGGTGCAGGACGAGGCGGGCCACGGCCTCTATCTCTACGCCGCCGCCGAGACCCTCGGCATCAGCCGCGACGAGCTGGTCCAGTTGCTGCTCGACGGCCGGCAGAAGTACAGCTCGATCTTCAACTACCCCACCCTGAGCTGGGCCGACGTGGGCGCGATCGGCTGGCTGGTGGACGGCGCGGCGATCGTCAACCAGGTGCCGCTGTGCCGCTGCTCCTACGGCCCGTACGCCCGCGCGATGATCCGGGTCTGCAAGGAGGAGTCGTTCCACCAGCGGCAGGGCTACGAGATCCTGCACACCCTGGCGCACGGCACCCCCGCGCAGCAGGCGATGGCCCAGGACGCGGTGGACCGCTGGTGGTACCCGTCGCTGGCGATGTTCGGCCCGCCGGACGGCAACTCCACCCACTCCGCCCAGTCGATGGCCTGGAAGATCAAGCGCTTCTCCAACGACGATCTGCGGCAGCGCTTCGTCGACATGTGCGTCCAGCAGGCCGAGGTCCTCGGGCTGCGCATCCCCGACGACGACCTGCGCTGGAACGACGAACGGCAGGCGCACGACTACACCCAGCCGGACTACGACGAGCTGCTGCGGGTGATCTCCGGCGACGGGCCGTGCAACCGCGAGCGGATAGCCCACCGACGGGCCGCGCACAGCGACGGCGCATGGGTACGCGAGGCCGCCGCGGCGTACGCCGCGAAGCGGGCGGGACAGAAGGAGACGGTCGCAGCATGACGGAACACACCCCGCTCTGGGAGGTCTTCGTGCGGGCCCGGCGCGGGCTGTCGCACACGCACGTCGGCAGCCTGCACGCTCCCGACGCCGAGCTTGCCCTGCGCAACGCCCGGGACCTCTACACCCGCCGCCAGGAGGGCGTGTCGATCTGGGTGGTGCCGGCCGGCGCGATCACCGCGTCCAGCCCGGACGAGAAGGACTCCTTCTTCGACCCGGCCGCCGACAAGGTCTACCGCCACCCCACCTTCTACGAGGTGCCGGACGGGGTGGCCCACCTGTGAACGAGCAGACCCAGCCCGGCGAGGTGACGGCGTGAACGGGCCCTTCGACTTCGCCCTCGCGCTCGCCGACGACGCGTTGATCGCGGCCCAGCGGCTGGCCGAGTGGACCACCCGCGCGCCGGAGATGGAAGAGGACATCGCGCTGGCCAACATCGCCCTCGACCAGCTCGGCGCGGCGCGCCTGCTGCTGTCGTACGCGGGCGAGGTGGAGGGCGCCGGCCGCGACGAGGACGCGCTGGCGTACCTGCGCGACGACCGCGAGTTCCGCAACGCGCTCCTGGTCGAGCTGCCCAACGGCGACTTCGCGGTGACCATGGCGAAGCTGTTCTTCCTGGCCGCGTACCAGCTACCGCTGTACACGGCGCTGGCCGGCTGCGCCGACCAGCGGCTGGCCGCGATCGGCGCGAAGGCGCGCAAGGAGTCGGCGTACCACCTGGACCACGGCGCGCTGTGGGTGAAGCGGCTCGGCGACGGCACCGAGGAGTCGCATCGTCGGATGCAGGCGGCCGTCGACCAGGTGTGGCCGTACACCCATGAACTGTTCGCCGCGGACCCGGCGGCGCCGGTCGACCCGGCCACCCTGCGGCCGGCGTTCGACGAGGTCGTCGGCCCGGTGCTGGCCGAGGCGACGCTCACCCGGCCGGACAGCGGCTGGGCGCCGGGTGGCGGCCGGGCCGGCGTGCACACCGAGCACCTGGCATACCTGCTCGCCGAGATGCAGGTGCTGCACCGGGCTCATCCCGGGGCGCAGTGGTGACCGACGCGAGGACGGCCGCCGCGAGCGTGGTGGACCCGGAGATCCGGGTGATCACCATCGACGAGCTGGGCATCCTGCGCGCGGTCGAGGAGGACCCGGCCAGTGGCCGGGTCACCGTCACCATCACCCCCACCTACACCGGCTGCCCGGCGATGGACGTGATCCGGGCCGACATCCGCCGTGCGCTCGCCGCTGCCGGTCACCCGGACGCGGAGGTCCGCACCGTCTACAGCCCGGCGTGGAGCACCGACTGGATCTCCGAGGGTGGGCGGGCGAAGCTCGCCGCCGCCGGGATCGCCCCGCCAGCCCCGGTGACCGCCGCCGGCGTCGTGCCGTTGACGCTCGCGGTCCGCTGCCCGCAGTGCGGCTCGCCGGAGACCGAGCAGGTCAGCCGATTCGGTTCCACCGCGTGCAAGGCGCTCTGGCGTTGCCGTTCCTGCTCCGAACCCTTCGACCACCTGAAGGCGCTGTGACTGTCACCATCTCCCGCCCGGTCCGCCGCCGGCCGGTCTTCCACCCGCTGCCGGTCGCCGTCGTCGACCGGCTCACCGACGACTCCGTGGCGGTGACCTTCGCCGTACCCGAGGAGCTGCGGGAAACCTTCGCGTTCCGCGCCGGTCAGCACCTCACCGTCCGGCGGGTGGCCGAGGACGGCACGGACGTGCGGCGGTCGTACTCGATCTGCTCCACCCCCGACGAGCTGGCCCGGCACGGCCGGTTGCGGATCGGCGTGCGCGAGGTCCCCGGCGGAGCCTTCTCGGCGTTCGCCTGCGGGGCGCTGCGCGGTGGCGACACCGTCGAGGTGCTGCCGCCGCTCGGCACCTTCACCACGGCGTTCGCGCCGGACCGGGTGCGCCACTACGGCGCGGTCGTCGCCGGCTCCGGCATCACCCCGGTGCTCGGGCTGGTCGCGACCGCCCTGGCCGTCGAGCCGGCCAGCACCTTCACACTGGTGTACGGCAACCGCACGGCGAACACCGTGATGTTCGCCGAGGAGCTGGCCGACCTCAAGGATCGCTACCCCAGCCGGCTGCACCTGGTGCACGTGCTCTCCCGGGAGCAGGGCGAGTCGCCGCTGCTCTCCGGGCGGATCGACGCCGACCGGCTGGGCCGGTTGCTCGGCACCATCGTGCCGGGCGACGCGATCGAGGAGTGGTTCCTCTGCGGCCCCTACGCGATGGTGGTCGACGTCCGGGAGGTGCTGACCGCCCGTGGGCTGCCCGAGGCGGCGGTGCACACCGAGCTGTTCCACGTCGACGCCCCGCCGGAGCCGGTACGCCGCCCCGCCGAGCAGGCGGGCACCGGCACCGAGGTCACCATCGTGCTGGACGGTCGGTCGTCGAGCTTCAGCATGGGTCGCGAGGAGCGGGTGCTGGACGCCGCGTTGAAAGTGCGCGGTGAGTTGCCGTACGCCTGCAAGGGCGGGGTCTGCTCGACCTGCAAGGCGAAGGTCGTCGACGGGTCGGTCACGATGGCCCGCAACTACGCGCTGGAGCCCGACGAGCTGGCCGCCGGCTACGTGCTGACCTGCCAGTCCAGCCCGACGACGGACAAGCTCACTGTCGACTACGACGCCTGACCTGCTCAGGCTTATCCGTCCAACAGCTTCTTGCGGAGCGCCTGGAGTGGAACGTTGCTCCGGGCGTGGGTCCACTGCCCCCAACCGTTGATGTCATGTCCGACGCACGCTTTCAACGCCGGAGAGGGCTTCGCATAGGTGGACCCGTCGGGTAGGCGGAGGTACCCGTCGGTGGTTACCACCGCCCGGTGTGTCCTGCCCTTCCGTGACTGCACGTGAATAAGCTCGTCGCCTGGGACCAGCAGCTCGGCTTCAATCAAACCCATGAGGTCACCACCCGGCCGGCCGTCTTCCTTCACTTTCTCGGGGCCGAGATCGATCCCCAACAGCCGGCGGAGTACGTCGTTCTCCCGATCGACAAAGGGCTCCGCGTGCTGCTGAAGCAGGGCGTATACCTGGTCGTCGACTTCGATCCTGTGCATCGGCACCGTGCGCTCCTCAGGTCGTTCTCTGGGGGAAGTTGTCAGCGGCGTCGGCCTCCAGCGCGATCACCAGTGCTGGCACCGAGGTCGAGGGGTTCCTGTCGGCCAACGGTCGCCCTGCGCTCAGCCTCTCCAGCCGCGCCGCCCGACGGAACGCGTCCGGACGGCCCGCTCTCAGGGCCTCGAAGTCCAAGAGCTTGCCGCGTCGGCGATAACCGCACGGGTGTTGTTCCAGCCGCCGACATGCCTCAACGGATGTCAGGTATGGCAGCTCCTCGTAATGGAGAAGGAGGTAGACCTCGAAGCAGGGATTCGAGACAGCGCAGTTGACGCCGTGCCGCGCGGCCAATGTCAGTGCCGCGTCGAGACGGGCGTGTGCTTGCGGTGCCTCAACGTCGAAGACGCACCAGACCTCGTCGTAACCATCACCCTGGGCGGCAGCCCGGTTGGCTTCCGCGACGGCCTTCTCCACCACGCCGTACGGCTCACCGTGCCCGGAGAAGACCTCGATCCGCACCGTGCCCGCCCGTAGCTCACGGCGTAGACCCTTGAAGTACAGGGTCTCGGTGTTCTCGCCCTCGCAGCAGATCAGGTAGGTCTTGCGCTCCCGTCGGGCTCCGGGCTGACGCCGCAGCGGTTTGCCGGGGCGGGCCATCAGCCGACGGCCGAGGAGTAGTACCGGTCGATGCAAAGCATGCCCACACCCTAACCGCCTGAACTCCAGACCTCTACCCTTGGAGTCTGGGAGGTTGAAGTTTAGGCCGAAGATGCTCAGGCGGCGTGGCGGGGCGGAACGAGAAGGTCCAACACCTCGTGATCCAGGAACGGCACGGCACCGTAGCGGCCCTTCAGGTACCTGCCCTCGACATCGTCGAGGCCACCACGTACTCGGAACTCGCTGAGAGGGTAGAGCCGCGTCGCGCCACCGCTGTCCTTCTCGGTGAGCCAGACCTGGTCTCGGCTGAGTCGAAGATTCCGATGGCGGCCGAGCAGCCCGATGTCATGGCTGTTGAAGATGAGCTGTGCACCGTGTGGATTGGTGTCCGGCTCATGGAAGATTCGAATCAGTTCGGTCGTGAGGAGCGGATGCAGCTCACTGCCCAGGTCGTCGACGGCCAGTAGTCCGCCGACATCGAGTGCCCGCACCGCCAGTTGCAGGAGATGGAACCAACTGCGGGTGCCAGCTGACTCCCACTGCCAAGGCAGAGCTGCTTTCCCGTCCTCGGTGTGTGCCGAGTGCACAAGCTCGACCTGCGGTTCGTTCCGGTCAAAGCCAGGGTCCGACTCCGGCTGAACGACGGCCGCGCCGACAATGCCCAGATCCGCGAATCGGAGGAGCGTGAGCATCCGCTTGTCCGGTAGGACGTGTGGAGGCCGAGCGGTCGAGACGTCACCCGAGGCGATCATTTGACGAGGGCTGAACCAGCGGTAGATCTTGCTCAACTGCGGGTGGTTCAGCGCGGCTGCCGCGGAGAGGAAGAGACTGTTCGGTCGCACGGTCTCCGCGATCAGCTCGCGCGGACCAGTCAGGTTGTTCCCGAAGTGCAACGACCCGCCGTCGCGCTCAAGGTAGATCTGCCGCCGGCCCTTCGGAAAGGCGTACAGCCACTCGTGCCGGATCTCCTCGTCGTCCAGCGCGAAGCCGAACTCGTACCGCACGTTCTCGACGACGAAATCGAGGACGAACTCGCTCGGCCGACTGCCGCTGTCCTGGTCGAGCCGGAACGGCCAGCGGCCCGGGATCGGTTCTTCCGGCAGCCACCGCTGATGGGACAGTCGAACCGCATCGCGGGCGAAGCCAAGGGCCTTGATGATGTTGGATTTGCCTGAGGCGTTCGGGCCGAAGATGCCTGCCACGGGTAAAGCGGACAGCTTCTCCCGTGGCACCGGCTGGACGGCGACGTTTGGGTGCTCGTCGGCGGCGACGAGGCTCAGCTCGGCTTCGTCGCGGAGTGAGGCGAAGTTGGTCACTCGGAAGCGCAGCAGCATCCTCTACCTCAACTCGTCACCCTGGAACAACTATTACACTACCCGGTTCCGACCCTCAGGCGTCAAAAAATGACAGTTTCGCTCCGCTGGAGGGCCCTCCCCGGCAGTTTCAGGAGATTCGACCGCCAAGCTCGCTCAGCCGTACGGCCCTGGTGCGCTTTCTCCAGTAGGTGAGGTCGGAGCGGTGCGGCGGTGGCAATGCTCAAGATCGTGCTCGATCCAGTTTCCGTGGCATGACCAACCCAACGAACCCACTCAGCCCTGCTTGCAGGGTGATCACCGGTGTGCGGAGCGAGTCACAGCCCTGAGCACCGGCCAGGGAGAGGACGCATCCTCGGCGTAGGCTCGGGTGGTGACGGTGAGCCGGGAGATCGACGACATCCTGCAACGCGGCGCGGACGGCGGGCGGATCACGCCCGAGGAGGCCCTGCTGCTCTACACCGAGGCGCCCTTCCACGCGCTGGGCGAGGCGGCGGACTCGGTGTGTCGGCGGCGGTATCCGGACAACGTCGTCACGTATCTGATCGATCGCAACATCAACTACACGAACGTCTGCGTGACGGCGTGCAAGTTCTGCGCGTTCTACCGGGCACCGAAGCACAAGGAAGGGTGGACCCACCCGACCGAGGAGATTCTGCGCCGGTGTGGCGAGGCGGTCGAGCTGGGCGCGACCCAGGTGATGCTTCAGGGCGGGCACCACCCGGACTACGGGGTGGAGTACTACGAGGAGCTGTTCTCCTCGGTCAAGCAGGCCTACCCCCAGCTGGCCATCCACTCGATCGGGCCCAGCGAGATCCTGCACATGGCGAAGGTCTCCGGGGTGAGCCTGGACGAGGCCATCGCCCGGATCAAGACCGCCGGCCTGGACTCGATCGCCGGCGCGGGCGCGGAGATGCTCCCGGAGCGGCCGCGCAAGGCGATCGCGCCGCTCAAGGAGTCGGGCGAGCGCTGGCTGGAGGTCATGGAGCTGGCCCACCGGCAGGGGGTCGAGTCGACCGCCACCATGATGATGGGCACCGGCGAGACGCACGCCGAACGGATCGAGCACCTGCGCATGATCCGGGACGTGCAGGACCGCACCCGCGGTTTCCGGTCCTTCATCCCCTGGACGTACCAGCCGGAGAACAACCACCTCAAGGGCCGCACCCAGGCCACCACTGTGGAATACCTGCGGCTGGTCGCGGTGGCCCGGCTCTTCTTCGAGACCGTGCCGCACCTGCAGGCCTCGTGGCTGACGACCGGCAAGGACGTCGGGCAGCTCGCCCTGCACATGGGCGTGGACGACCTCGGCTCGATCATGCTGGAGGAGAACGTGATCTCCTCCGCCGGTGCGCGGCACCGCTCCAACCTGCACGAGCTGATCACCATGATCCGTTCGGCGGACCGGATCCCCGCGCAGCGCGACACCCTCTACAACCGGCTCGCCGTGCACCACTCGCCGGCCGACGACCCGACCGACGAGCGGGTGGTCTCGCACTTCTCCTCGATCGCGCTGCCCGGCGGGGGCGCCGGCCGATCCCTGCCCCTGGTCGACGTCAACTGACCCGGCCGTTCGGCTGAGCGGCACTCATGCTCCCGCCGGGTAGCCCCGGCGGTACGGGTGGTCCCCGCCGCCGCAGCGTCAGGCTGTCCGGCGCGGGGGTGGTGGAGATGATCGTCGGCGGCTAGCGTCCCGGCTCGTATCCGTCCACACCGTCGGCGTCGACGCGCCGGCGCTGGTCGGGACTGTCCTCCATCGGCCCGGTGAGGGTCGTTCATATAACGCACGGCGTACGGGCGGATGGGTGACCATCCCGCCCGTACCGTCTGCGCAGTCGGGGCCGGACGGATGAAAACGGGATCGCCCGCTGGCGTGGGAGATCGCCCTCCGATAGCGTCCGCTCGTTCCGCAACCATTCTTTCTTCCCTACCCCCGGGGGACTGATGACAGCGATCCACCGCTCGACGCTCGTTCGTGCCGGCGTCGTGGCGCTGCTGGCGGCCGGCGGCCTGGCCACCGCGACCGCCCCGGCGCACGCCGCCGACCAGGCCGAGCCGGCCCTGGTGCCGCTCAGTTACGAACTTGCCAAGGGCGTCAAGGCGGCCAAGGCCAAGCCGTTCAAGTTCCGGGTCGACAACAGCCGGAGCGCGGTCGCCGCCAAGGGTGTCAGCTACACCGCGGACACCCGCCTGTTGAAGAGGAACAAGGTGGGCATCGTGGTGCCCGACGGCTGCCAGGTGAAGGGCAAGACGTTCACCTGCCCGCTCGGCGACGTGCCGGCCGGCACCGGGGAGGAGTTCGGCATCCCGCTCTTCTCCACCGGTGGCCGTGGTGACGCCGGCACGTTGGTGGTCACCATCACGGCGACCAACGCCGACCCCGACGGTGACGAGATGAGCGTCGAGCACGAGATCACGGTCGGGAAGCCCGGCTACGACCTGACCAGTTGGGCGCAGGACGTCCAGGCGAACGTCGTGGTGAACGGCGTCCAGGGCGACGACCCCGACCTGCGTCCGGTGCGGCGGGGCGAGACGGTGCCGCTGGACTGGGCGGTCTACAACGACGGCAGTCGCAAGGCGACGGGCATCTTCTACGGCCTGACCCTGCCGGCGGGTGTGACCTTCGCGCAGAAGCCGGAGGGCTGCCTGGAGCAGGTCTTCGAGGGCAAGCAGCAGCTGTTCTGCGAGGACGCCGGCGCGGTTGTGAAGCCCGGGCAGTACTACACCTCGGACGTCCGGGTGACCGTCGGCGACGACGTGACCGACCCGGTGCTGCACGAGGGTGACCTCTTCGCCTACGGGCTGGACGGTGCCGAGGGGCAGCCCGAGGAGCAGCCGGAGCTGGCCAGCTCGGCGCAGCGGAAGGCGTTCACCGAGGTCGACGTGATGGACAATCACACCACCTTCGAGGCGTTCGTCGACCTGACCTGGACGCCGCCCACCACGCCGACGCCGACGCCGACGGTGACCCCGACGCCCACGCCCACGTCCACGCCGACCGCGACGCCGACTCCGGGCGGCACCACCTCGCCGACCGCCGGTGGTGGCGGTGCCGGCGGTGGCGGACTGCCGGTGACGGGTGTGCAGGTTGGCCTGATCGGTGGGATCGGCGGTCTCATCCTGCTCGCGGGCGGGGCGCTGCTGGTGCTATCCCGGCGGCGCAAGGTGGTCCTGGTCGCGCCGAGCGACGAGAAGTCGACCGACTGACCGTGTTCGCGACGGGAGGGGCGGGGTGGGCGACCACCCGCCCCTCCGGCTGTCAGGTGTGGGACGTATCACGCCGTCGATGTCGGTGGGAGGGGGACTGGCAGAGTGGTCAGGGTGAGCCGTGATCCGCAGGGCCAGCGCGCCAGCCTGGACAAACAGCCGCACGAGGTCGCCGCGATGTTCGACGGGGTGGCCGAACGCTACGACCTGACCAACACCGTGCTCGCCTTCGGGCAGGACCGTTCCTGGCGCCGGGCCACCCGGGCGGCGCTCGGATTGCGGCCGGGCGAGCGGGTGCTGGACGTGGGCGCGGGCACCGGCGTCTCTACCCGGGAGTTGGCCCAGTCCGGGGCGTACGCGGTCGGCGTCGACCTGTCGCTGGGCATGCTCCACACCGGCAAGCGCACCCGTCCCGAGGTGCCGCTGCTCGCCGGTGACGCGTTACGGCTGCCGTTCGCCGACGCCAGCTTCGACGCGGTGACCATCTCCTTCGCGTTACGCAACGTCCAGGACACCGACGGGGCGTTGCGGGAGCTGGCTCGGGTGACGCGACCGGGTGGGCGGCTGGTGGTCTGTGAGTTCAGCACCCCGGTCAACCCAATCTTCCGGACGGTCTACCTGTCGTACCTGATGCGGTCGCTGCCGGTGGTGGCCCGCTCGGTGTCGAGCAACCCCGACGCGTACGTCTATCTCGCCGAGTCGATCCGGGCCTGGCCGGCGCAGGCCGCGCTCGCCGGGCGGGTCGCCGCGACCGGCTGGGGACGGGTGGCGTGGCGCGACCTGACCGGTGGTGTGGTCGCCCTGCACCGGGGGATCCGCGAGTAGCGGCTCGCGAGCCAGCGCTGGCGGCGGTGCCGCTCGCGCTCGGTGCGGACATTATTCAGGTTTCGTGAATATCGGTCTTTGGTCCACTTTGCCCCGTAGGCTTGATCGCATGACCGGATCAGAGCCGGCGGACCCGGTGACCGCCACCGACGACGACGCGGCCGAACTCATCGCGCAGTTGCGCTCGCTGGCCGGGGCCGATCCGGTGGAGGTCCGGCTGGTGGTCGCCGAGGTGCTGGCGGCACTGGACCGGGCGGCGGGCGGTGCGCTGCGTGAGCATCTGCCGGAGACGATCCGGGTCGATGCCGGCCTGGACGCGCCCAGCCCGGCGTGACAGCCCACCGCAGTGGACGGTCGTTAGCTGTCACATTGGCGAGTTAGGTACCCCTGACCCTGCGCTGGTATGACGCCGGTCATACACTCGTCCCGTCTGGCTTGTGAAGCATTTCACGAGCGTGCGGGAGGAGGCGCGGATGACCGCGGTGGAACACGACGCCGATGTCATTGTCGTGGGTGCCGGTCCCGGTGGATCAGCGACCGCGTACCACCTGGCCCGGCACGGCGTGCGGGTGCTGTTGCTGGAGAAGACCGAGTTCCCCCGGGAAAAGGTCTGCGGCGACGGGTTGACCCCGCGCGCGGTGCGCCAGCTGGTCCGGATGGGTGTGGACACCTCGCCCGAGGCGGGCTGGCTGCACAACCGCGGCCTGCGGGTCATCGGTGGCGGGGTGCGCCTCGAACTGGACTGGCCGGAGCTCGCCAGCTTCCCCAACTACGGCCTGGTGCGCACCCGGCTGGACTTCGACGACCTGCTCGCCCGACGGGCGGTGGCCGCCGGCGCCGAGCTGCGGAGCAGCGTCAACGTGCTGGGTCCGGTGCTCGACGGCGACGGCCGGGTGACCGGCGTCGAGGCGGAGGTCGGGTCGGGCAAGGAGCCCGCCACCTTCCGCGCCCCGCTGGTCGTCGCGGCGGACGGGGTCTCCGGCCGGTTCCCGCTCGCGCTCGGGCTGGCCAAGCGGGAGGACCGGCCGATCGGCGTGGCCGTCCGCCGCTACTACCGCTCGCCGGCCAAGCACGACGACAACTACCTGGAGTCCTGGCTGGAGCTGCGCAGCAAGGACAGCGGCGACAGCCTGCTGCCCGGCTACGGCTGGATCTTCGGCCTCGGTGACGGGCGGGTCAACGTCGGCCTCGGCGTGCTCAACTCGTCCTCCGCGTTCGGCAAGACCAACTACCGCCGGCTGCTCACCGACTGGCTCGCCAACACCCCGGAGGACTGGGGAATGACCGACGAGGCCAACGCCGACGGTCCGATCCTCGGCGCGGCGCTGCCGATGGGCTTCAACCGGGTGCCGCACTACACCCGCGGTGTGCTGCTGGTCGGTGACTCCGGCGGCATGGTCAACCCGTTCAACGGTGAGGGCATCGCGTACGCCATGGAGTCCGGCGAGCTGGCCGCCGAGGTCGTGGTCCAGGCCCTCGCCCGACCGGCCGGCCCGGAGCGGGAGCGGGCGCTGCTGGCGTACCCGGCCGAGCTGAAGGCCCGGCTCGGCGGTTACTACCGGTTGGGCGGCATCTTCGTGAAACTGATCGGCCGCCCGGAGATCATGCGGATCGCCACCAAACACGGCATGCCGCACCCGACGCTGATGCGTTTTGTGCTCAAGCTGTTGGCCAACCTGACCGATCCGCGCGGCGGAGATGCGATGGATCGCATCATCAACGCGATGACGAAGGTAGCCCCAGCCGTCTAGGTAGGACGCGTCGGTGCTGCTCACAGCCCCGACGCCGACAAAGATCGACCCCCGCCGACTGCCACTGCGAGGGACGTGAATAGTGTGATTTTCGTCAAGCACCGAGGGCAGGGAAGGACGAGCAGGAGAAAACGATGTCGCTCTCGCCTTACGCACCGATCATCGGGCTGTTCGCCCTCGCCGCGGCGTTCTCGCTGTTTTCCGTCGGCGCCGCCCGCTTCACCGGTCCCCGTCGCTACAACAAGGCCAAACTCGAGGCTTACGAGTGCGGCATCGAGCCCAGCCCGCAGCCGGTCGGCGGCGGGCGGTTCCCGATCAAGTTCTACCTGACGGCGATGCTCTTCATCGTCTTCGACATCGAGATCATCTTCCTCTACCCCTGGGCGGTCTCGTTCGACGCTCTGCCGATCTTCGGCTTCGTGGAGATGGTCCTGTTCATCGTCGCGGTCTTCGTCGCGTACGCCTACGTGTGGCGGCGCGGCGGCCTGGACTGGGACTGAGGAAGGAACGTCAGATGGGCATCGAGGAGAAGCTTCCGGCCGGCGTCCTGCTCACCTCGGTGGAGAAGCTGGTCAACTGGTCCCGGAAGTCGTCCGTGTGGGGCGCGACCTTCGGCCTGGCCTGTTGCGCCATCGAGATGATGGCCGCCGGTGGTCCGCACTACGACATGGGCCGCTGGGGCATGGAGGTCTTCCGGGCGTCCCCCCGGCAGGCCGACCTGATGATCGTGGCCGGCCGGGTGAGTCAGAAGATGGCCCCGGTGCTGCGCCAGATCTACGACCAGATGGCCGAGCCGCGCTGGGTGCTGTCGATGGGCGTCTGCGCCAGCAGCGGCGGCATGTTCAACAACTACGCCATCGTGCAGGGCGTCGACCACGTGGTGCCGGTCGACATGTACCTGCCCGGCTGCCGCCCCGGCCGGAGATGCTGATCGACGCGGTCCTCAAGCTCCGCGAGAAGATCATGTACGAGCCGCTGGGCGCGGGGGGCCGAAAGATGCTGGCGGCCCGCCAGGAACGTGGCGATGTCCCGGTCGTGCCGTACGGCTCCATGCCGTCCTCCTACCGCAGCGACAAGGCCCGGCGTGCCCAGTGGACCAAGGCGGTCCGTGAGGGGCGCGAGGAGCAGTTGCGGATCGAGAACTGGATGAACGCCCAGAACCACCTCCACCCGCAGGCAGGCCCGAAATGACGTCACCCACCGACAAGCCCAACGACGGCGGGGTGCCGGTGCCGGTCACGCCGGCCGGCGCCAGCAGCACGGCTCCGGCCGAGTACCCGCCGGCCAGCCCGGCCGGGCGCGGCATGTTCGGCAACCAGGGCACCGGCGACGTGTCCGGCTACGGCGGCCTGGTCCGCCAGCGCCAGCCCATCGAGGAGGCGTCCCGGCCGTACGGGAGCTACTTCGACGAGGTCCGCGACGCGTTGGAGGAGGCGTACCCGGCCTTCGGTGACGCCATCGAGAAGGTAGTGGTCGACCGGGGCGAGCTGACCCTGCACGTCCGCCCGGAGCGGATCGCCGAGGTCTGCCAGGTGCTGCGGGACGACCTGGCGCTGCGGTTCGAGCTGTGTTCCTCGGTGTCCGGCGTGGACTACCTGGGCGCCGACGAGCGCCGGCTGCACGTGGTCTACCTGCTCACCTCGATGACCTACCGGCGGCGGGTCCGGCTGGAAGCCGCGGTCTCCGTCGAGGCCCCGCACCTGCCCAGCGTGACAGGCGTCTACCCGACCGCCGACTGGCAGGAGCGGGAGGCGTACGACATGTTCGGCATCGTCTTCGACGGTCACCCCAACCTGACCCGCATCCTGATGCCGGACGACTGGGAGGGTCACCCGCAGCGCAAGGACTACCCGCTCGGCGGTGTCCCCGTCGAGTACAAGGGCGCGGAGATCCAGCCGCCTGACACGCGGAGGTCGTACCAGTGACGACGTCGAACTACGCCAGCGAGCACGAGACCGACGAGGGACGGGTCTTCACCGTCACCGGTGGGGACTGGGACACCATCGTCTCGGGCACCGACCCGATCAACGACGAGCGGATCGTGGTCAACATGGGTCCGCAGCACCCGTCCACGCACGGGGTGCTGCGGCTGATCCTGGAGCTGGAGGGTGAGACGGTCCGCGAGGCCCGCTCGGTCGTCGGCTACCTGCACACCGGCATCGAGAAGAACCTCGAATACCGCAACTGGGTTCAGGGCTCGACGTTCGTGACCCGGATGGACTACCTCGCCCCGATCTTCAACGAGACCGGGTACGCGCTGGCGGTCGAGAAGCTGCTCGGCATCACCGACGACATCACCGAGCGGGCCACCACCATCCGGGTGCTGATGATGGAGCTCAACCGGATCTCGTCGCACCTGGTCTGGCTGGCCACCACCGGCATGGAGCTGGGCGCGATCTCGATCATGCTGTACGGCTTCCGCGAGCGGGAGTACATCCTCGACATCTTCGAGACCATCACCGGCCTGCGGATGAACCACGCGTACGTGCGGCCCGGCGGGGTGGCGCAGGACGTGCCGGACGACGCGATCCGCAAGATCCGCGAGTTCCTCAAGGTGATGCCGAAGAAGCTCAAGGAGTACGAGGACCTGCTCTCCGGCCAGCCGATCTGGACCGAGCGTACGAAGAACGTCGCGGTGCTGGACGTGACCGGCTGCGTGGCGCTCGGCGTCACCGGCCCGGTGCTGCGCTCCGCCGGTCTCGCCTGGGACCTGCGCAAGACCATGCCGTACTGCGGCTACGAGACGTACGAGTTCGACGTGCCGACCCACCCCGACGGTGACGTGTGGGGCCGCTACCAGGTCCGGCTCGCCGAGATCCGGGAGTCGATGAAGCTGGTCGAGCAGGCGCTGGACCGGCTCAAGCCCGGCCCGGTGATGGTCGCCGACCGCAAGATCGCCTGGCCGGCGCAGTTGGCCATCGGCGTGGACGGCATGGGCAACTCGCTGGAGCACGTCGCGAAGATCATGGGTCAGTCGATGGAGTCGCTGATCCACCACTTCAAGCTGGTGACCGAGGGCTTCCGGGTCCCGCCCGGCCAGGTGTACGTCGCCATCGAGGCGCCCCGCGGCGAGTTGGGTGTGCACGCGGTCTCCGACGGCGGCACCCGCCCGTACCGGGTGCACTACCGGGAGCCCAGCTTCGTCAACCTCCAGGCCCTCCCGGCGATGGCCGAGGGCGGTCTGATCGCCGACGTGATCGCCGGCGGCGCCTCGTTGGACCCGGTGATGGGTGGTTGTGACCGATGAGTGTTTTCACTGACGAGACCCGGGAGCGGGCGCGCGAGATCATCGCCCGTTACCCGGCGGACCGGTCCCGCTCGGCGTTGCTGCCGCTGCTGCACCTGGTGCAGGCCGAGGAGGGGTACGTCTCCCCGGCCGGTGTCGCGTTCTGCGCGGAGGTGCTGGGGCTGAACAAGGCCCAGGTCGGCGCCGTGGCCACCTTCTACACGATGTACAAGCGCAAGCCGACCGGCGACTTCCTGGTCAGCGTCTGCACCAACACCATGTGCAACGTGCTCGGTGGCCAGGAGGTCTACGACACCCTCGCCGAGCACCTGGGCGTCGGGCACGACGAGACGACCGCCGACGGCAGGATCACGCTGGAGCACGCCGAGTGCCTGGCGGCGTGCGACTACGGCCCGGTGATGACCGTCAACTACGACTTCTTCGACGGCGTGGACGCGACCACAGCGGTCGGGGTGGTCGACGAGCTGCGGGCCGGCGGCCGGCCGATGCCGACCCGGGGTGCCCGGCTCTGCACGCTCAAGGAGATGGCGGTGCAGCTCGCCGGCTTCGCCGACGAGCGGGACGGCGCGGTCGCCGACGGCGGGCCGGGCGAGCCGACCCTGCGCGGGCTGCGACTGGCCCAGCAGCACGGCGTCTCGGTGCCGGGCTTCGACCCGAACACCCCGATCCGCAGCAAGGCCGAGGCCGACAAGGCCGCCGCCGAGGCGAAGGCGAAGGCGGAGGCCGCCAAGCCGGCGCCCG
>NZ_JAEVHL010000114.1 GCF_016803395.1 Micromonospora tarensis | reverse complement strand
GGGGGAGCGGGCCGGCCGGCGGCGCCGAGGCGGCCGCGCCCCAACTCACCGAACGGGAGACGGAGGTGCTGCGGCTGGTGGCGAAGGGGATGTCGTACAAGCAGATCGCGGCGCGGCTCGGGCTGTCGCACCGCACGGTGCAGAACCACGTGCAGAACACCCTGGGCAAACTGCAACTGCACAACCGGGTCGAGCTGACCCGGTACGCCATCGAACGCGGCCTGGACGACTGACCCGGGTCAGACCGAGCGCGGCGGCTCCGTCTCGTGGATGGCCAACTCCTCGGCGGTCGCCCCGCCACCGGCCGATCCGGCGTCGTAGGCCACCGAGTCGGTCTCCTGGTCGGTGTGCGACCCCTCGTCCGGCTCCACCAGCCGGCCCACAGTGGCGTCGGCCACCGTGCCGAGCTGACCGTGGTCGTAGAGGGAGACCGGCGAGTTCGGGTCCGAGGTGGGTCCGGGATCCATCACGTCGGCGTCCAGCTGGGCCTCGGCCGCGGCCTCCAGGTTGTCCGCCTCGAAGGCGATCTTCGGGTCGATCGTCCCGGCCAGCGGGTCGTCCGCCGGGCGCTCGTAGACCTCGCGGTCGAGCTTGTAATCCAACGACTCACCGTCGAGCTGCTCCTCGGCGGTCGTCCCGAACCGGTCCACCGCCACCGGCGTCCGGTCGCCGGGCAGTTGGGCCGGGTCCGGGCCGTCCGCCTCGCGTCCGGTGAGCACGTCGTCGTTGGCGGTCGAGTCGTCATCGGCGGTGTCGGGCAGCCCCTGCGCCTCGGTGTCGGACACGGGGGTCGGGTACTCGTTGTCGCGCATGTCTGATCACTACCCGCTGACCTCTCGCCATAACCGGAGCACCGCCACCCGTGCGGTCGGAAAACGGCAACCGGACACGGAAACCCGTCAGCCGAGCGCACCGGTCTCGTCGTCCGGGTGCAGCACGCACCAGACGACCTTGCCGCCCGGTACGGCGGTGCTGCCCCAGCGGCGGGTCACCGAGGCGATCAGCAGCAGGCCCCGGCCACCGACCCGGGTCGGCGGGGACATCCCGGCGAACGCCGGCTGCCGGGGGGAGTGGTCGCGCACCGCCAGGTGCAGCATGCTCTCGCGGGGAGCCAGCCGCACCGTCATCGGGGTCCGGGCGTGCGCCACCACATTGTTGACCATCTCGGTGACCGCGATGGTCGCCGGGTCGGTGAGCGTCGCCAGGCCCCAACGTTCGCAACCGGTGGCGACCAGTTCGCGCGCCTGCCGGGCGGCCCCCAGCGTCGGAGCCAGTTCGGCGGTGAGCACCGCCGCCAGCGGCGCCGCCGCGACCGCGGCCAGCGCAGCGTCCACGGTCGGCCAGACCGGCACGCCGGCCACCATGGTCGGCGGGGCCGGCTCGCCGGTCGACGGGGCGTGGCCAGGACCGTCGATGGTCCGGTCAGAGAGCAGCAGGTCCGCCGCGGGCCAGTTGGCGACCTCCCGGCGCACCTCGGCGAAGACGCCCCGCCCAGCGACGTCGACGATCCGCAGAGCGGTCACGTCGGCCACCACCGGACCGGGCCGGTCACCGAGTCGGGCGAGTAGCGCCCCGCGTACCGCCTCGGCGCCGGCGGCGTCGAGCACACCGGTCAACCGGACCACCGCCGACGACTCGTCGGTCTCCATCAGACACCGGCCCATGATCGCCCCATTGTGCGCGTCGGTGACGGTCGACGCATCCGGGCGTTCGGCACCGGTCATCAGCGGCCCGGTCGGGATCGGCGGTTGATGACCGCCACGGTGCCGACCGCGGTGCCGGCGGCGGCCAGACCGAACGCGGCGGTCATCCGCACCAGCTGTCGCCGCCGACCGTGCCAGCGGCCGTCGGGGCGGGCCTGGGCGTCGGCGTGGAACACGTTGCCGCTGCTGTCCACCCGGGCGCCCGGACCGAACTGGGTGCGGTGGGCGTACCAGCCGAGGATGCGTTCCACCAGCGCGGGCGCCAGTCGCCACTGCAGGCCGAGCAGCCGGGCCGCGCCGCCGGCGTACGCCTCCCGGCGGGGGCGGCGCAGCAGCCGCACGATGGTCTCGGCGACGATGTCCGGCGGGTAGATCGGCGGCGGTGGCACCAGCTCCCGGCCGCTGTGGTTCGCCGTGTGCCGGAAGAACGGGGTGTCGATGCTGGCCGGCAGGACGGTGCAGACCGAGATCTGGCCGCGGCCGGTGACCCGCAGCTCCTGTCGGACCGTGTCGGCGAGCCCACGGATGCCGTGCTTGGCGGCGTTGTACGCGGACTGGTAAGGCATCGCCACCTCGGCGAGCACCGAGGCGTTGTTGACCAGCACACCGCCACCGGCCGCGTCGAGATAGGGCAGGGCGGCCTTGATGCCGTAGACCGTCCCGAGCAGGTTGACCTCCAGCACCCGGCGGAACTCGGCGACCGGGATCTCGTCGAACAGGCCCACCGCGCTCACCGCGGCGTTGTTCACCCAGGCGTCGATCCGGCCGAACTCGGCCGCCGCCTGCTCGGCCAGCTGGCGCACCGACTCCAGGTCGGTCACGTCGGTCGGCACGACAAGCGCCCGGCCGCCCAACTTCTGGCAGCGTTGTGCGACCTGTTCCAGGGCCGGTTCGGTGCGCGCCGCCAGCACGACGGCGGCACCCCGGCGGGCCAACGCGTACGCGGTCGCGATGCCGATCCCGCTGGACGCGCCGGTGATCACCACGGTCGAATCGTCGAGGCTGCGGGTCAGCGGCATTCCTGAGCGGTACCCCCGGTCGGGCCTGGTCATACCACCTGACGCTTGTCGATCATCGCGGAATGCCCGGGTCGTGTGGCCGGCGTGATTGCTGTGGCGCAAGGGTCGGCGGCACTCGCGGTGACTCTTCCTGATCTGCCAGGTTTCGGCTCCCGCCCACGGGGTTAATGGGACGCTCTGACCGGGAGGACCACCGCCGAGGAAAGATCGCAGGGAGGTGACCCATGCGCGTCGGCCTCGTCTGCGCGCACGCCAGTTCGTACCGCCACGCCGACGGCCCACCGGTCGGCACCCGACAGCACATCGCCCGGGTCGCCGCCGAGTTGGCCGACCGAGGCCACGACGTACGGCTCTACGAGCGCCGGGACGACCCGGGGCTGCCACCGACCACGACCATCGACGGCTACGAGGTGTACCGGGTGCCCGCCGGCCCGCCCACTCCACTGCCCACCGCGGGGCTGATTCCGTACGTGACCGAGGTCGGCCGCTGGTTGGCTGACGAGTGGTCGGGTGCCTGGCGGCCCGAGGTGGTGCACGGGCACTACTGGGTCGGTGGCCTGGCTGCCGCGCACGCGGTACGGGAGACCGACATCCCGGTGGTGCAGACGTTCCACTCGCTCGGCATCGAGCAACTGCGTCACCTCGGCGGCCACTACGACGGCCCGGGGGAGCGGATCACCCTGGAGCGGGCGTTGACCCGGGCGGTGGACATCGCCGTCGCCCAGTCGAACGACGAGGTCGACGAGCTGACCCGGATGGGTCTGCAACGCAGCTCGGTCGCGCTGGTGCCGGCCGGCGTCGACATCGAACAGTTCCATCCGGATGGCGAGGCGGCACCGCGCGAACAGCGGGCCCGCATCCTCTCGGTGGGCTCACTCGCGGCCGGGCACGGCCAGGAGGACCTGATCCGGGCGATGCGGCTGGTCGGAGACGCCGAGCTGGTGATCGCCGGTGGTCCGCCGACCGGCCAACTGGCCAACCACGCCGAGGCGCGCCGGCTACGCGAACTCGCCGAGCAGGTCGGCGTCGCCGATCAGGTGCGGCTCGTCGGGGCGGTGCCGCACGATCAGATGGCCACCTGGTACCGGTCGGCGGACGTGGTCGCCTGCACCCCGCACTACTCCTCGGCCGGGCGGGTCTCGCTGGAGGCGATGGCCTGTGGGGTGCCGGTGATCGGCTACGCGATGGGCGGCCTGGCGGACGCCGTCGTCGACGAGGTGACCGGTCGCCTGGTGCCCCCCGGTGACGTGCGCGCACTCGGCGTCTCGCTGCGCCGGGTGCTCGCCGACAACGCCGGTCGGTTCGCGTACGGGCACGCCGCGGTGGACCGGGTGCGCAGCAGTTACACCTGGGAGCGCACCGCCGGTGCGTTGGAGCGCCTCTACGAGCGGGTGGTGAGCCGCCGCAAGCCGGTCGAGGCCTGAGGCGGCGCCGGCCGGTCAGCCGGGCCGGCCGGCACCGACCTGGCCCGGTCCCGGTGGCGTGCCACCGAGCGGTGCTGCTGCGGTTCGGCGTACCGGGTCAGCCCGATCACCGCGGCCAGGGTGACCAGGAAGCCGACCGCGGCCAGCCACTCCCGCCCCGGCCAGATCTTGTCGTTGAGCAGCAGCAGACCGACGATCGCGGCGGGCACCGCACCGGCGGCGTCCATCGCGGCGACCGCGGCGGTCGTCGAGCCGCGTTGCATGGCCAGGCCGAGCAGCAGCTGCCCGACGATCGAATGAGCGATCAGCAGGTAGAACAGCGGGTCGGCGAGGAACGCCTCGGCGGACGGTGCGGACGCCAGTGGCCGGGCGGCGACCGCGGCCGAGCTGAACGCCAGCCCGGCCAGTGAGCCGAGGGCCACCGAACCGGGTGCCCCGTGCAGCCGGACGGCGAAGAAGCCGAGCACCGCGATCACGCCGAGCGCCACCAGCAGGGCGATCGAGCCCGCGGTGCCGAGCTGCTTCGACGGCGCTGGCCGGGCGGACAGCACCAGCGCGGTGATCCCGGCGAAGAGCAGGCCCAGCAGCGCCACCTCCGCCGCCGGAAGTCGCCACTTCAGCACCAGCACGCCGAGGATGGCGGTCACCCCGAGCCCGGCGGCCACGCTGGCCTGCACGAGGAAGAGCGGCAGGTCCCGCCGGGCCAGGAACGCGAGCACGAAGCCGCCGATCTGGCAGCCGAGGCCGACCAGGTACGTCCGGTGCCCGGCGAGGCGCAGCAGCAGACCCGGATCGAAGGTGTGGTGCACAGTGGTGCGGGCGGCGGCCACCGACTGGAGCAGGTTGGCGAAGCCGTACGCGACGATCATCGCCGCGAGGAAGCACCAACCGGAGGACACCACCTGGCGAGGATAGAGGTTGCCGGGGGTCAGCGCTCGGCTGGTTGATTGAGCCGGGTGAGGATGTCGCGGTGCAGCGCACCGTTGGTGGCCACCACGCTGCTGTCGGTGCCCGGCTCGCCGGTTGGCGCCGGTTGACCGTGCAGATCCGTGACCGTGCCACCCGCCTCGGTGATGATCGGTACCAGGGCCGCCACGTCCCACAGTGACAGCTCCGGCTCGACCATCACGTCCAGTGCCCCCTCGGCCAACAGCATGTAGCCGTAGAAGTCGCCGTACGCCCGGCTGCGCCAACCGTCGCGCATCAGGTCGAGCATCGCGTCGAGCCGCCCGGCGCGCTCCCACCCGGTCAGCGAGGAGTAGCAGACGCTGGCGTCCGCCACCCGGCCAACCGCTGACACGCCGATCCGCTCGCCGTCGGTCGAGCCCGACCCTGCGTACGCGCCCGCGCCCGCGCTCGCCCACCAACGCCGGCCCAGCGCCGGGGCGGACACCACGCCGACCGCCGGTCGGTCGCCGTCGTAGAGCGCGATCAGGGTGGCCCAGACCGGCACCCCGCGGACGAAGTTCTTGGTGCCGTCGATCGGGTCGATGATCCACCGCCGGCCGTCCGGGTCGGCCGACGGCTGCGCGCCGTACTCCTCACCGAGCAGCCCGTCCGTCGGCCGGCGCTCGGCCAGCAGGGCGCGGATCTCCCGCTCCACGGCGGTGTCCGCATCGGACACCGGGGTCAGGTCGGGCTTGGCCTCGACGCGCAGGTCGAGCGCGCGGAACCGGGCCGTGGCGATGGCGTCGGCCCGGTCGGCGAGCAGGTGGGCGAGGGCGAGGTCGTCGGCGTACCGGGTCATGCCGGCAACCTAGCCGACGCCGGTCCGCTCACTCGTCGGGCCCGCGCCGGTCACCCTCGCCGGGCCCGCGCTGGTCGCCCTCGCCGCGCGCGTCACCCTCGCCGGCCCGGGAGGCGAGCAACCGACGGTACGAGGCCAGCCGGCGCGGGTCGGCCTTGCCGGCGGCCACCCAGGCGTCCAGCCCACAGTCGGCCTCGTCGGCGGTGTGCGGGCAGTTCGGCGGGCAGTCGACGGTGCCCTCGACCAGGTCCGGAAAGCCGTGCAGCAGACTGTCGGCCGACACGTGCGCCAGCCCGAAGCTGCGGATCCCGGGGGTGTCGATGATCCATCCCGGGTCGGTGTCGACCCCGGGCACCGGTGGCAGTCGCAGTGCCACCGCACTGGTCGAGGTGTGCCGACCCCGGCCGATCGCGCTCACCACGCCGACCGCCCGCAGCGCGTCCGGAACAAGGCGGTTGACCAACGTCGACTTACCCACCCCGGAGTGCCCGACCAGTACCGACACCTTGCCGCTGAGCAGCGCGCGGAGCGCGTCGAGGTCGGAGTCGGGGCGGTTGAGCACGTACGGCAGCTCCAGCTCGGTGTAGTAGCCCAGCACCTCCTCCGGCCCGGCCAGGTCGGCCTTGGTGAGGCAGAGCAGCGGCTCGACGTCCGCGTCGTACGCGGCCACCAGGCAACGGTCGATGAACCCGGTGCGCGGCGGCGGATCGGCCAACGCGCTGACGATCACCAGCTGGTCGGCGTTCGCCACCACCACCCGCTCCAGCCGACCCTCGGCGGTGGTCTCGTCGTCGTCGGCGGTACGACGCAGCACCGAGCGACGCTCGGCGATCCGGACGATCCGGGCCAGAGCGCCCTCCGCGCCGGACGTGTCGCCGACCAGGCTGACCCGGTCACCGACCACCACCGACTTGCGGCCCAGCTCGCGGGCCCGCATCGCGGTGACAGTGGGCAGCTCGGCACCGACCACGCCGCGCTCGGCCCCGGACAGCACACAGGTGTAGCGCCCACGGTCGACGGCGATGACGAACCCGTCGACGGCGTCGGCGTGCTGCGGGCGGGTGCGCGTACGCGGACGCGACGACTTTCCGGGCCGGACCCGTACGTCGTCCTCGTCGTACTCCCGTCGTCTGGTCGCCAGGACCTGTCCTCTTCTCGCGTCAGCTCTTGCCGGTCACCATCGCTGACCATAGTGCCGGGAACTCGGGCATGGTCTTGGAGGTACACCCCACGTCGTCCACCTCGATGCCCGGAACGGCGAGCCCGGCCACCGCGGCGGCGTGCGCCATCCGGTGGTCGTGGTAGGTGCGGAAGACCCCGCCGCGCAGCGGCCGGGGCCGGATCTCCAACCCGTCCGGTGTCTCGGTGATGTCCGCCCCGAGCCCGCCGAACTCCCGCGCGAGCGCGGCGAGCCGGTCGGTCTCGTGGCCACGGATGTGCCCGACGCCGGTGAAGACCGACGGCGAGTCGGCCAGCATGGCCAGCGCGGTCAGCACGAGGGTCAGCTCGCCGACGTCGGACAGGTCGGCGGTCAGACCGTGCACCACGCCGGTGCCCCGCACGGTCAGCCCGTTGGTGGAGAGGGTGACCTCGCCGCCCATCCGCTGTAGCAGCGAGCGGAGTTGCTCGACCGGCTGGGCGCTGCTGTGCGGCCAACCCTGCAAGGTCACCTCGCCGCCGGTGACCAGGGCGGCGGCGAAGAACGGCACGGCGCCGGAGAGGTCTGGCTCGATCTCCCAGCCGCGCCCGGTGAGCGGGCCGGGCTCGACGGCCCAGACGTCGGGGGTGCTGTCGTCGACCGCCGCGCCGGCGGCCCGCAGCATCTGCACTGTCATCCGAAGGTGCGGCGCGGAGGGCACCGGTGGGCCGACGTGACGCACCACGACGCCCCGGTCGAAGCGCGGGGCGGCCAACAGCAGCCCGGAGACGAGCTGGCTGGAGGCGGACGCGTCGATCACCACCTCGCCCCCGCTGACCCGGCCGGTGCCGAGCACGGTCAGCGGGAGGCTGCCCGTGCCGGTGACGTCGATCCGCACGCCCAGCGAGCGCAGTGCGTCGACGAGCGGGCCGAGCGGTCGGGTGCGGACGTACGGGTCGCCGTCGAAGGTGACCTGCCCGTCGGCCAGGCCCGCCACCGGCGGCACGAACCGCATCACCGTGCCGGCCAGCCCGACGTCGACGTGCGCGGGACCGACCAGCGGGTGCGGCCGGACCAGCCAGCGCTCGTCGTCGCTGATCGACACGTGCGCGCCCATCCCGCGCAGGCCCGCGGCCATCAACTCGGTGTCGCGGGCGCGCAGTGGCCTGGCCAGCGTCGACGGGCCGGCGGCCAGCGCGCTGAGCACCAGGGCGCGCGCGGTCATCGACTTGGAACCGGGCAGGCGCAGCGTCGCCGCCACCGGATCGGATGCGGTCGGTGCGGTCCACGGCTGCGGCGGCCGGGTCGCGGTCAGATTCCCCACGGTTACATTCTGCCGCGTCGGCTGACCGGCGGCGCTGCCCGGTGCTCGTACTCCCGGTTGGCGGGACAGCCGACAGCGCCTCCGACGCGTTAGCGTGTGCCCCATGTGCGGCAGGTACGCGACGACCCGAAGCTCCGGCGAGCTGAGCGCGCTGTTCGAGTCGTCCGACGACACCGACGGTGCGGTCCGACCGGATCACAACGTCGCGCCGACCGACCCGGTGCCGCTGGTCCGGGTCAGCGCGGAGGGGCAGCGCAGCCTCGCGGTGGGTCGCTGGGGGCTGCTGCCGCACTGGTCCCGGTCCGCCGTCGGCGCGGCTCGGATGATCAACGCGCGAGCGGAGACGGTGGCCACCAGCCGGGCGTACGCCGGGTCGTTCGCGCGTCGCCGCTGCCTGGTCCCGGCCGACGGCTGGTACGAGTGGGTTCGCCGGCCGGACGGCGGCCGGCAGGCGTACTTCATGACTCCGCGCGACGGCTCGGTGCTCGCCCTGGCCGGCATCTGGTCGGCCTGGAAGTCCGGCGCCGACAGTCGGCTCACCTTCAGCGTGCTGACCACCGCGGCGCTCGGCGACCTGGGTGAGGTGCACGACCGGATGCCGGTGCTGCTGCCACCGGAGCGTTGGTCGTCGTGGCTGGCGCCGACCGACGAGCCGGAGCGGCTGCTGGTCCCGGCGTCGGCGGAGCAGCTGGCGGGTTTGGAGATCCGCCCGGTGGGCGCGGCGGTGGGGGACGTCCGCAACGACGGGCCACAGCTGACCGCCCGGGTGGCGGAGCCGCCAGCGGTGGCACCGCAGGATTTGACCCTGTTCTGAAGCTGACCGCATAGTCAGGCGCCGATTTGCGAGGGTTCCGCGCGATTCGTCGCCTGAGTGTTCAGTCATGTTCCCGGCAGACCCTTGTCCCGGTGTTGTGAAGTGCGATACAACACAGCGCCGGTAGTGGCTGTCGATTCGCACGGGGCGGACGACATCCATCGATCTTGCCGGTCCCACGGGGGAGGTGGGTGGATGACACGGGCACGGATGCCGCGCCCGCACGAGGTGGCAGCGGCGCGGCGCGATCCGCGACTGCTGCGGGCCGTGCGGGAACGGCGACAGGACGACGCATGGCGCACCAGAGGCACCTGTCAGAGCGTCGATCCGGAGACATTCTTTCCAGCACCGAACGAGCCGGCGGACGCCGCCGTCGCGCTGTGCCGCAGCTGTGACGTGCAGGGGTCCTGTCTGGCCTGGGCTCTCGACGTCGGTGACTGCCACGGCGTGTGGGGCGCAACCACGCCGCGCGAACGGCGGGCGATGCTGGTCGCCTGGCGTGGCGAGGTCGAGCCGGACCTGGACGCCATCGACGACGCCGGCCCGCCGGTACGGGATCGCCTGCTCGCCCTGGTCCCGCTGAGCTGACCGGCGGCGGGTTCGCACCCGCGCGGCCCGGCGGCGCAGAATGGGTCGGTGCCACCCAACGACGAGATCGACACCCCGCGCGGCGTGGCGCGGATCGACACCGACCTGCCGGCCCGTGCGGCCACCGCGCTGCTCGTGCTCGGGCACGGTGCGGGCGGCAGCGTCGACGCCCCCGACCTGCTGGCGGTCCGGGACGCCGCGATCGCGGCCGGCCTGGCGGTGGTCCGGGTGACCCAGCCCTATCGGGTCGCCGGTCGGCGTGCGCCGGCACCGGCCGGTCACCTCGACGAGGCCTGGACGGCGGTGCTCGCCGTGCTGCGCGGCCGGCACGCCGACGTGCCGACGATGGTGGTCGGTGGTCGGTCCAGTGGTGCCCGGGTGGCCTGCCGGACGGCTCGCGCGGTGGGCGCGGTCGGGGTGGTCGCGTTGGCCTTTCCGCTGCACCCACCCGGGCGGCCGGAACGCTCCCGGGCCGCCGAACTGGGCACCGGCCTGCCGACGCTTGTGGTCAACGGCGATCGAGACCCGTTCGGGACGCCCGAGCCGGGGCCGGCCGTGCGGGTGGTGACCCGTCCGGGTGAGACGCACGACCTGCGCAGAGATCCGGCCGGCACCGCGGCGGCCGTCCGGGACTGGCTGTCGGCCCAGGGCTGGGCGGCCGACTGACCGCCCGGGCCGGCTCGCCCGAGCGACCGTTTCCGGTGCCGGGCACGGGTCGTTGCATCCGATGGTGCCGTCGGCCCGATCCGGACCGCTGGCACCAGTCCTCCCAGGCCCTTCCTGGTCCCAGCGCCGGCCGCCGTCGGGGCCGGGACCAGGAACGGGGAGGGTCGGGCCGGAATGCCCCAGTGGTCATCTCGCGTTACTACCCCCGGACGACTTTTCTGCGAGGGGGTGACCGGTGCCAACCGAGACACGAAGCCTGCAACGGGACGAACGGGACGCCCGGCAGCTGAAGCGGCTGCTGGATGGTCCGGAGTGGCCCGTGCCGGCGGGTCCGGGCGGGGTGGGCGCGGTGAGCACGGGCACACCGGCCGAAAGTGAATCTGCGGCCAGGTCTGTGCGCGTATCCTCGGCGGGAAAGCATCCGACGCGAGGGGATGTGCGGTTGACCACCGAGAAGACGGACGAGCGCAGGGCCCGGTTCGAACGGGACGCGATGCCATTCGTCGATCAGCTCTACGCTGCTGGGCTGCGGATGACGCGCAACCCGGCGGATGCCGAGGATCTGGTCCAGGAGACCTACCTGAAGGCGTACGCGGCCTTCCACCAGTTCGAGCAGGGCACGAATCTGAAGGCCTGGCTCTACCGGATCCTGACCAACACCTACATCAACTCCTACCGCAAGCGGCAGCGCCAGCCGATCCAGGCGCCGACCGAGGAGATCACCGACTGGCAGCTCGCCGAGGCCGAGTCGCACACCTCCAGTGGGTTGCGCTCCGCCGAGACGGAGGCACTGGACCGGCTGCCGGACAGTGACGTCAAGGAGGCTCTCCAGCAGTTGCCGGAGGAGTTCCGGCTGGCCGTCTACCTCACCGATGTCGAGGGCTTCTCCTACAAGGAGGTCGCGGACATCATGGGCACGCCGATCGGCACCGTGATGTCGCGCCTGCACCGGGGCCGTCGTAATCTGCGCAAGCTGCTCGAGCAGTACGCCGGTGAGCGGGGCTTCAGTGCCGCCCGCTCCTCGAACGGCTCGACTGCCGCCGCTGCCGGTCGGGAGGTGTGACGTGAGCTGTGGGGAGCCGCACGAGACGGACTGCCGCGAGGTGCTCGCGGAGGTGTATCTCTACCTGGATCTGGAGTGCGCCGACGAGCGTCGCTCGTTGATCCGGGACCACCTGGACGAGTGCGGGCCCTGCCTGCGCGAGTACGGGCTCGAGCAGGAGGTGCGGGCGCTGGTGGCGCGTTGCTGCGGCAACGAGACCGCACCGGACCAACTGCGCGAGCGGCTGCGGGTCAAGCTCACCGAGTTGGTGGTCTTCGAGACCAGCGAGTCCCGCGAGTTGGCCGACTGAGCGTCGGCGCGTCTGACGAACCAGAACCGGTGGCCCGGGTCGATATCGACCCGGGCCACCGGTGTGCCCGGCGTCGGCCGGGTCGAGCTGAGCGGTGACGGGCCGCCGGCCCGTCGACGCGTTCAGGAGTTGGGACGCTTGCCGTGGTTCGCGGCGCTCTTCTTACGAGCCTTCTTCTTCCGAGCCTTCTTCGCCATGCTGACCTCCTCGTGATGGTCGGATCCGTCCTGCGCACGACCTCGGCGCGGGTGCACCCAACGGCCGTCCGGCGTCGGTCCGACCCGCTGATGGTAGTGCCGTCGACACCCGCCGCCTCCCGCAGGGCGGGCTGGCCTTCCCGGCCGTGCCGCTGCGCGCCCGCCGTCCCCCGACGCATGATTGGATACATCGGCAGGCACATCGCGAAGAGGGAGGGCCCGGACATGGCCGAGGAGATCCGCGCCGAGATGGTGGCGAACGTCTGGAAGGTCGTCGCCACGGCAGGTGACACCGTGGCCGAGGGTGACACCCTGGTGATCCTCGAGTCGATGAAGATGGAGATCCCGGTCGTCGCCGAGTCCGACGGTGTGCTCCAGCAGTTGGCGGTGCACGAGGGTGACGTCGTGCAGGACGGCGACCTGATCGCGGTGATCGCTTGACCGGACTGCGGGTCCGTCCTGCCGAGCCGGCCGACTTCCCGGCGGTGGCCCGGCTCACCGTTGCGGCGTACGAGGCGGATGGTCAGCTCAAGGGCGAACACGGGTACGGCGAGGTGCTGGCCGACGTGTCGACCCGGGCCGCCAGTGGCGAGGTGCTGGTAGCGGTCGACGAGCTGACCGGAGCGGTGCTCGGCTCGGTGACCTTCGTGCTGCCCGGCACCCCGTACGCCGAGTTGTCCGGGCCGGGTGAGGCGGAGTTCCGGATGCTCGCGGTCGACCCGGGCGCCCAGCGGCGGGGTGTCGGTGTGGCGTTGGTCGAGGCGTGTGTCGACCGGGCCACCGAGTTGGGTTGTTCGGCGGTGGTGATCTGCGTCCGGGCCGGGATGGCCGATTCGGCGCACCGGCTCTACTCGCGTCGCGGGTTCGTCCGCTCCCCGGAGAAGGACTGGTCGCCGGCGGCGGGGGTGGACCTGCTCGGCCTGCGGCTGGAGCTGACCCGCGGCTGAGTGCCGCCCCCCGGTCGACCCGGCCCGCCGGGGTCAGGCGTCGGGTTCGGTGGCGATGGCGGCCAGCAACTCGTCGGCCACCTCCAGGGCGATCTTGCGGCGCTCGTCGTCGCTGATGTGCGGTGTGCGGACCGCGAACCAGCTGCTGTGCACCGCGAACAGCGACAGCGCGGCGCGCAGTTGGGCTGCGGGGGAGTCGTCGCCCCGGCAGAGCGCGTTGGCCAGCTCCATCATCCGGCCGCGCATCTTCTGGCCGGCGGCGAGGCTCTTGAGCGCGGTCTGGTTCTGCTCGAAGAAGCGCATCACCGACGGCTGCTCGGCGCCGAACATGGTGTCGGCGTACCGGGAGATCAGCTCGCGCCGGGTGGCCGTGGTGGCGGGCTGCGTCTCGGCCCAGGCGATCAGCGCGTCCATCCGCTCCAGCCGGTCCTCCACGAAGCTGGCGACGATGTCGTCCTTGCTCTTGAAGTGGTAGTAGAGCGCGGCCTTCGTGACATTGAGCCGCTCGGCGATCTCCCGAAGCGAGGTCTTCTCGTACCCCTGCTCGGTGAAGAGCTCGAGCGCGACGGCCTTGATCCGTTCCCGCGTCCCGCCTGTGCTCTCCCTCACGCACGCCCCCCAAATGGCTTGACCGTCGTTCGCTATCCAACTTACCGTGCGGCTAGTAAGGTGACTAGCCGGGCGGCAAGTAAGTATGGCAATCCTTGGGGGGAGCTTACCCATGACTCAGGCAACCCAGGCCGGCACGCGACCCAACAACATCAGGGTCGTGCTGTTCGGGCTGATGATCGCGATGATGCTCGCGATGCTCGACAACATGATCGTCAGCACCGCGCTACCGCGGATCGTCGGCGAGTTCGGCGGCCTCAACCACTTCACCTGGGTGGTCACCGCGTACGTCCTGGGCACCACCGTCTCCACCCCGATCTGGGGCAAGCTCGGTGACCTCTACGGCCGCAAGTCGGTCTTCCTGACCTCGGTCATCATCTTCCTCGTCGGCTCCGCCCTCTGCGGCATGGCCGGCTCGGGCATGTTCGGCGGCCCGCAGGACGGCATGGTCCAGCTCATCGCCTTCCGTGCCGTGCAGGGCCTCGGCGCCGGTGGCCTCATGGTCGGCGTGATGGCGATCATCGGTGACCTGGTGCCGCCCCGCGAGCGCGGGCGCTACCAGGGCATGATCGCCGGCATCATGGCCATCGCCATGGTCGCTGGCCCGCTGGTCGGCGGCTTCATCACCGACCACCTCTCCTGGCGCTGGGCGTTCTACGTCAACCTGCCGCTCGGCGGGGTCGCGCTGCTGGTGCTGATCACCACCATGCACCTGCCGAAGTACCGCACCGAGCACCGGATCGACTGGTTCGGCGCCGGGCTGCTCTCGGTCGGCATCACCGCGATCGTGCTCATCACCACCTGGGGCGGCAACGAGTACGACTGGACGTCGCCGCAGATCCTCGGCCTGGTGGTGTTGGCACTGCTCGCGCTGGCGGCGTTCGCCCTGGTGGAACGCCGCGTTTCGGAGCCGATCCTGCCGTTGGCGCTGTTCGCCAACCGCAACTTCGCGCTGATCTCGGTGATCGGCTTCATGCTCGGCTTCGCGATGTTCGGCGCGATGAACTTCCTGCCGCTCTACCAGCAGACCGTGCAGGGGGCGTCGGCGACGAACAGCGGCCTGCTGCTGCTGCCGCTGATGTTCGGCATGCTCGTCGTCTCGCTGGCCATCGGTCGGGCGATCACCAGGAACGGAAAGTACCGGGCCTACCCGATCATCGGCGGCGTGGTGATGACGGCGGGCATGGCACTGCTGTCCATGCTGGACACCGACACCAGCAAGCTGATGTCCTCGCTCTACATGGTCGTGCTCGGCGTCGGCATGGGCTTCCTCATGCAGACGTCTATGTTGATCGCGCAGAACAGCGTGGAGCAGAAGGACCTCGGTGCGGCCAGTGGCGCGGCGACCTTCTTCCGGTCGATCGGCGGCTCGTTCGGCATCTCGCTGTTCGGCGCGATCTTCGCCAACCGGTTGGCCGACTCCGCCGGCGGCGCGGCCTTCGGCGGTGGCGAGTCAGGTGCCGGGATGGATCTGGCCAAGCTCAAGGAGCTGCCCGCCCAGGCGCGCGAGGCGGTGCTCGGTGGTCTCGCCGACGCGATCTCGCACGTCTTCCTCTGGGCGGTGCTGTTCACCATCGTGATCCCCGTGCTGGCCTGGTTCATCAAGGAGATCCCGTTGCGCACCGCGAACGACGCGCCGCGGCAGGCCACCCCGGAGGAAGAGGCCGAAATCGCCCTCGGCAAGGCTCCGGTCGCCTGATCCGACCCTCTCCCGCGCCGCGCCGACCGTCACGGTCGGCGCGGCGCGCTTCTGCGCAGGTGCTGCCAGAGGCGGCGGAGGGGGTTGCGGGGGCGGGGAACCCGGGGAGAGTAGGTGTCGATCAGGGCGGTGGCCAGGGCGGCGCTGGTGGGGTCCAGCTGCGGGGTGGCGAGCGCCAGGTGGGCCAGCGAGGCGGCGATCGGCACCGGTCGGGTCCGCGCCACGGCGGCCACGTCGGCGAGGCGTTCGGCCACCGCCCGCGCCACGTCCGGCCGCACCGAAGGGTCCACCCAGGCGGCGGTGACCAGGGCGAACAGCGCCGCCTCGGTGACCCAGTCCTCCACGCCCCAGACCAGGTCGAGTAGCACCCGACGCCGGGTCGAACCCTCCCACGGCTCGTCGGTGCGGTGGTGCAGCAGCCCCAGGCACGCCCAGACCTGCACCCCACGAACCCAGACCGACGGGTCGTGGGCGGCCAACAGCCGACCCACCGCGTTGGCCGGCGCCGCCGGCGGGTGCACCAGCAGGCCGAGCAGGTCGGCCACGTCGAGGCCGGCCAGGCCCACCGCCGCGTCGTACGCCGCCGGTGGGTGGGCCCAGGCCGGGTGGGCGATCTGCCCGACCCGTTCGACAGCGGTGGCCGAGGGTGCCGGCAGTGCGGGCGTCGGGACCGCGCCGGCGTAGTGCCACAACCGCTGAGCGGACGGCCGGCGCGGCTCGCGCGGGTCCGGCTCCGGCGCCCCGTCGACCTCGATCCGCAGCCCGGGAGTGCTGGCCAGTGCCGTCGCGACCGCGCTCGGTGGGGCGGCGGCGGGCAGCCGCACGGTGCTGCCGAGACCGTTGTCGTCGTCGGCCACCGACTGACGCATCGCGTCGACGAGTGCGCCGCCGGCCGGGGTCAGTTGACCCAGCCAGGGCCGACCCCGGCAGCACTGGGCCAGGTCGCCGTGTTCGTGGCTGTCGTCCGGGTGGTCCCGGACGAAGTCGGCGAGCGCGACCAGGTGGGCGAGGTCGCCGTCGCGCAGGTGCCGCACCCGGTGGGCGGTGTGCACCGCGCAGTCGAACGACGGATCGCGCGCCAACGCCCGCTCGGCCCACTCCAGCGCCTCGTCGAGTCGGCCGATCTCGGCCAGGGTGCCGGCGATGTCCGCGTAGATCGCCAGGTCGTCGGGGTCCAGCTCGACAGCCCGACCGAGGGCCGCGAGGCCGTCGCGGGTCCGGCCCGAGCTGCGGTACGCGTAACCGAGCCACACCTGGCCCATCTTCGAGGGCTGCGCGCGTACCCCTCGGGTGGCCCAGCGGACCGCCAGCTCGACCTCGCCGAGACGCCGGGCCAGCGCGGACGCCGCACCCAGCAGGAGGCCGTGTTCGGGGTGGACGGTGGCCGCGTTGCGGGCGAGCGTGAGGTACGGGGTGAGGGCGGCCCGGCCGGCCCGTGGCACCGGGTCGGGCAGTGCGGCGCAGACCTGCATGAGGACGCGGGCGATGTGCTCCGGATCGAGCCGTTCGGCCAGCTCGGGAGCGGTGACCCAGGGCACGCCGGCCCACTGGGTGCCGGGCGCGTACACGGTCGCCACGGCGAGAAGCTCCAGCCCCTCGGCGGGGCGGCCGGCGGTGGCGAGGAGATGGGCGCGGGCGACGACCGCGCCGACGAAGGTGTGGTGGTTGATCGGGAAGAGGTCGAGGCCGCCACCGTTCGTCGCGGCCAGCCGGGCCAGCGTCTCGTGCACCTCCGGGAGGGTGGGGGCCCGCGCCAGGGCACCGGCGAGGTGGCCGGCGGCATGGTGGAGATCGCCCTCGTCGAGTGCCAGCCGGGCCAGCGCCAGCTCCTCCGTCGCGGAGAGCGCGGAGTCGTCTGTTCCGTCGGGCACGTCGTCCTCTCGTCACGGGCTAGACCGGGTGCAGCGGGCCCAGCGTAGTTGATATTGAGATCATGAGGTGACCTTCTGCGCACTCCTGCGCGTTCGATTGCTGAATGGCGTACAAAAATGCAAGACTGAGCAGGAATCGCGCGGCAATCGCGCAGGAGGGGAGTGTCCGTGACACGCGCAGGGGCTGGGATGGCCGCCGACATCGACGAGCAGCCGGCTGGCTACGCGCGCCTGCTCTCCGCCGACAACGCCGCCGAGATCGCCCGGGTGGCGGCGGTCATCGCCGAACGCCGCCCACGGCACGTCGTCTTCACCGCCCGGGGCACCTCCGACCACGCGGCGCTCTACGGGGCATACCTGACCGAGATCCGCCTCGGCCTGCCCGCCGGGCTCGCCTCGCCCAGCGTGGTCACCCTCTTCGGAGCCCGCCCCGACCTGTCCGACGCCCTTGTCGTCGGGGTCAGCCAGAGCGGTGGCTCGCCCGACCTGGCCGAGGTGCTGCGCGCGGCCCGTGCGTCCGGGGCGCTCACCCTCGCGGTGACCAACGCCCCCGACTCGCCGCTGGTCGACGTGGCTGAGCTGAGCGTCGACATCGCCGCCGGGCACGAGCGGGCGGTGGCCGCCACCAAGACGTACACCGCCGAGCTGCTCGCCCTGCTGATGCTGGTGGAGGGGATCCGGGCCGGCGACGGCGTGCTCCCGGCAACCGAGCGCAAGGCGCTCGACGCGCTTCCCGAGTTGGCCGCCCGCACGCTGACCGACGGCACCCCGGCGCAGCTCGCCCCGCGCTACCGGTTCGCCCGTCAGCTGGTCACCACCGGCCGGGGGTACGCCTACCCCACCGCCCGCGAGGCCGCCCTGAAACTGATGGAGACCTCGTACCTGCCGGCGCTCGCCTTCTCCGGCGCCGACCTGCTGCACGGCCCGCTGGCGATGACCGACCCGGAGGTCCCGGTGCTCGCGCTGGTCGGCTCCGGCCCGGGTGGACGTTCGATGGGTGAGGTGCTGCCCCGCCTCGGCGAACGTCGGGCCGACGTCGTGGTGGTCGGCTCCGCCGACGTGCCGGGCGCGACCCGGCTGGCCGTTCCCGAGGTCGACGAGCGGTACGCCCCCCTGCTGGACATCCTCCCGTTGCAGCGGTTGGCGCTGGCCCTGGCGCTCACCCGAGGTGAGGACCCGGACGCGCCACGCGGGTTGAAGAAGGTCACCGCGACGATGTGAGGCACGGCGTGGCACCCTGGTCACCGTGTCCACGCTGCGCGACCTCGCCGAGGAGCACACCCACCTCCGTCCGGCCGACATCGACCACCTGCACCGGATCGCCGGCGACTGGCAGCTGCTCTCCGATCTCTCCTTCGCTGACCTGCTGCTCTGGGTGCCTGTCGACGCCGACGGCACGTTCCTCTGCGTCGCCCAGGTCCGCCCGACCACCGCACCCACCGCGTACCAGGACGACCAGGTGGGGCGGATCGTCGGCGGGTCGGAGGTGGCCCACCTCGAGGTGGCCTACTCCCAGGGCCGCATCTGGCGGGAGGGCGACCCGGTCTGGTACGGCGACGTGCCGGCCCGGCACGAGGCGATCCCGGTCCGGCTGCGTACCGCCGAGGGGGAGGCCGGCGAGGTGATCGCCGTGGTGGGGCGGGACACCAACCTCTCCACCGCCCGTACCCCCAGCCAGCTTGAGCTGAACTATCTGACCACGGCCGACGACCTGGCCCAGATGATCGCGGACGGCACCTTCCCGCCGCCCCGGCATCCGGGCGAGACCACCTCCGCGCCCCGGGTCGGGGACGGCCTGGTCCGGCTGGACGCCGGTGGCAAGGTCACCTACGCCAGCCCGAACGCCCAGTCCGCGTACCGCCGGCTGGGTTACGCCTCCCACCTGGTGGGCGAGGACCTGGCCGCGCTGCATCGCCGGCTGGCCGGTGACCCGCTGGACGGCACCGAGGCGGCGAACGGCATCCTGGCCGCGTTGCGCGGTGAGGCGCCGCCGCGGCGGGAGATCGACGCCCGGGGTGCCACCATGCTCACCCGGGCGCTGCCGCTGATGCCCGCCGGGGTGCCGATCGGCGCGCTGGTGCTGGTCCGCGACATCACCGAGGTCCGTCGGCGGGATCGAGCGTTGATCACCAAGGACGCCACCATCCGGGAGATCCACCACCGGGTGAAGAACAACCTCCAGACCGTTGCCGCGCTGCTGCGGTTGCAGGCCCGGCGGGTGGCCATGCCGGAGGCGCGGGTCGCGCTGGAGGAGTCGGTCCGCCGGGTCGCCTCGATCGCCCTGGTGCACGAGACGCTCTCCATGTCCAGCGACGAGGCGGTCGAGTTCGACGGCATCGTCGACCGGGTGGCCAGCGCGGCGACCGAGGTCGCGGTGACCGAGGTGAGCGTCGGCATGCGGCGGCGGGGCAGCTTCGGCGTGCTGCCCGCGGAGATCGCCACCTCGCTGGTGATGGTCCTGAACGAGTTGCTGCTCAACGCCGTCGAGCACGGGTTCCCGCCGGCCGAGGAGGCGGACGAGGCTCCGGTGCCCGCCGCCTCGGGCATGCTGCCGGTCGCCGTCGCCGAGGTCGACCCGTCGGTACGACCCGAGGTGGTGGTCTCGGCGCACCGGTTCCGCAAGATGCTGCACGTCTCGGTGACCGACAACGGACGCGGCCTGCCACCGGACTTCGACGCCGAACGCGGCAGCCGGCTCGGCCTCCAGATCGTCCGAGCCCTGGTCACCGGGGAGTTGCGGGGCACCATCGAGTTGCGCGCCGGAGCCAACGGCGGCACCGAGGCCGTGCTTGTCGTTCCGCTGGCCCGCAACGCCCACGACGGCCGCGCACAGCCCTGACCGCCGGGGGTCGCGTTGGCGGCCGGCCGCCGCCGGGCTGCCGCTGGATCGAGGGCCGGCCCGCCGCCGGGTCGACACCGAAGGG
>NZ_JAEVHL010000113.1 GCF_016803395.1 Micromonospora tarensis | reverse complement strand
CTGCGCCGACGACTTGACCGGCTTCGCCCGAGCTGGCCGCGGCGCACCCGGTGGTCGCCCGGCTGGCCCGGGAGCACCGGGGTCTGCGGATGCCCACCACCGGGCAGGTCTTCCCCCGGCTGCTCCGGGCGATCTTCGAACAGAAGGTCACCGGCAAGGAGGCCTACCGCGCGTACGCGGCGACCGTACGGCACTTCCGGGAGCCGGCGCCCGGCCCGCTACAGCCGCTGCTGCTGCCGCCCGAACCGGCCGCGGTGGCCGCCACCCCGTACTGGGTGTTCCACCCGTTCGGCGTGGAGCAGCGTCGGGCCGACACGTTACGGCGCGCCGCCGCGCTCGCCGAGCGGTTGGAGCGCAGCGCCGACACCGTCGAGGCCACCCGCCGGCTGACCGCGATCCCCGGCATCGGGCCGTGGACGGCCGCCGAGGTGGTCCGGATCGCGTACGGCGACCCGGACGCGGTGAGCGTCGGCGACTACCACATCCCGAACACGGTGGCCTGGGCGCTCGCCGGCGAGCCGAGGGGCGACGACGCCCGGATGTTGGCCCTGCTGGCACCCTTCGCAGGTCACCGGGGCCGGGTGTGTCTGCTGCTGGAGGCGGCCGGCATCCAGGCCCCGAAGTACGGCCCCCGTGCCCCGATCCGCTCGTTCGCCCGATTCTGAGCGGTCGACCCGGCGCTCAGCGGCAGGCGCAGAGGCGACGCAGGGTGCGGCCGAGCCACCACGCGTAGCTGTGCTGCACGGCCCGGACCGCCGGACCGCCGGCGCGGGTGAACCAGCGGTCCGGGAGGCTGAACGCGCGTACCTCGAACCAGACCGCGCCGGCCTCGTCCCGGACCACCTCGAACGCCTCCTCGCCACGCTCCGGATGCCCGGCCAGGGTGCCGTAGCCGAACCCGGCCAGCGTGGGCGAGTCCGCGCTCCACACCACCTGACACGGCCCCCAGACGCGCGCCGGACCGACGCCCAGGCCGGCGGTGACCAGGACACCGTCGGTGGCGCGCGGCGCGTCGGTGCGCATCCGGACACCGGCGGCGCGGTGCAGCCGCCAGCTCAGCACCGCCTCGGCCGCGGTGGCGAAGCAGCCGTCCGGCAACGGATACCGGTGGCGCAGGTGGTGGTACCCGTCGGGCAGCGGCCCGTGCCGGGTCGAGCCCACCTCCTGGTACGTCAGCTCGGCCACCACTCCCCCTCGGCCTCGACCGGACACCGGCCAGGGTACGACCGGGCGGTCAGCCCCGCTCGCAGCGACGCCTGAGCCCGTCGGCCTCCAGCCGCACGTAGCGGCGCAGCAGCCCGCCGTACAGTCGGCCGATCAGGCCGGCCAGCGGGCCGGACTGGTCGATCGCCAGCTCGACGCGGGTGCGCCCGTCGGGCAGCGGCAGCAGTCGGTGCTCCCCGGTGGTTCGCACCCCCGGGGACTCGGAGACCCAGACGAACCCGCTCCGGTCGGCCAGCTCGGTGACCCGCCAGAGCGCCGGCCGCAGCTTCGGCTGGGTCAGCCGCGCGGTCGCGCCGACCGCGAGCGGCCCCGGCTCGCCCCGCTCGGCCTGGGTCACCGAGGCCGTCCACTCTGGCCAGCGCGGCACGTCGACCAGCACCGCCCAGACCTGCTCGACGTCCGCGGCGATCTCCGTGTCAGCGCCGAACCGCATCGTGTGCCTCCCCGTGGCGACTCCGCTGGAGGCAGCATATCCGCGTCCTGAGTGGACGGGAGGACCGCCGCGGTCAGGCGGCCTCGTGCAGGTCGGCCAGGGTGAGCGGGGTACGCCGCCGGAGCAGCTCCGCCAGCTCCGCCACCGAACCGACCTCGCCGAGCACGTCGCGGCCCCCGCCGAACCGCACCGGGTAGCGGCGGGTCAGCCGGTAGCGGTAGCGGCCCCGGATCAGCTCGACGCTCACCCGCCACCGCCCGCAGCAGTCACAGACCCACTCGGACACCTGGCGAAAGTAGCTCTGACCTGCGGTTATCTGATTCGCCCGGTCGGGACGAGCGGCGCGCGGGCGGACACGCCGCCCGGGCACCGACGGTGATCTGCCTCACGGCTGTCGGTACCGTCTGATTGACTGGTCGGCGTGGACCTGCCGATCAACCCGCCGGTCGAGCCGATGCTGGCCAAGAGCGTTTCCAAGCTGCCCACCGCCCCGGGGGTGACCTACGAGCCCAAGTGGGACGGGTTCCGGTGCATCGTGTTCCGCGACGGCGACGAGGTCGAGCTGGCCAGCCGGGGCGGCAAGTCGATGACCCGCTACTTCCCCGAGGTGGTCGAGCAGGCCCGCCGGCAGCTGCCGGCGCGCTGCGCGGTCGACGGGGAGCTGATCGTGATCCGGCGCGACGGGCCGGGCGGCCAGCCCCGACTGGATTTCGAGCTGCTGGCCCAGCGCGTGCACCCGGCCGCGTCCCGGGTGAAGATGCTGGCCGAGACCACCCCGGCTGACTTCGTCGCCTTCGACCTGCTGGCGATCGGCGACGAGGCGCTGCTCCACGAGCCCTATCCGCGCCGCCGGGAGCGGCTGGTCGAGGCGCTGGCCGGGGTGCGCCCGCCGGTGCACGTCACCCAGGTCACCACCGATCCGGACACCGCGCGCCGCTGGTTCGACGTCTTCGAGGGCGCCGGGCTGGACGGTCTGATCGTCAAACCGGCCGACCTGCCGTACGAGCCGGGCAAGCGACTGATGTTCAAGGTCAAGCACGCCCGTACCGCCGACGCGGTGGTCGCCGGCTTCCGCTGGCACAAGTCCGGCCCGGTGGTGGGCTCGCTGCTGCTCGGCCTCTACGACGACGCCGGCGTCCTGCACCACGTGGGGGTGAGCGCGTCGTTCAGCATGGCCCGCCGTGCCGAGTTGCTCGACGAGCTGGCCCCCTACCGGGACACCGGCGGCGAGCACCCGTGGGTGCACGGCGACCACGAGCGTGGCCAACGCATTCCGGGCGGGGTGAGCCGATGGACCGGCACCAAGAACCTGGAGTGGGAGCCGGTGCGCCCGGAGCTGGTGGTCGAGGTGGGTTACGACGCGATGGAGGGCGAGCGGTTCCGGCACACCGCGCAGTTCGTCCGTTGGCGTCCGGACCGTGATCCCCGCTCCTGCCGCTACGACCAGCTCGACCGCCCGATCCGCTTCGACGTGGACCAGGTGCTGCGCGGCGACCCCGGTGCCACCGTGGATCGGGCCGCCACCGGCTCGGCGTAGCCTGGCCGTCGACCCGATCTCGGAGGACCACGTGACCCGCACCGCCGAACGGGCCCGCCGCGTCCGTCGTACGCTGGCCGGCTTCGCCGTGGCCGCGCTGCTCACCGCCGGTTGCACGCTGCCGGCGTTCGCGCCCCGCACCGACGTGCGGGGCGAGGTGGCGCCGACCGGCAGCGCGCCGACCTGGCGGCCCTGCCCGGAGATTCCCGACGAGCTGGTCGGGCGCGGCGCACCGGACATGCGCTACGAGTGCAGCCGGATCGCGGTGCCCCGGGACTGGGGCACCGGCAACGGGTCCACCGCCGGCCCCGGCGCGGGTCAGACCTTCGAGATCGCCCTGTTGCGGGCGAGGTCCACCAAGCAGCGCGACCGGGTGGGCTCGCTGGTGATCAACCCGGGCGGCCCGGGCGGCTCCGGCGTCGACACCGCCGTCTACCTCTCCTTCGGCACCCAGTTCGGCGGGCTACCCGCGTCGATCACCGAGCGCTTCGACATCGTCGGCTTCGACCCGCGCGGGGTGTCCCGGTCCAGTCCGGTGAAGTGCATCTCCGACGCCGACCTGGACACCAGCTTCGGCTTCGACCCCGACCCGACGAGCCAGGCGGCCTTCGACGACTTCGTCGGTCTGAGCCAGCGGATCGGGCGCGGCTGCGGCGACCGGTACGGCGACCAGCTGCCGCTGTACGGCACCGAGCAGGCCGCCCGGGACATGGACGCGGTGCGCGCCGCGGTGGGCGACGACAAGCTCACCTACCTGGGCTACTCCTACGGCACCCTGCTCGGCGCCACCTACGCCCAGCTCTACCCGCAGCGGGTGCGGGCGCTGGTGCTCGACGGCGCGGTCGACCCGCAGCAGCGACTGGTGGAGGGCTCGGAGAGCCAGGCCCGGGGCTTCGAGCGGGCCTTCACCAACTTCACCCGCTGGTGCGCGGCGAACGCCGGCCGCTGCCCGATCGCCCCGGACGCGCGCGCCGCGGTGACGTCGGCCATCGACAAGGCCAGGGTCTCGCCGGTGCGTGGCGCGGACGGGCGGGAAGCCACCGCCGGCTGGGTGTTCTACGCGGTCATCTCCTCGCTGTACACCGAGTCCGGCTGGCAGGAGCTGGCCCAGGCGATCGACCGGCTGGCCGAGGGCGACCCGAAGGACGTGTTCCGGCTCGCCGACGCGTACGCCGGCCGGGAGGACGACGGGCACTACTCGAACCTGTTCGACGCCAACCTGGCGATCAACTGCGCGGACGAGACGGAGAAGCCGACCCGGGAGCAGATCCGGCAGTTGCAGTCGCAGTGGCGGGGAAAATATCCGCTGTTCGGGCCGGCGCTCGCGGTCGGCATGTTGAGCTGCGTCGAGTGGCCGGGCGGGCGTGACCCCTATCCGACCGGGAAGGCGAACGGCGCGCCGCCGATCGTGGTGGTCGGCACCACCGGCGACCCGGCGACGCCCTACGAGCAGACCCCACGGCTGGCCTCGATGCTCGGCGTCGGCCGGGTGCTCACCTGGGAGGGCGAGGGGCACACCGCGTACCCGCAGACGCCCTGCATCACCGACGCGGTCGACGCCTACCTGCTCGACCTGACCGTGCCGGCGGAGGGGAAGCGCTGCCCGGCCCGCTGACACTGTGTGCCAGGCTCACCGGCATGACCGACGTGATCTACCGGGAGGCGGTCCGGGCCGACCTGCCCGCCGTCATCGCCCTGCTCGCCGACGACGTCCTGGGCAAGGCCCGCGACTTCACCGAGGTCGACGAGGCGTACGAGCGGGCGTTCGCGGACATCACCGCCGACCCGCGTAATCAGCTGATCGTCGCCGAGCAGGCCGGTGAGCTGGTCGGCTGCCTCCAGATCACCTACATACCGGGCCTCGGTCGGCACGGCAGCGAGCGGTCGCTGATCGAGTCGGTGCGGGTCCGCTCCGACCGGCGCGGCCAGGGGCTGGGCCGGGACCTGATGACCTGGGCGATCGACCAGGCCCGGCAGCGCGGCTGTGCGCTGGTGCAGCTCACCACCGACAGGTCCCGCACCGACGCGCACCGCTTCTACCTGGGCCTCGGCTTCGTCTCCAGCCACGAGGGCATGAAGCTCGCCCTCTGACCGCACACGGGCTAGGTTCGCTGCCATGAGCCAACCGAGGAGCCTCGGCAGCCCGCAGGGGGCAGCACCTCTCCCCCGGGCCCTTTGGAGCTGATGTCGTAAACGATTCGCCGCCGCGATTCGTCTACGACATCAGCTCCACAGTGAGCGCGAACACCATGCCCTCCCCGTCGCGCCGGCCGCCCGACCGGCCGACAGCCAGCCATTTACGCGCCCCGCCGCGCCCGCCGACCCGACCACCCGACAGCAGCCACCTACGCGCCCGCCGCGCCCGCCGCGCCCGCCGATCCGACAGCTGGCCACGAGCCACCACGGCGGTTAGCGGCGCCACCGCGACCGCCGCCGACAGTGGCCAGCCCTTGACCGCGGTCAGCCGTCGACCAGGCGTCCGTCGCGCAGGACGAGGGCCCGGTCGGCGAGGTCGATCAGGGCCGGGTCGTGCGTGGCGACCAGGGCCGTCATGCCCCGGGCGTGCACCACCGCGCGGAGCAGGTCCATGATCGAACGGCCGGTCTCCGAGTCGAGCTGACCGGTGGGTTCGTCGGCGATGAGCAGATCCGGCTCGTTGGCGAGCGCGCGGGCCACGGCAACCCGCTGCTGCTGGCCACCGGAGAGTTCGTACGGGCGCTGCGCCGCGTGCCCACCCAGGCCGACCAGCTCCAGCAGCACCGCGACCCGCTGCTCCCGCTCGGCGGCCGGCACCTGGGCCAGTCTCAACGGCACACCCACGTTCTCGGCGGCGGAGAGGATCGGCACCAGCCCGAAGGTCTGGAACACGAACCCGACAGTGCCCCGGCGCAGCCGCAGCAGCTCCGCCTCGCCGGCCGAGGTCACCTCGTGCCCGGCCACCACCACCTGCCCGCTGTCCGCCCGGTCCAGCCCGCCGATCAGGTTCAGCAGGGTGGTCTTGCCCGCCCCGGACCGGCCCCGGATGGCGACCAGCTCCCCCCGGTCGGCGGTGAACGAGACGTCCCGCACCGCGTGCACGGCGTGCTCGCCCCGCCCGAACGTCCGGCTCACACCGCTGACCCGGACCACCTCGTCCGGGTGCGTCGCCGGCACGCCGCCGAACCCGGCCGCGCCGGTCACCATCGTGTCCCGCCCGCTCATGCCCGGGCCCCCCGCTCGTCCGAGGCCCGGTCACCGGGCCGTACCTGCACATGGTCCGGTTCCAGGTCGAGCCGGACCCGCTCCTTCAGCGCGAGCGCGTCGACGAACGCCGCCGGCAACTGCATCCGGCCGTTGCGGTCCAGCACCGCGTACTCCTCGCTGACCAGTTCGGTGCTGCCGTCCGCGCCGATCCGCGCGGTCCGGCGTACCTCGGAGGCGGTCCGGCCGTCGCGGATCGCGACGGTCCGGCGGACCTGCGTGGCCACGGCGTGGTCGTGGGTGACGACCACGATGGTCACGCCCAGCTCCGCGTTGATGGTGCGCAGCGCGGCGAAGACCTCCGCGCCGGTCGCCTCGTCCAGTTCACCGGTCGGCTCGTCGGCGAAGAGCACCTCCGGATCGTTGGCCACCGCCACCGCCACCGCGACCCGCTGCTGCTCACCGCCGCTGAGCTGCCCCGGCCGCCGGTCGGCGCAGTAGCCCACGCCAACCAGGTCGAGCAGTTCCCGGGCCCGCTCCCGGCGGGCCCGGCGGCTGCGCTTGCCGGCCAACTGCATCGGCAGTTCGACGTTCTCCAGCGCGCTGAGGTACGGCAGCAGGTTGCGGCCGGTCTGCTGCCAGACGAACCCGACCAGCTCCCGCCGGTAGCTCAGCCTCCGCTTGGCCGACAGCGAGAGCAGGTCGTAGTCGGCCACCCGGGCGATGCCGGCCGTCGGCATGTCCAGGCCGGAGAGGATGTTGAGCAGCGTCGACTTTCCCGAGCCGGAGGCGCCGACGATCGCCACCAGCTCGCCCCGGTCGATGACCAGGTCGAGCCCCTGGAGGGCGACCACCTCCACCCCCTCGGTCTTGAAGATGCGCACCAGGCCGTCGCAGACGATGTGCCCGCGCAGGCGGTCCTGCCCGCCGGCCCGCTCGGCGGCGCGAAGCGCTGCTCGCTGTTGCAGGGCGGCCAGGTCCGGCACCAGTGGCGTCTGGGCGGTAGCGGTCATCTCAGCTCTCCTCTCCGAGCCGAAGCACCTCACCGAGGCGCAACCGGCGGTTGTTCAGGGCCTCGACGGCGACCGCGAAGCCGAGGGCGACCGCCCCGAGCGCGAGTACCGCGGCGACCAAGCCGGGCTCGAAGGCCGCCCGGACCGGCACACCACTGGTGAACGCGGACAGGCCGAGCACCGGGTTGAGCAGCAACGGAAGCGCCGCGCCGACCAGCGCGCCGGTCAGCACCGACACTCCGACCAGCGGGGCCAACTCGACCAACAGCAGCCCGCGCCACTGCCGCCGGGACAGGCCAAGGGTGCGCAGCCGGGACAGCACCTGACCCCGGGCGCGCGCGCCGGCCAGCACGGTGAACGCGATGGCCAGCAACCCGAGCACCGTGCCGCCGACGGCGCCGGCGACGAACCCGAAGGCGAGCACACCGTTGGCGCCACCGTTGCCGAGATCCCGGCGGACGTCGGCTCGGGTGTCGACGGTGACCCCGAGCGGCCGCTCCCGACCGGTGACCGTGCCGTCGCGTTGGTAGCGCTCCTGCCCCGCGTCGCCGGCGTGTCGCAGCGCTTCCGCGTCCAGCGAGTCCCCGGCGACCAGCAGGCTGGTCGGCACGGGTGTGGTGTTTCGTGCCGGCAGCGCCTGCCAGGGCAGGATCACGAACCGGCTGGCGTTCGCCGGCAGCAGTGGGAAACCGTCCTCGGTGCCGGCGACCCGGAACTCGTACCGCTGGCTCTGCACCGAGACGAAGGCGGAGTCGTCCAGTCCGGCCTTGGTCAGGTCTGCGGCGACGGCCGGTGAGACGATCGCCGGCAGCGGCCCCGGGCCGGGACGGGCGGCCCGCAACGCGGCCGGGACCTGCAGGTCCACAGCGGATTCGCGGGCCACCGCGGCCAGCCCCGAGCCGTCGACGAGCAGCACGGTCGTCTGCGCGACCCGCGCATCGGTGCCCAGCTCGTCCACGGCCAGCCGCTCGTCGGCCACCCGCAGCACCGGCGTGACGGCCTGAACGCCCGGCAGCCGGCCCAGTTCGTCGACGGTGTCGGGCGCGAAGCGCTCCCCGCGGATCACCGCGTCGGCGGGCACGATCTGCTCGGCGGCTCGGTCCCGACTCGCGTCGACGCCGGCGGCGACGACAGCGCAGAACGCCGCGGTGCCGATGGCCAGCACCACGACGACCAGCGGGGCGGCGACCGCCGAGCGCCCGGCCCGCGCGGTGCCGAGGAAGGCGACGCTGCCCCGGGTACCTGCGGCAAGTCGACTGACCAGCAACAACGGCCAGGGGTACGCCCGCAGCGCGAGCACCGCCGCGGCGACCGCGAGCAGCACCGGCACGGACACGAGCAGCGGATCCACCTCGCCCAGGGTGAGGCCACGTCGGCGCAGCAGCACCGCGGCGAGCCCGGCCAGCAGCAGCAGCGAGACCTCGACGGTGAGCCGACGGGCCGACGGGCGTACCCGGACGAGGTCACGGCGGGCCGCCGCATTGGCCGGTACGACCAGCGTCGCCAGCGGCAACGCCAGCGTGACCAGCACGGTCGCGGCGATGGCGTACGGCGTGGTGGGATCGGGGGTGCCCGGGAACAGGGTGCCGAGCCACCAGCCCAGGACGGCGGCGACCGGCACCACCAGCACCGCTTCGGCGAGGCTGCGCCGGGCTCCCGCGGTGGCCGCGCCGCCACGGGCGCGCAGCAGCACGAACTCCGAGCGGCGTCGTCGGATGGCGAGGCTGGCCGCGAGCACGATGAGCCCCGCCAGGGTGGCCAGTACGCCGGCCGCGATCACCGCGAGCAGGGTCCGGGCGGCGTCGATCTGGGCGGCGAACGCCCGCAACGGAACGTCGACGCCCAGGGTCACGGTGAGGTCCGACGGCTTGCCGCGCTGAAGCTGCTGCAGGCCGTCGATCATCCGATCCAGGTGCCGCGCGTCGATGGTGTCGACGCCGAGCCGGTACCGCCAGGTGGACTGGACCGCCCAGCCCTCGGCGGCCCGCTTGTTGAGGGCCGACTGGGCGACCACACCGACGACGATGGACGGCTCGCCGTCGCCGACCGGGTCGGTGACCCGCAGCAGCTGTGGCAGCCCGTCCCAGATGCCGTTCGCGCGGTCGGCGGGGCGGAACAACCCGGCCACCACCATCGGGGCGGCGTCGGACAGGTTGCCCTTGTCGTCGGCGTCGCCGATGCGCAGTTGACTGCCGGTGCGCAGGTTCAGCTTGCCGGCCACGTCGACGTCGAGGGCCACCTCGATCGGTCGGCCCGGAACGTACGTCTCGCTCGGCCACGCTCCCTCGACGAGGGTGCCGGCGCCCTGCACGTCGGGCACCGACCGTAGGCCCAGGTCGACCAGGAGGTTGCGGGCCGCGAGGTCCGGCCCGACCACGCGGGCCGGCCGGGTCTCCACGCTGTACCACCGCTCGTCCACCGCCGACCGCACCTGGGGCGGCATCTCCCTGGCCAGGGCGTCGAACCGCTCGACGGCGGCGCCCATCGCCGTCCGCTGAGACGTCGCGGTCACCACACCCGAGGCGTACGAGATGTCCCGCCGCGCGGGCGCCTCAGCGCTCAACTGCGCCCGCAAGCCCTGCTCGGCGAGCCGGTTGACCAACCGGGGCACCCCACTGATCAGCAGCGTGACCACCAGGGTCAGCACCGCCAGGAGCAGGAACTGCCCGCCGTACGCCCGGACCCGCCGGACAGCCGCGCCGACGCTCATCGTTCTCCCCCGATTCGCAGCTGCGCCGCCGCCACCCGCTGACGGATGCCGGTGGCGATGAACGCGCTGAAGGCGAGCGCCGCCAGCAGCAGACCGACCGCGGTCAGGCCGATCGGCACCCAGGGCAGCGCGAACGTCGCCGGGGGGATCGGCCGGCCGGCGGCCGGGGTGAGGATGACCAGCGGGGCCATGGTCGCGCCGACCGCGGCGCCGAGCAGCAACCCGACCCCCACGCCGATGCCGGCGAGGAAGGTCTGTTCGGCCAGCAGCGCCCGGGCCATCAGCCGGGGCGTGGCGCCGAGGGTGTGCAGGACCGCGAACTCGCCGAGCCGACGCCGGGCGGTGGCCCACACGTCCACCATCAGGCCGACGAGGGCGAGCAGCACCGCGCCGAGCGCGGCGGCGAGCATTCCGGTACGCGAGCCCTGCCAGTACGGGTCGCGGCGGCCGACTCGACCACCGCCTCGCGGTTGAGCACCGTGACGCCCGGCAGCTCGCGGACGGCGTCGGCGGCGGCCGTCGCGTCCTCGGCGCCGATCCACCACTCCGGTACGGGTCGCACCGCGCCGCTGGTCCGGATCATCGCGTCGACGGCGGCCGGCAGGTCCAGCAGGACGCCCTCCCCGGTGGTGGCCGGCACGGCGGCCAGCTCACCGACCAGATGCACCCGCACCGTCGCCCCGGAGAGGGTCAGGTCGACGGTGTCGCCGACGCGCAGGCTCAGTGCGTCGCGGACCCCGGGGGTCATCAGCACCGGTACGGGCCTGCTCTCCCCGCCCGGCACGACGGCGAACCGGGTGGGCGGCTGGTACGCGAACTGCCCGCCGGGAATCACGTTGACCGTGCGGACCGCGGCGAACCCGGTGGCGGTGGGCCGCACCGGTGTGGACTGCTGGCCGGGGACCGTCATCGCCCAGTCGCCGCCCAGTTCGGCGGGCCGGGTGGTGCCGTCGGCGTTCACCACTGTCAGCCCGTCCACCTGGAGTCGGTAGGCGTTGCCGGCAGCCAGCCCACCGTCGGCCTCGAAGCCGGCCAGCCGCAGCCGCGCCCCGTTCAGGTCGGGCAGGCGCACGGTGAACGGGGTGGCCCGGCCGTCGCCGTCGGCGTTGGCCGCCGGCAGCCGCAGGGCGAGCCCGTCGGAGGTGGTGACCAGCAGCGTCACCGCGACCTTCAGCGATCGGACAGCGTTGGTCACCGGGGTACGGACCGTGCCGGTGATCGCACGCGTCCCGGCGGGCAGTTCGACGCCCGCCCGCTCGCCCCGCGCGCCGACCATCCGCTGGTACTGCTGTGACGCTGATCCGTCGCCGAGCCGGTCGGCGAGCCGGACGACCTCCGGGGCGCTGGCCGGGTCGATGCCGATCACGGTCGCCGACAGGTCCTCCCGCCCGACCCGGATCTCGTCTCGCGACGCCGGCAGCACCCGCTCCACGCCGGGCAGTGCGGCGAGTTGACCGGTCCGGGTCGGTGGGGCGGCCCCGGCCCGTTCGGTCACCCGGAGGTCGGCGCCGACGGTGTGGCCGGCCTGCTCGACCTGGGATCGTTCCCCGGTGCTGATCAGCGACCAGGCCAGGGTGCTACCGCCGACGGCGAGAGCTAGCAGCAGCACCGGGCCGGCGTGCGGACGCCGACCGGCCTGCCACATGCCGAACATGGTGGCCGTCCAGGGACGCCTGTCGACGAACCGCTCGGCGAACCGGGTGAGCGGCGGGAGCACCCGCAGGGCCAGCACGGCACCGGCCAGGACGCCGAGCGTCGGGGCGGCGACCAGCAGCGGGTCGAGCCCGAGCCGCCCGCCCGAGCCGGCCAGCGGGGAGGCGTACCGGCGTAGCTGCACCCAGGCCAGCACGGCGAGCGCCACCAGCACCAGGTCGACGCTGGCGCGCTGCACGCTCGCCGCCCGGTTCGGCCGGGACCGGGCGGCCATGTCGGCGACGTACGTGCCGGCGCCGCGCAGCGTCGGGAGGACCATGGCGACGAGGCAGCCGGCGGCGGTGGCGGCTGCGACGGCCCAGACCACTGTGCTGTTGCCGCCAGCGGTGGCGAGGTCCGTCGACCCGCCGGGCCGGATGTACCGCAGCGCCGCACCGGCGATCAGCGGACCGAGCACCGCGGCCGGGGCGACGACAAGCGTCGCCTCACGGGCGGCCAGGCCGGCCAGCTGCCGACGGGCGGCGCCGCGGGCGCGTAGCAGTGCGGTCTGCGGTCGGCGGTCCTCGTGCAGCAGCGCGGCGACCAGCACCAGCGCGTACCCGCCGAGCACCAGGATGAGCAGCAGCGGGGTGGCCAGCGAGGAGCGACCCACCAGGTCGGCGCGGGTGATCCGGTCCAGCAGCGTCTCCATCTTGGTCGCCACCTGCGCGGAGCTGCCGAGCTGAGCGGCCTCCGGCACGGCCGAGGTCGCGTCGGCGAGGGCCGCGCGCACGGCGGGGAGGTCGGCGGTGTCGACGCCGCCGAGGTCCGGTTCGGCCAACCAGGACACCGACACCGAGCCCGGGAAGGTGGTGGCGAAGTCGACCGGGTCGAGCGTGAACGGCCCGTACGAGGTGCCGGAGCCGACGCTGCCCGCCCCCACTCCGGGGGCCAGCAGCCAGTACGGGTCGGTCGGATCGCGGGGACGCCAGGTGCCGGCGAGTACCAGTTCACCGCGTTGTTCGGTGGCCCGGTCCCGCACCGGGACGCGGTCGCCGACGCCGAGGCCCAGCGCGCCGGCGACCCGCTCCGGCAGGCTCACCTGGACGGGGTTCGCCCCGGGGCGGGGCCAGGCTCCGCCGGTCAGCTCCGCGTGACCGGTGAGGTCGTCGAGGGCGGCCAGGTTCGCGAAGATCGGTTCGTCGTCCGGTCGGGGCACCTGCCCGAGGTCTCCGGTCAGCTCCCGGCCGGTGCCGTAACGGGCGGCCGCGACGCTCACCGGGACGCCGGCGAACCCGTTGGCGAAGCCGGCCCGTACCGCCTTGTCCCGGCTGGCGAACTCGGCCGCGTCGCGTCCGCCGGATCCACTGACCAGGAGGCCGCGCTCCTCGACCGGTGCGGCGGCGATCAGCGCCCGCTGCCCGGCGTCCACGGCCCGGCGGTTGTAGTCGGACAGCCCGGTGACCAACGCGACGGCGACCAGGGCGGCGAGCACCGCCGCGACCAGTAGCCCGCGCGCCTCGCGGGCCCGCCTCCACACCAGCTTCATCCGACGCCTCCCCTGGCCCTGGCGGGCCGACGACCATCTAGACAGGTCATCCACGGGGAAAGGTTCGCGCCCGTTACATGATCGTTATTCCGGAGGTGGCCGATTCTCGGCGCGCTCCTGCTTCCCGCCTCAACCGAACTCAGGGGAGATGGTCACCGTCGACCATCTCCCCTGACCTTGCCGTCGATCAGCGTCTCGCCAGGCGAACCAGGAAGACCGTGGCAGTGATCAGCAGCAGCGCGACCACCAGGAACGGCCACGGACTCCACTCCTCGACGCATGACGTGCTCGTGGTCGTGGTCTCGCACACCCGGCCGGGCCCTTCGCGGTTCAACCAGGCCAGGTAGAGCGCAGCCACACCGAGACCGCCCAGCACCGCGGCGGCCGCGTGGTTCCGCAGGGGCTTGAGCAGGAATCCCGCCACCGCGAGCAGCACCGCCAGCAGCAGTAGCAGGAGCCCGATTGTGAGGATCGAGGCGAGCCCGAAACCCAGCAGAGCCCCCGCGACCGCCCACCAGGCGTACGCCCAGGGCGCCGGGTGGGACCCGGAGTGCGGGGACGAGACCCGCTCAGTGTTCACCGGAATCCCCTGGCCCGCTCGTGGCAGCGAAGTTGAAGATGACTTTCCAACCCGTCGCGTCCTCTCTTGCCAGATGCAGCAGGAACACCGGCGACTTCGTCCTGGGATCGTCATTCTCGACGCAGTCGCTGGCCGGTGTCGAGGTCGAACTCCCGGCAGCCGCCCTGGCTCGGCACATCTTGCCGACGATAGAGACAGTTGCCCTGTCTCCCTCCTCAACTACTTCACCGACGGATACGTCACCGGTGACCTCGGGCAGGGTTTTCGGCCCCTGCCCGAGCGCGATGGCCTCCAGCACTGCCCGCTGGCTGGGGGCGACGAGCGGGATCGCCGCCTTGAAGTCACCGCGGGCGACCGCTCGCATGTACTCCAGTGCCACCGGTCCGGGCCCAGAATCGACCTGATTCGACGATTTGGGCTCGGCGGCCGTGCCCGTCGGGTTGCCACAGGCTGCGACGCAGGCGATCAGCAGCGCCCCGGTGAGCCAGGCAGTCAGTGCCCGTCTCGCAACTAGCTGGATCATCGGGACGCCCCTTGACCACCATCAGAACGGGTAGGAGGCACCGGTCTCATCACCGTGGTGGACGAGATTGGTGCACGCGCCACTCTTCGAGTCGTTCCAGTTCCACGAAGACGCACCACTCGTGCGCCCGGTAACCGAGTCGGTGTGGTAGAAATCCGCCTGAGAACTTGACGGAAACCCGCAGGCCGCCCAGCCCGTCGGGCCAAGAATCGCCACTACCCACAACGCGAACGACACGTTCTGGAAGTGCACGTTCGCATTCTTGGTCCAACCATCGGACAGCGTCGCAAGGCTGTCCGAGCCGGAGACGATGTAGGTCTCGTCGAGACATACGCTGCCAATACAACCCTTGAACGAGTCGCGCTGGTAGGCCCAGTTGAGCCATTGCGTGTTCGACCACCGCAACCCCACGCTCTGGGAGGAGATCGTGATGTCGATCGGGTCGATCCAGGAGGTCTTCAAGTAACGGGAATAGGTGGCGGCGGCGGCATTGTCACCCGTTGTGCCGCGCGGCGAGGAGGCGTCGGCCGCGCCCTTGGTGGACGACACGTCGCTGGCAGCCGCACCGGTGAGGGACCGCAGAGTGGCTGCCTGTTCCGCCGTCAGGTCACCGACGAGAACATCGAACTCACACGTTGCGGGGTTGTAGGCCACCTCTTCGGTGTAGGTCGTCCGGCTCGAACCGGACGATGCCTGGGCCGAACCGGAGAGCGCGCAAGCGCCGTCCTTTCCGCGCACCCCGGCGACACGGGACGTTTTGCCGCTCACGCCCGCGCGACGAAGAACCGAGTCGTACTCGATCCAGCCATCCGCCCGCACCTTGATCCCGACGGCCGACAGCGCGTCGGTCACGCTCTGATCGCTCTGGCCGAGGGCCGGGGACTCCGGAGGGGCCGCCTGGGACGCGCCCTGGGTTGCCACCAGACAACCAACGGTGACGGCGGCGATGAATGCGATGCGAGCCCGGGCCGAACTGGACCCTTTTGGTGCCCGCTGCGCACGTGGTGGTACGCTGACCAGCGTTCTCATACCAATAGCTCCTTCGACGAGAGATCGGTTGAGGACTAGCGGCCCGCGACGCCCTAACGTCGCGGGCCGTCCTCATTTGCAGTTGACCATAGCCGGCCGTTCCGCCCCGAGTGGCCCCTTATCCGCAGATCAGGATCGAACGCACGATCGACAAAGAATCTGCGCTACCGACGGTAAACGCGGTCGACCCAACTTCGTCCATTTCGCCCATTCACCCTCTTTCCGATGACAGTCGGTTGCGCCGCAAAGAATATCACAATTTGATAAACTTCGATCTTCGAGCAATTCCCATCCGCCGCGTCCGCATACGCCTCTGTGGCGTGCCCAGCACAGCTGTCCTGGGCGTACGCTGGGGTTTGCCGGCATTTTCGGGTGGTCGGAGGCCGTGGCGGGTCGACCCCACCGACGGCGTCCCGGTCGGCCACGGGGGAGTTGCCGTCGGTGATTCGCCGGGAGCGCGGCATGGCCCCGCCCGGAGACGACGGGGCCCACTCCAGCTCAGCCGATCCCCCCGCGTTACCTGCCGCGGCGAACTGCCCGTACCCCGAACACACCCGCGACGACGACGAGCGCGACGCCCAGGAGCTGGAGGCCCGGCGAGTCGTCGGCTCCCCCGTACACGACGCCGGCGACGCCGAGCGCGATCCCGAGGAGGGCGGCGATGGTCAGTACGTATTTCATGGGGTTTCCTCCTCGACCCACTCGAGCAGGTCTCCGGGTTGGCAGTCGAGCACTCGGCACATCGCTTCGAGGGTGCTGAAGCGGACCGCCTTGGCGCGGCCGTTCTTCAGCACCGCCACGTTGGCGGGGGTGAGCCCGACCCGCTCGGCGAACTCGCCGACGCTCATCTTGCGCTTGGCCAACTCCACGTCGATGCGGACGACGATGGGCATCAGATCACCGCTTCCATGTCGGTGCGCAGCGTGGTGGCCTGCCGCAGCAGCGCCCGCATCACCACCATGAGCAGCCCCAGCACGGTGACGCCGACGGTCAGCAGGAACAGCAGCAGTGGCACCCCGGGGTCGTCCGCGTGGAAGCCGACCCAGAGGAAGACGCCCACCAGCACCACCCACGCGGCGGCGATGGCCCAGACGATCGCGTCCACCCACTTCAGGGACGCCTCGGTGAAGATGCGGTCGTTCTTGACCAGGCTGAGCAGCTGCCAGGTCGCGACGATGACCACCTGGACGCACAGCACCCAGAAGACCGTCACGGCGGTCGCCGGCCAGCGGAGATGCGCGTCCTGCGGCGACTCGGCGGCCATGTGGGCGAACTGCCCGGGCAGCGAGAGGGTCTGGAACACCACCAGCACCCCGAACAGCACCACGAGAAAGACCCGGAGAGCGGCAACCGCTCGATGCTCTGTAACCATGCATCGAGTTTCGCTCGTTACCTATCGAAAGTCAATCGGTTCCCGGATCGACTGAACGCGGCCCGGCGGCTTCGTCGGTGGGCGCGGGCCGGGCCCTCTGGGGGTAGAAGGTCTCGTGGCGGGCCAGCATGGCGACGAACTCGCCGATCTTGCGAGCGCGGGTCTCGGCGCGCTTGACGGCGTTGAGGCGATGGATGAGGGCGAACCGGTTGGCCTTGGTGAGGGCGCCGAGCATCGCCTGGGCGGCGGGCTCGGCGGCGATGGCGGCGAGGAGGTCGGCCGGCACCTCGGCCTCGGACGGCGGGGCGTAGGCCGCCGCCCACCGCCCGTCCACCTTCGCCGCGTCCACTGCCGCGCGGCCGGACGGTTGCATCCGCCCCAGCTCCTCCAGCCTCGCGACGTTCGCGACGTTGCGTTGGGACCAGGAGCTGCGCGCTCGGCGCGGAGTGAAGCGGATCCAGGAGGACTGCTCGTCCCGTTTCCGCGCCTGCCCGTCGATCCAGCCGAAACAGAGGGCCTCGTCGACCGCCTGCTGCCAGGTCAACGTCGTGACCGTGCCGCCCTTCCTGGTCAGGGCGAGCCAGACGCCGGGCGACGTGGCGTGGTTGGCCGACAGCCAGGCACGCAACGCGTCGGCGTCCGCGACGACTAACTCGTCCAACTCGGCGCTCGTCATGGCGGCAGGTTAGCCGCCGGGTCAGACACGACGGCCGCCGTGGGACGCGACCAGCGCGTCTGCCACGAGCCCGGCGTCAGCGTCGGCGACGTCCGCTGGGTACTCCGGCAGGAGGTCGTCCCAGGCGACCAGCCACGACCCGAACAACTGGGCCTGCCCCTCCGGCCGAGCGAAGAACCAGACGTGCAGGTGAGCAGCGCCGTCCCCGAAGCGGTAGACGTGCGCCCGCGAGATGTGCGGGAGCGCCTGCATGTGGCGAACGATCCGGGTGCTCAACAACCCCAGTTCGGCGGCCAACTCGTCCGGCAGATCCGCCATGTCGTGATGGTCGAGCGGCAACAGCATGAGCACCAGCGGGACGCCCACCCGCTGGATCCGGATCAACCGCCAACGCTCGTTGAACCAGATTCCTTCGTCCCGCTGACGGCAGGCGTCGCAGCTCGCGGGATCCTCGCCGTGCCGGGGCGGCTCCGGGAGCACCGGCGGTCGCAGCGGTGCCACTCGGAGGTCGGCCGGCTCGAACGGACTGATGTCCCACCCTGTCATGCGTGCCAGGGGTAGCCGACGCTCGTCGTCCGCGGCGGTGAGCGCGTGGTCGTAGAACTCGTCCGGTCGCAAGGCCATGCGACAGAGGCTAGTACGAGATGATCCACATGGGCGGGGCGCTACGGTGCGCGCCAGCGCGGTCGTCGGCCCGTCACGCGTCGGTCGGCGCTGCCACGTTCCGACCCGGATCGTTGATCTGACGCCGGAAGACGAGGTACGCGCTCGCCAGCAGCAGCACCAGCCCGATCATCGAGGCCAGGAGCCCCACGTCGAGGCTCGGCAGCGCCACGAAGGTCAGCGCGGCGAGCACGAGCCGGAACTTCCACTGCTGCTCCAGCGCGTTTCACACGGTGCCGCCCGCCGCGTCGAGATGCGCCTCCACGGACGAGTACCCGAGCCGGAACAGGCGGATGCGGTGGTAACCGCTGAGAATGCGCTTGGCCTGGTCTTCGAGAGCGCTCATCGAGAGGCCGCCACGCCCCGGGTCGATCTGCCACAGTTCCGCCGACAACACCGCGTCGTAACGCAGCGCCGCGGCCCAGCAGACGTGGTGCACCCCGGTCAGCCGCGCCAGCAGCACTGCCGGACGGGACCCGAAGTCACTGACCACCGCTGTGGTGTGCGAGCCGACCCACAACACACCGTCCCGAATGCCGTCGGGCGTGCAGTCCACACTGTCCGGGGTGAACACCGCGGCGATGGCGCGTCGCCGCGCCGGGTCGCAGTCCGGGTCCACCCGGACGGCGAAGGTGGTGTTGGCCCAGAGGACGAAGACCTCGTCCGCGCCGTCCGGCGCGGGCAGGACGGCGCGCAGCAGCCGGGTCACCGCCGGCACCATCCGCTGCACGGGCGGGGCGACCTCGGCGACCACGTCGTCGGTGCCGCCGACGATGCCGTCCGGCAGATGGTAGGTGACGCAGAGCAGGCCACAGTCGACGTTCCAGAGGCTGATCCGGGCCGAAACCACCTGCCACGCGCCCGCCGCCGTCGTGGGCAGCAGGGTGGCCTCGACCTCCTCCCCGGCCACCCGCAGGATCTCCGGGCCACCGTTGATCTCCATTGTCGGCCGGGGCATGCTGCCCAGCAGTTCGTCGAGCAGCCGTTGACCGTAGGGCTGGAGCGCCAGGTCGTGGAGGCCGACGGTGCGGCTCCACCCGGCCGGCACCTCCCCCTCGGGCCTGGCCTGCCCGGACAGCTGACACGGGAAGTAGGCGAGCACCCGCACCGACGGGACGTCCTTGAGCATCAACGATCTCTCCCCCGACCGGCCCCTGCAGGGTATCGACAACGTCAACTGTCTCGGCCGGCGCGGATCCGCGCACCGAGGTCGCTGACCGGGCCGAGGTGGCGCAGCTTGTCGGGGTTGACGATGGAGTGGATCGCCTGGAACTCAGCTCGTCCGGTCGGCCTACGTCCGTCGGTGGTAGTGGTTGCGGCGCGGCAACTGGTCGGGGTCGAGCCAGGCCGGCGGCACGAACTCCGGATGCCCGTCGGCACCGAGCCGGACGACCCAGTCGGTCTGGTGGACGTGCCGGTGGTGGTGGCCGCAGAGCAGCACCGCGTTGTCGAGACTGGTCGGGCCGCCGTCGGCCCAGTGCCGGATGTGGTGGGCGGCGCACCAGCGCGGTGGCCGGTCGCAGCCCGGGAAGGCGCAGCCGCCGTCGCGCAGCACGAGGGCCCGGCGCAGCGGCCCGGTGACCAGGCGGCGTTGCCGGCCCACGTCGAGGACCTGGCCCGCGCGCCGAGCACGGCGGGCAGGACGGCGGCGTCGCAGGCGAGCCGGCGCACCGTGTCGGGGGTGAGCTGGAGGCCGATGTCGAGCCCGCCCGAAGCCACCTGGCGGGTCAGCTCGTCGTAGCTGGTGGTGACGACGATCTGGGCGGGGTCGCCGCCCTGCTCGGGTAGCTCACCGGTGCGCAGGGCGAGCCGGCACACGTCGGCCAGAGCGTCGTGGCGGCGCTGGCCGGCGCAGCGGGCGTCGTCCGGGCCGGCGGGTGCACTCAACGGGTCGATGGCGGCGCGCAGCAGGGCGGCGGTCTCGGCGTCGAGGGTGCCGCTGAGCCGGAGCCGCCCGCGGTCTGCTCGGAGATGGTCGACGT
>NZ_JAEVHL010000112.1 GCF_016803395.1 Micromonospora tarensis | reverse complement strand
CGCGGCAGGGCACCGGCGTGGGCGGCGATCGTTGCGGCCGGACTGGCGGCGGGGGAAGGTGACAGCGTGAACCTGACCGACTCGCAGACGGCGGTGACCGTGGTGGCCGGTCTGGCCATCCTGGCCGGGTTGGCCGGTGTGGTGGTGCCCGGCCTGCCGGCGTTGCCGTTGTGCTGGGGTGGCGTCCTGGTCTGGGCGATCTTCGGCGGTGCCGGCGTGGGTGGTTGGGCGGTGTTCGCCGCAGCCTCGGTGGTCGTCGCCGGCGGCACCGTGGTCAAGTACGCCTGGCCGGGCCGGAATCTGAAGCGCACCGGGGTGCCGACGTCCACCCTGCTCGCCGGCGGGGTGCTCGGCGTCATCGGGTTCTTCGTGGTGCCGGTCGTCGGGTTGGTGCTCGGCTTCGTCGCCGGGGTGTGGGCGGCGGAACGTCTGCGGCTGGGCAGCAACCAGCTCGCCTGGCCGTCCACCGTGCAGGCGCTCAAGGCCGCCGGCCTGTCGATGCTCGTGGAGTTCCTGGCCGGCCTGCTGGTCGCCGCGATCTGGGTGGCCGGTCTGCTGCTGACCTGACCCACCCCCGAATTCTCCCCGTCGACCAGGACGTTTCGGGACGCGGCGGAGAGCTGACCGAGACCTCTCGACCGATGTGGTCCCGCGGCGGGCGCGGGGCACGGTTCGGGTACGGCGGAGCGCCGTACGGAGAGAGAGGTGTGCCCCGCGCGCCGCGGGTCGGGCGGTCCGAGCGCCCGGGGTGGGCCCTGATCGGGCCTGGTCACCGGTCCAGCATGCGGGCCCGGGTGGCCGGACGGCAACGCAATTAGCCTGCTGGGGGCGAGATTCCCACCAACCACGTATTGACCGTCTTGATCGGCCGGGTCGACACTTTGCGCACTCGCACGCGTTACCACAGCAGGGAGGTGTGCAGTGGCCACGACGCCCGTGCCGACCGCCGAGCAACCGATGGACGACGACGCCCGACGGCTCGCCGAACTCGGCTACAAACAGGAGTTGCGCCGCAAGTGGAGCGGCTTCTCCAACTTCGCCATCTCGTTCTCGATCATCTCGATCCTGGCCGGCTGCTTCACCACCTTCGGCCAGGCGTGGAACAACGGCGGGCCGGTCGCCATCTCCTGGGGCTGGCCGCTGATCTCGCTGTTCATCCTGATCATCGGTTTCTGCCTGGCCGAGCTGGTCTCGGCGTATCCGACGGCCGGCGGCATCTACTGGTGGGCGGCCACCATGGGTCGTCCGGTGCACGGCTGGTTCACCGGCTGGTTGAACCTGATCGGGCTGGTCGCGGTCACCGCGTCGGTCGACTACGGCTGCGCGACGTTTCTCAACCTCACCCTGTCGGCGCTCTTCGACGGCTGGGCCGGGACGCTGCGCCAGGCGTTCGTCCTCTTCGTGATCATCCTGGCGCTGCACGGGCTGATCAACATCTTCGGGCACCGGATCATCGACGTACTCCAGAACGTCTCGGTCTGGTGGCACGTGGCCGGCGCGGCCGTCGTGGTGGCCATCCTGGTCCTCGTGCCCGACAACCACCAGAGTTTCCAGTTCGTGTTCACCGAGCGGTTCAACAACTCCGGCTTCGGTGACGGCGACATCGGCGGGCTGACCTTCTGGTTCTACGTGCTGCCACTGGGTTTCCTGCTCACCCAGTACACGATCACCGGCTTCGACGCCTGCGCGCACGTCTCCGAGGAGACCCGGGGCGCCTCGCAGGCCGCCGCCCGTGGGCTCTGGCAGTCGATCTTCTACTCGGCCATCGGCGGCTGGATCCTGCTGCTGGCGTTCCTCTTCGCGGCCACCGACGTCGAGGCGGTGAACGCCGCCGGCGGCTTCTCCGGAGCGATCTTCGAGTCCGCCCTGACCCCGGCCTTCTTCAAGATCGTCATCATCATCAGCACCATCGGGCAGTTCTTCTGCGGGATGAGTTGCGTGACGTCGATGAGCCGGATGGCGTACGCGTTCAGCCGGGACCGGGCGGTGCCGGGCTGGCGGCTCTGGTCGACAGTCGACCGCAACGGCACCCCGGTCAACGCGATCATCGGTGCCACGGTGGCCGGACTGGTGCTGACCCTGCCGGCCCTCTACGAGAGCGCGGCCGGCATCCCGGTCGCCTTCTACGCGGTGGTCTCCGTCGCGGTGCTCGGGCTCTACCTGTCCTTCCTCATCCCGATCGCGCTGCGACTGCGGATGGGCGACCGGTTCGTCCCCGGGCCGTGGACGCTCGGGCGCAGGTACCGGCTGCTCGGCTGGATCGCGGTGGTCGAGATCGCGGTCATCGCTGTCTACTTCGTGCTGCCGATCGTGCCCGCCGGGGTGCCCGGCGACGACGGCTTCACCTGGTCGGCGGTGAACTACGCGCCGCTCGCCGTGGGCGGAGTGCTGCTGCTGGTCGCCGTCTGGTGGTACGCATCGGCCCGCAGCTGGTTCACCGGCCCGGTGCGAACCGTCGAGGACCCGGCGGATCGGTCCCAGCCGGCACCGGTGGACGGGCCGGAGTGACCCCTGCCGCGCGCTGGATCAGAACCGGGCGGTGCCGGCACGACCGGCGGGTGGCGGTTGCCGCTCGCCGGTCGTGAAGCGCAGGATGCGGTCGTCCAGCGGTGCCGGCGTGCCGTTGTCGTCACGGTTGCTGGTGGCCACCCAGAGCGAGCCGTCCGGGGCCGCGACGACGGTACGGAGGCGACCGTAGGCGCCCACCAGTTCGGCGACCGGGGCGCCGACCGCTCCGGCGGCGCTCACCGGCACGGTCCACAGCCGCATGCCCCGCAGCGCGGCGACGAACAGGGTGCCGCCCGCGAAGGCGGCCCCGCTCGGCGACGCCTGCGCCGGGGGCCAGACGACCACCGGCGCGCGGAACCGGGGGTCGGTGCTCGGGCCCTCCACGATCGGCCAACCGTAGTTGCCGCCCCGGACGACGACGTTCACCTCGTCCCAGGTGGCCTGCCCGAACTCGGTGGCGAACAGCCGACCGCGCGGGTCCCAGGCCAACCCCTGCACGTTGCGGTGCCCGTAGCTGTAGACCGGCGAGCCGGGGAACGGGTTGCCCGCCGGAATCCCGCCGTTCGGCCGGATCCGCAGGATCTTGCCGTTACGGCTGGCCAGGTTCTGCGCGTTGGCAGGCACACCGGCGTCACCGATGCCGGCGTAGAGCAGCCCGTCCGGGCCGAAGGCGATCCGGCCGCCGTTGTGCACCGACGCCCGGCTGAGGCCGCTGAGGATCACCTGCTGGGTCTGCGGCGCGCCGAGCCGGAACCGGGTGATCCGGATGTCCGAGGCGGTGGTGAAGCAGACGTACACCCAGCGGTCCAGCCGGTAGCGGGGGGAGACGGCCAGGCCGAGCAGCCCGCCCTCGCCGCCGGCGACCACGCCGGGAATCCGGGCGATGGGCACGGGTGGCCGCCCTGGTCGCACCCGCAGCACGGCGCCCAGATCGCGTTGGCCGACCAGCGCGCTGCCGTCGGGGAGGAAGTCGATCCCCCAGGGCACGTCGAGCCCCGTCGCGACGACCTCCGGGTCGGCGAGATCGAAACCGCCGGCCCCCGTCGCGATGACCGACACCGGTGGCGGCTGCGCCTCCGCCTCGGCGCGCACCGTGGTGCCCAGCCCGGTGACGAGGACGGTGACGGCCAGGATCGCGCGCAGACGCATGACAGCTCCTCGGTGGTTTGCCGCCGACCGGGCCGGGGGCATTGACGGTGATCCGGATTGCCAGTAGACCTTGGTGATGGAGGCCCCCTGATGAGCAGAACGCCGTTCACGCTGGAAGAGTTGCGGGTCGCCGTCCAGGCCGGTGAAATCGACACAGTGGTGCTGGCCCTGGTCGACATGCAGGGCCGCTTGCAGGGCAAACGCTTTCACGCGCCGTTCTTCCTCGATCAGGTGGCCGAGCAGGCCAGCGAGGGCTGCAACTACCTGCTCGCCGTCGACGTCGAGATGAACACGGTCGACGGGTACGCGATGTCGAGCTGGGAGCGCGGCTACGGCGACTTCGCGATGGTGCCGGATCTCGGCACGTTGCGCCGGACGCCCTGGCAGCCGGGTTCGGCGCTGCTGCTGGCCGACCTGACCTGGCTGGACGGTTCGGGCGACGTGGTGGCCTCGCCCCGGCAGATCCTGCGCCGGCAGCTGGCCCGGCTGGCCGAGCACGGGCTGACCGCGTACGCCGGCACCGAGCTGGAGTTCGTGCTGTTCCGCGACTCGTACGAGGACGCCTGGACGCGCGGCTACCGTGATCTCACCCCGGCCAACCAGTACAACGTGGACTACTCGCTGCTCGGCACCGCCCGGGTGGAGCCGCTGCTGCGCCGCATCCGCACCGAGATGGCCGGCGCCGGGTTGACGCCGGAGAGCGCCAAGGGCGAGTGCAACCTCGGCCAGCACGAGATCGCCTTCCGCTACGACGAGGCGGTGGCCTGCGCGGACCACCACGTGATCTACAAGAACGGCGCGAAGGAGATCGCCGCCCAGGAGGGGATGTCGATCACCTTCATGGCCAAGCCGAACGAGCGGGAGGGCAATTCCTGCCACATCCACTTCTCGCTGCGGGACGCGTCTGGTTCGTCGGCGATGCTCGGGGACGGGCCGGCGCACCTGTCGCAGACCGGGCAGCGGGTGCTCGCCGGGCTGCTGGCCACCATGCGGGAGTTCAGCCTGCTCTTCGCCCCGAACATCAACTCGTACAAGCGCTACCAGCCGGGGTCGTTCGCCCCGACGGCACTGCGGTGGGGGGTCGACAACCGCACCTGCGCGCTGCGGGTGGTCGGGCACGGGCAGGGCATGCGGGTGGAGAACCGGGTGCCCGGCGCCGACGTCAACCCGTACCTGGCGATCGCCGGGCTGGTCGCCGGCGCGCTGCACGGCCTCGACCGGGAGCTGGAGTTGGGCGCGGAGTGCACCGGCAACGCGTACGACGACCCGCGGGCCGAGCGGGTCCCCAGCACCCTGCGCGACGCGCTGACCCTCTGGGAGGGCTCGACGGTGGCCCGGGAAGCCTTCGGCGAGGAGGTGGTCGCCCACTACGCCAACCAGGCCAGAGTCGAGTTGGCGGCCTTCGACGCGGCGGTGACGGACTGGGAGCTGAAGCGTGGTTTCGAACGCCTCTGACCGCGCGACGATGGGGGTACCGGCGTGACGCAGGTGGTGGATCCGGCCTCCGGGCAGGGGTTCCGGGAGGTCCCCGGTGCCTCGTTGGCGCAGGTCGACGCGGCGGTCGAGCGGGCGGCGCGGGCCTTCGAGGCCTGGCGGACGGTCGGGCCGGGGGACCGGGCCCGGTTGCTGCGCCGGTTCGCCGCCGTCGTCGACGCGCACGTCGAGGAGCTGGCCGCGTTGGAGGTCCGCAACTCCGGGCACACCATCGGCAACGCCCGGTGGGAGGCCGGCAACGTCCGCGACGTGCTGGACTACTACGCCGGGGCGCCGGAGCGGCTGACCGGGCGGCAGATCCCGGCGCCCGGCGGGTGGGACGTCACCTTCCACGAGCCGCTCGGTGTGGTCGGCGTGATCGTGCCCTGGAACTTCCCGATGCCGATCGCCGCCTGGGGGTTCGTTCCGGCCCTCGCCGCCGGCAACACAGTGGTGCTCAAGCCGGCCGAGCTGACTCCGCTCACCGCGCTGCGGCTGGCCGAGCTGGCCCGCGAGGCGGGCCTGCCCGAGCACGTGTTCACCGTCATCCCGGGCACGGGCGCGGTGGTGGGGGAGCGGTTCGTCAGCCACCCGGCGGTCCGCAAGATCTGCTTCACCGGCTCCACAGCGGTGGGCACCCGGATCATGGCCGGCTGCGCCAAACAGGTGAAACGGCTCACCCTGGAGTTGGGCGGCAAGAGCGCGAACATCGTCTTCGCCGACGCCGACCTGGAACGCGCCGCCGCTACCGCGCCGGGGGCGGTCTTCGACAACGCCGGCCAGGACTGCTGCGCACGGTCGCGGATCCTGGTCCAACGCCCGGTGTACGACCGGTTCCTGGCCCTGCTCGAACCCGCGGTACGCGCGGTGCGGGTGGAGGACCCGTCCCGGGACACCGCCGAGATGGGTCCGCTGATCTCCGCCGCCCAGCGGGACCGGGTCGCCGGTTACCTGACCGGTGCGACGGTCGCCTTCACCGGTTCCTGTCCCGACGGCCCCGGGTTCTGGCACGCGCCCACGGTGCTGCTGGCCGACTCGCCCGCCGACCGGCACTGGCGGGAGGAGATTTTCGGCCCGGTGGTCTCGGTGCTGCCGTTCGACGACGAGGCGGACGCGGTCCGGCTCGCCAACGACACCGAGTACGGCCTCTCCGGCTCGATCTGGACCCGGGACGTGGGTCGCGCGCTGCGCCTGGCCCGCGCCGTCGAGTCGGGCAACCTCAGCGTCAACTCGCACTCCTCGGTGCGCTACTGGACCCCGTTCGGCGGGATGAAGCGGTCCGGGCTCGGTCGTGAGCTGGGCCCGGACGCGCTGCACTCGTTCACCGACGTCAAGAACGTGTTCATCGCGACAGAGGAGTGACGCCAGTGCACTGTCGGTTGCAGGACCGGGTGGCAGTGGTCACCGGAGCGGGTAGCGGCATCGGCCTGGCCACCGTGCGGCGGTTCGCCGCCGAGGGGGCCCGGGTGGTCTGCGTGGACATCGACGAGGCGGCCGGCAGGCAGGCCGCCGAGGAGTGCGGCGGCGAGTTCGTCGCCACCGACGTGGCCGACGAGTCGGCGGTCCGCGACCTGTTCGACGGGGTCGTCGACCGGCACGGCCGGGTGGACGTCGCGTTCAACAACGCCGGCATCTCGCCGCCGGACGACGACTCGATTTTGGACACCGGCCTGGACGCGTGGGAGCGGGTGCTGCGGGTCAACACCACGAGCGTCTACCTGTGCTGCAAGTACGCGATCCCGCACATGCGTCGGCAGGGCAAGGGGTCGATCATCAACACCGCCTCGTTCGTGGCGCTGATGGGCGCGGCGACCTCGCAGATCGCGTACACCGCGAGCAAGGGTGGGGTGCTGGCGATGACCCGGGAGCTGGGCGTGCAGTTCGCCCGCGACGGCATCCGGGTGAACGCGCTCTGCCCCGGGCCGGTGGCCACGCCGTTGCTGCTGGAGTTGTTCGCCGCCGACCCGGAACGGGCCGCCCGCCGGCTGGTGCACGTGCCGATGGGCCGGTTCGGGAAACCGGAGGAGATCGCCGCCGCGGTGGCGTTCCTGGCCAGCGACGACGCGTCGTTCATGACCGCCGCGCAGTTCGTGGTCGACGGCGGCATCACTGGCGCGTACGTGACGCCGCTGTGAGCGTGAGGAGTGAGCCGGGTTTGCGAGCCCCGCAGTCGCGAACGGTGCTAGCACGGTGAGCCGACCGCTGATCGGGATCAGCGCGTACGTCGAGCCCGCCGACTGGGCTGTCTGGCGGGGCGTACGGACGGTGCTGCTGCCCGAGGCGTACGTGCGGGCGGTGACGGCCTCGGGTGGGCGGGCAGTGGTCCTGCCGCCAGACGACGTGGACGCCGACGTGGTGACCGTCCTGGACGGACTGCTGCTGGCCGGTGGCGCGGACGTCGGCCCGGGGCGGTACGCCCAGCCGCTCGACCCGCGTACCGAGGACCGGCCGGACCGCGACGCCGGCGAGCTGACCAGCCGGCGCCCGGTGTCGTCGGGTGCCACCCGGTGCGGTTCGCGCCGGGCAGCCGGCCGCGACGGTGCTGGCCGGGGTTGACGAGGTCAACTCGTACCACCATCAGGCGGTCGCCGACCCGGGCCGGCTCACGGTCACCGGTTGGGCTGCCGACGGCGTGATCGAGGTGGTGGAGGACCCGGCGCGGCGGTTCGTGCTCGGGGTGCAGTGGCACCCGGAGAACGAGCCGGACCCGCGCCGGATCGCCGCGCTGGTGCGGGCCGCCGGACAGCGGCTGTGACTGACGTCGCCCCGCCCGCCGGCGTCGTCGGTGGGAGGATCGACGGATGGGCAAGGTTTATCCGGAGATCGACGCTCGACTACGTGATTTCATCATGGCCCAGCCGCTGTTCTTCGTGGCCAGCGCACCGTCCGGTGCCGAGGGGCACGTCAATGTCTCGCCGAAGGGCATGCGGGGCACGTTCGTCATCCTCGGCCCGCACCGGGTGGCCTACCTCGACTACCACGGCAGCGGCGCGGAGACCATCGCTCACCTGCGGGACAACGGCCGGATCACGCTGATGTTCTGTTCCTTCGACGGGCCGCCGAAGATCCTCCGGCTGCACGGTCGGGGCAGCAGCGTCGCGGTCACCGAGGATGCCTTCGCCAGCCGGCTCGCCGAGTTCCCGACGCCGCCGGACGTGCACGGCGTCCGCGCGGTGATCACCGTCGAGGTGGAGCGGGTCAGCGACTCCTGTGGCTACGCGGTGCCGCTGATGGACTTCCGCGCCGAGCGTGATCTGTTACTCACCTCACACTCCCGTCGTTCCGCCGATGACCTGGTGACCTACCGGGCCACCAGAAACGCGGCGAGCATCGACGGACTGCCGGTCTTCTGACTCGTCAGGGCGTTGCGACCCCCGCCGCCGACGCCGTCGCGCGCCCGCACTGTCCGGTGCCCGACGCCGTGGGCGTACGTAACCAGCGTCCACCGTTCGTGATGCGTTACGTTGCTGGTCCGCTTGGGTACAAGTCGGAGCACGGCGGGTGAAGATCAACGGTCGAGGGGTACGGCCGGAGCGGGGAGGCTTCATGAGCTCGGCCCAGGGGGGCGCGGACGAACGGCATCCCGTCGTGTCCCGCCGCGAGATTCCCCCGATGCTGGCGGCGGCGTTCGCGGCCGGCGGCGAGATGGGCGAGCGCCTGGCCAGCTTCGACTGGTCCTCCGGCCCGTTGGGCGAGCCCGGTCAGTGGCCGTTGCCGCTCTCCAACGCGATAGGCATGATGCTCGCCTCCAGCGCGCCGATCGTGATGTTCTGGGGCGACGAGCGGTTCGCCTTCTACAACGACGCCTACCGGCCGACCATCGGTGCCAAGCACCCGGACGTGATCGGGCAGCCGGCCCACCTGTACTGGTCGGAGACCTGGGCGGTGCTCGGCCCGCTGCTCGACGGCGTCCGTGGCACCGGGCGTTCCTATCGTGGCGAGGATCACCCCTTCCTGCTGGACCGGCACGGCTTCGTCGAGCAGACCTACTTCGACGTCTCGTACGACCCGATCCGAGGCGAGGACGGCTCGGTCAACGGCGTCTACTGCATCGTCAGCGAGACCACCGGCCGGGTGCTCGGTGAACGCCGGCTGCGGGCGCTCGCCGAACTGGGTGCCGAGCTGAGCGACATCGCCAGCGGCGCCGAACTGGGCCGGATCGCCGCCGAGGTGCTCGGCCGGCACCGGGCGGACGTGCCGTTCGCCCTGATCTACCTGGCCGACGAGAGCGGGCAGCTCACCCCGGCCGGGTTCACCGGTAGCACCCCGCCGGCCGGGGGCGTCGTGGCGCAACTGCTGGCCAGGATGACCGCCGACCACTTCCCCGCCACTGTCGAGCTGACCGACCTCTTCGACGCACCGCCGGTCGACGCCGCCGACCAGGCACTCGTGCTGCCGCTCACCGCGAACAGCCAGACGGTCGGCGCACTTGTCGTCGGCGTGGCCCGGCAACTGCCGCTCGGCGACGACTACCGCGACTTCCTCGACCTGGTCGCCGCCCAGATTTCCCGGGCGGTCGGCACCCAGCGGGCCTACCAGCAGGAACGGGCCCGCGCCGCCGAGCTGGCCGCGCTCGATCGGGCGAAGACCAACTTCTTCGCCAACGTCAGTCACGAGTTCCGCACCCCGCTGACCCTGGTGCTCGGCCCACTGGAGGACATGCTCGCCGACCCGGAGCTGCCCGCCGCCGAGACCGCCCGGCTCACCATGATGCACCGCAACGCGCTGCGCCTGCTCAAGCTGGTCAACACCGTGCTGGACTTCTCCCGACTGGAGTCCGGTCGGCTCGGTGCCCGCTTCCAGCCCACCGACCTCGCCGGCTACACCGCCCGACTCGCCAGCACCTTCCGCTCGGCCACCGACCGGGCCGGGCTGCGCCTGGTGGTGGACTGCCCGCCGCTGCCGACGCCGGTCTACGTCGACCGGGACATGTGGGAGAAGATCGTCCTCAACCTGGTGTCCAACGCGGTCAAGTTCACCTTCGACGGCGAGATCCGGGTGCGGATCCGGGCCGTCGGCGACGCGGCCCGGCTGGAGGTGACCGACACCGGCATCGGCATCGTGCCGGACGAGCTGCCGCACGTCTTCGAGCGGTTCCACCGGGTGCCCGGCGCGCGGGCCCGCACCCACGAGGGCACCGGGATCGGTCTGGCGCTGGTCCGGGAACTGGTCGAGATGCACGGCGGCGAGGTGGGGCTGACCAGCCAGCTCGACGAGGGCAGCAGCTTCACCGTGACCGTCCCGTTCGGATCGGCGCACCTGCCCGCGGACCGGGTGGCCACGTTCGGCCCGCTCTCCGTGGCGGAGCCCGAGCAGGCCCGACTCTACGTGGCGGAGACCGCGCTGTGGACCGGCGCCGGAGCGGCACCGGATTACGACAGCCGACCGACCGAGGGCACCCCGGCCGGACGCATCCTGGTCGTCGACGACAACGCCGACCTGCGTGAGCACGTCACCCGTCTGCTCTCCCCGACCTGGGAGGTGGTCACCGCGAGCGACGGGCTGGCGGCACTGCCACTGGCCCGGGAGGGCGGTTTCGACCTGGTGCTCACCGACGTGATGATGCCCCGGCTGGACGGGTTCGGGCTGGTCAGCGCGCTTCGCGCGGACCCGCGTACCCGACATGTGCCGATCGTGTTGCTCTCCGCCCGCGCCGGGTCAGCGGAGGCCGTCGCGGGTCTCTCCGTCGGCGCCGACGACTACCTCACCAAGCCGTTCGCCAGCCAGGAGCTGATCGCCCGGGTCCGGGCCAACGTCGAGCTGGGCCAGCTCCGTGGGCAGATCATCCGTCGGCTCCGGGCGCTGGCCGACGCGGCGGTGGCCGTGAACAGCACCCGGTCCACCGGCGACGTGCTCCAGGTCGCCGCCCAACACGCGCTCAGCCTCGCCGAGGCCGCGCGGGTGGTGGTCGCCACGAACGGGGCCCGGTCCGAGGCGGACGCCGGCGGCGTCACCGCCGCCGAGCCGTCCTTCGTGACCGAGCTGACCGGGGCCACCGGCGAGCCGCTCGGCGAGCTGCGGGTCTGGCGGCCGGCCGGCGACGACGCGCAGGCCGACGAGGCCGCGCTGGCCCAGCTGGCCCGGCTGGTCGGGGTGCGGCTGGAGAACACCCAGCTCTACGAGGCCGAACACCGCATCGCCACCACGTTGCAGCACAGCCTGCTGCCCCGGACGCTGCCCCAACTGCCCGGAGCGGTGGTGGCCAGCCGGTACCTGCCCGGCAGCGCCGACGCCGAGGTCGGCGGCGACTGGTACGACGCCATCGCCCTCGACGACGACCTGGTGCTGGTCATCGGCGACGTGGTCGGCAAGGGCGTCCAGGCCGCCGCGGCGATGGGACAACTGCGCAACGCGCTGCGCGCGTACCTGCTGGAGGGCTACGACCCGGGCGAGTCGCTCACCCGGCTCAACCGGCTGGTCGCGTCCACCGAGCGCCGCTCCTTCGCCACTGTGGTCTGTCTGCTGTTCAACCCGCGTAGCGGTCGCCTTCGGTACGCGAGCGCCGGTCACCCGTCCCCACTGCTGATCGGAGGAGGCGACGTGGCGTTCCTGCATGCCCGGGCGCTCGGCCCACCGGTCGGCGCGATGCCCGACGTGACATACGAGGCGGTCGAGGGCGAGTTGGCGCCGGGCAGCCGACTGCTGCTCTACACCGACGGGCTGATCGAGGACCGGCAGCTCGGCATCGAGGCCGCGCTGGCCCAGCTTCGGGTCGACGCGGCCACCCCCAGCGAGCACGTGGCGGACCTGATCGACGCGGTCGTCAAACGGGTCGACGGGCGGCCACGCCGCGACGACGTGGCGGTGCTCGCCCTGGAGGCGGCGGAGCTGAACCGCTTCGCGTTGCGGCTACCGGCGGACCCGACCAGGCTCAGCGTGCTACGCAAACGCCTGGAGGACTTCCTGGTCGCGCACGGGGTCGGTGAGACCGACGTGTTCGACCTGACCGTCGCGGTCTCCGAGGCCGCCGCGAACGCCATCGAGCACCCGATCGACCCGGCCGAGGCCATGATCAGTGTGCAGGTGGCGATCGAGGATCGGACCGTGACGGCCACCGTGCGCGACAGCGGGCGGTGGCGCGAGTCGACCGGCTCCGGGTTCCGGGGGCGCGGCCTGGCCCTGATCAGGGCGCTGGGTGAGCTGTCGGTGCGGCGTACGGCCGAGGGTACCGAGGTGACGCTGCGCCGGCAGCTGCGGGACTGACCGCGCGCCCGGCGACGGCCGGGGCGCCTCAGGTCGGGCTGAGCCAACCCTGCTCGCCGAGCCCGGCGATCTCCAGCACCCGGCGGACCTGCCGGGACGGGCGCACGGTGAGCGTGCCGGGAAACTCCTGGGCGAGCCGGACCAGGGCGTGGATGGCGGCCGAGTCGAAGAAGGTGACCGTCCTCAGGTCGAGGGTGATCTGCCCGGCGGGCTCGCGCAGCGCGGTCTGGAGCATGGTGTCGGCGGTCGCCATGTCGACCTCACCGGCCACCACCACGTGGAGGTGATCGCCGTCGATCTCCGCGCTGGCGGAGAAGACGGGCGGTGCTCCCCCTTGATCCACGCAGACACGATGGCACAGCCACCGGGGCAGGGCAACAACCTCCTCCGGCCGGCCGTGGCGCGGGTCACCGGGGGCCCCGGCGATAGGCTTGTGGCATGACCGTCCGTCCGCCGCTGACGCCAGGCACGCTCTCCCCGACGCGGCCGGTTCCGGCCCAGATCGCCCGACCGGAGTACGTCGGCAAGAAGCGCCCGCAGGAGTGGCGCGGCTCGCACGTGCAGACGCCGGAGACCATCGAGAAGATGCGGCTCGCGAGCCGGCTCGCCGCCCAGGCGACCCAGCTCGCCGGTGAGCACTGCAAGCCCGGCGTCACCACCGACGAGATCGACAAGGTGGTGCACGAGTTCCTCTGTGACCACGGCGCGTACCCGTCGACCCTCGGCTACAAGGGCTTCCCGAAGTCCTGCTGCACCAGCCTCAACGAGGTCATCTGCCACGGCATCCCGGACTCCACGGTCCTGCACGACGGCGACATCATCAACGTCGACGTGACCGCGTACATCGGTGGGGTGCACGGGGACACCGACGCCACCTTCTGCGTCGGCGAGGTGAGCGAGGAGGCCCGGCTGCTGGTCGAGCGGACCCACGAGGCGATGATGCGGGGCATCCGCGCGGTCGCCCCGGGACGACAGATCAACGTGGTCGGCCGGGTCATCGAGTCGTACGCCAAGCGGTTCGGCTACGGCGTGGTGCGCGACTTCACCGGGCACGGCATCGGCGAGTCCTTCCACAGCGGCCTCTACGTGCCGCACTACGACAGCCCGCGCCCCACTGACATCATGGAGCCGGGCATGACGTTCACCATCGAGCCCATGATCACGCTCGGCACGTACCAGTACGACATGTGGGACGACGGGTGGACCGTGGTCACCAAGGACCGGAAGTGGACCGCGCAGTTCGAGCACACCATCGTGGTGACCGACGACGGCCACGAGATCCTGACCCTTCCGTGAGCGCGAGGAACGCAGCGAAGCGGAGTCCCGCAGTCGCGAACGAAGGGCAGGCGCCGTGACCGACACCCCAGCGGCGCTGCGCGAGGCGCACCACGCGGACGTCAGCGGCGGCTGGCTGCGCCCGGCCGTCTTCGGCGCGATGGACGGCCTGGTCACCAACATCGCCCTGATCGCCGGCGTCGGCGGCGGCGGGGTGTCGGCACACAGCATCGTGCTCACCGGCACCGCCGGCCTGGTGGCCGGCGCGATCTCGATGGGGCTCGGCGAGTACACGAGCGTGCGCTCCGCCAACGAGCAGGTCGCCGCCGAGGTGGCCAAGGAGCGACGGGAGCTGGAACGGCACCCCGAGGCGGAGGCCCGCGAACTGGCCGACGCGTGGGTGGCCCGGGGGCTGTCCCGGGATCTCGCCACCCAGGTCGCCGAGGCGGTCCGGCGCGATCCCGAGGAGGCGCTGCGGGTGCACGTCCGCGAGGAGCTGGGGGTCGACCCCGACGACCAGCCCAGCCCGTGGGCAGCCGCGATCTCGTCGTTCCTGTTCTTCTCCCTCGGCGCGCTGGTCCCGCTGCTGACGTACCTGTTCGGCGCCACCGAGCTGTGGTTGGCGCTGGCCGTCGGCGGGCTCGGGCTGTTCGCCGCGGGTGCGGTGGTCGCCCGCTTCACCAACCGGCCCTGGTGGACCAGCGGCCTGCGCCAGCTGCTGCTGGGGGCCGCGGCGGCCGGCGCGACCTATCTGGTCGGCTCGCTGATCGGCGTATCGGGCGGGCTGTGACGCCGCTCAGGCGGTGAGCAGCTCGTCGATGGTGCCGTCGACCGCGCGGCCACGGGCGGCCAACTCCTCGGCCTGCCGGGCCAGCACCACACCCACCTCGGTCATGTCCGCCCCGGCCAGGCCGGTGCGCCGCACCGCGTCCCCGGGGTCGCGGAAGTAGGTGCGGCTGAGCAGCCCGGTCACCGTGGCCGTCGCCAACCGGGCCTCACCGAGCATCAGCAACGCCTGATCGGTCTCGTACCACTCGGCCAGCCGGGCCGCCCGGGCGTGCGCCGCGCTGCCCCGGTACCAGGCCTGCCGGGCCGCGGCGCTGAACTCCGCCGGCCGGGCCCGGGCCAGCCGGCCCAGGTGCTCGTCGCGCAGCGTCCGCAACCAGCCCGTCGGATCGTGCAACGCCTGCGTGGTGACGTACCGGTCCGCGGTCAGCGGCCAGAGCGGGGAGAGCACCCGGGCCTGCGCCAGGTAGTCCTCGGCGGCGGCCACGGTCAGGTCGACCAGCACCCCGTCCACGCGTCGGGTCGCCGGCGGCGGACCGGTTCCGGGTCGGTAGGTGACCACCAGCATCCCCGCCTCGCCGTCCCCACCGCCGTCGTCGTCGCCGTGCGCCAATGGCCCGTGCACCGCGACCGCGAGCACGTCGGCCGGGAAGCGCCGCCGGACCGCCTCGGCGACCCGCTCCGCGACCGTCCAGCGCCGATCGTCGAGGCCCCGGTCGACACCGATCTGTTCGCTCACGGGACCTCACTCCCTTCGCTACCGGGCGTCAGCCTAGCCAGCCGGCGGCGGCTCGGCCGGCGCGCCGCGCCCGGTCGGCACCAGCCGGAAGATGTGGATGTCCCGGCCGCCGGCCCGCCCCACGTACGTGCGGTACGCGGGCCACTCGGTGACCAACAGCTGCCACAACCGGTCCCGTTCGGCGCCGGACGCCGGCACCGCCCGCACCGGAACCCGCAGGCCCTTCACGTCCACCTGGGCGGTGGGATCAGCGAGCAGGTTCATCGCCCAGCCGGGGTGGTGGGTCTGCCCCCAGTTCGAGCCGATCACCACGTAGGCGTCGCCGTCCGGCACGTAGAGCAGCGGATTGCTGCGGGGCTTGCCGGACCGCCGGCCGGTGGTGGTGATCACCAGGGACGGGATCAGGCCGAGCGCGACCACCCGGCCGCGGGTGAGCCGACCGACCACCCGGTCGGCGGGAACCAGCAGCCGGGCGGCGGCGCCGAACCAGCGATGATGACCAACTCGGCGGGTGAGCCTTCCCAGCACTGACACGCGGATCAGTCTGCCGGCTGCCCGGCCCCGGCGGCACCCCCGGACGCGCCCGGGTTGTCACCCGGCCGCGCTCCGTCAGTCCAGACGCCGTTCGATCGGCAGCCGGGCGCGGGTGAACAGGCCCGCCCCGAGCATCGCCACCATCGGCACCAGCACCAGCACCCCGAGCGCCGGCCACGGCACCCGGATCGGGTACGGGTCGGGCACCGGCCAGGCACTGGCGTACTGCCGGTTGACCGAGATCAGCACGATCGCGGCGGTGCCGAGCCCGGCCACGATGCCGAGCACCGAACCCAGGCCGGCGATGACCCCGGCCTGGCAGATCGCCAGCAGCCGGCGCACCGCCGGTGCCGCGCCGACGGCCGCCAGGGTGGTCAGCTCGGCGCGGCCCTCGGCGGCGGCGAGCGCGGTGGCGATACCGGCCGCCCCCACCGTGATCAGCCCGGCCGCCGCCGCGAGCAGCAGGAGCAGCGGGGAGACGTCCCGGGGTGAGCCGCCGTGCTCCACGTTCAGCGAGAACGTCCCGAACGACCGCAGGGCACCGGCGAACCGTGCCTGTCGCTTCTCGTCCGGCGGGGTGTTGGTGCCGACCACCCAGCCGGACACGGACCAGTCCAGGCCGAGTTGTCGGGCCGCGGCGGTGGACAGCAACAGGCGGGAGTACCCGGCCGCCCGGGGGAGCGCGTACCCGGGGAGGTCACGGGCGGTGGCCGGCCGGTCCGGTTTCGCGTCCATCTTGTCGACGCGGACGGTCACCAGGCCGTCGTGCAGGTAGCGCGGGTCGGTCACCACCACGCCACCGGCGCGCAGCACCGCCGCGGCCGCGGCGGTGCTCGCCGGGTCGGCGCCGGTGAGAAGTGGCAGGGCGGTGCCGTCGTCCACTCCGGGCTGGACGTAGCCGTCGGGGTAGTCCGCCTCCCGGGTCCGGCAGCGTGGGTCGGCGCGGGCCTGCTGGCGGTGCGACGCGGAGAGGCGGTCGCCGGGCTGCCAGGGGCAGACCTGGCTCGGCGGAAGCACCGGCGCGATCTCGCAGTAGCCGGTGCCCGCGCAGTCGGGCGCGTACACGGTGGCCACCGCGTCGACCCCCAACTGGTCCCGGGCCGCGTCGGTGACCTGGGCCAGCGTGGGTTGTCCGGCCGACCGGTTCGGGTAGACCAGCAGGTGGCCGGTCGGCAGCGCCGGCCGGTAGGCGCGCGCGTCCCGGGCCCCGTTGCTGGCCAGGTACCCACCGAGCGCCACGCTGCTGGCGACGGCGGCCATCACGGCGCAGATGGCCGGTGCCGCGGCGGCCCGGTTACGGCTGGCGTCGCGCAGCGCGATCCGGGGCGCCAACGGCAACAGTCGGCCCAGCCCGGCCAGCACCCCGATCAGCGTGGGCGTGCAGCACACCAGACCCAGCTCGCCGAGGATCAGGCCGGTGAGGATCACCGCCGGAGAGATGTGGGCGGCCCCGAACGCCGCCAGCCCCGCCCCGCCGGCCACCAACGCCAGCCCGACAGCCAACCACCGAACCCGGGACGCCGGTGGGGTACCTCGGCCGGAGAGCCCGGCGCTGACGTCCTGCCGGGCGGCCGTCCAGGCCGGTGCCAGCGCGGCGAGCACCCCGGCCAGCACCGCGACCCCACCGAGCAGCACCAGCGCGGTCGGCCAGCAGCGGTAACCGCCGAAGCGGACGCCGAAGACGTACTGCTCCATCAGCGGACGACCGGCGAACGCCGCGCCGACGCCGACCAGCAGGCCGGCGGCGGCGCCCAGCACACCCAGCACCACGCCGTCGGCCAGCACGACCCGGCGCAGCTGGGCGGCGTCCCCGCCGGCACCGCGACCAGCGCCAGATCCCGCCGGCGGCGACGGACCCCGACGGCGAAGGCCGGACCCACCAGCAGGACGACCTCCAGCAGTCCGAGGCCGGCGATGAGGACGCCGGTGCTCAGGTCGTTGGCGCCACCGCTCTGCCCGATCAACCCGAACGCGGTCCGGTTCCCGCCGGTCCCGGAGCCGATCGGAGCACGCGCGGTGACCACCACTCCCCGGCTGTTGAGCCGGGACACCAGCGCCGCGTCGACGGTCCCGGGTACGTCCGCCAGCCAGACGCTGCCCGGCTCGGGCCCGGTCCGTGGCACCGCCGAAGGGTGCAGCGCCACCACCGGACCGAGGTCGTCGGGGAACTCGACCACCCCCACCACTGTGTACGCCCCGCTCCCGTCGGCCAGGGTCACCGCCCGACCGAGGCGCAGGTCCAGGCGGCGCAGCGCCGCCGGACTCACCGCGACCTCGCCGGGCTGCTGCGGCGCCCGGCCGGCCCGGAACCGGACCAGCCCGCGGGCCAACGGGTCGCCGAGGTCCAGCACCCGACCAGCCACTTCCTCGTCGCGGTCCGGACCGCGCAGGGTCAGCGGGACCTCCGGGCGTACCTCGGTGACCCGGCTGCCCGACCCCAGCAGGGCGGTCAGCTGGGCCGCGGTGACCCGCACCGGGGGCTCGCCGCCCTGCGTGTACCAGCCCGCACCCCACTCGTCCTGGCTCACCGGGCTGCTGGAGATCCACTGCAACTCCGCGTCGGCCACCCCGAGCCGGCGGTCGACACGTTCCGGTGGGGTCAGCTCGGCCATGTCGTAGCTGGCCGCCAGGAACGCCAGCGCGGCCACCGGTAGGGCGATCATCGCGAGCACCAGGGCGGTCCGCCGAGGGGACCGGCGTGACTCCCGGCGCGCGATCCGCAGCGCCGCCCGCCAGGAGCCGGTCAACTCGGCGAACCGTCGCCGACCCACCCGGGCCGGCGCCGGGGTCGATCTGGTCGCCGGGCTCCCGACCCTTCCGGTGGCCCGCGTCGGACGGCGGATGGTCACCGGTCGCTGCCGGACAGCAGCTGCTCGACGCTGCCCAGCGGTGCCGTCGTGTCGACCAGGACGCCGTCACGGAGGAACACCACCCGGTCGGCCCAACCCGCGTGCCGCGCCTCGTGGGTGACCAGCACCCCGGCCGCCCCCGCGTCGATCCGGCGACGCAGCAGGTGCAGGATCGCCTCGCCGGTCTGCGAGTCCAGGGCCCCGGTGGGTTCGTCGGCGAGCACCAGCCGGCGTTCGCCCACCAGCGCGCGGGCGATGGCGACCCGCTGCTGCTGCCCGCCGGAGAGCTGGTCCGGAAAGCGGTCACCCAGGGCGGGCAGGCCCACCTCGGTGAGCGCTGCCCTGGCCAGCGCGCGGGCCCGGCGTCCGCTGGTGCCGTCGAGCTCCAACGGGAGCGCCACGTTCTCCAGCGCGCTCAGGCTGCCCAGCAGGTTGAGCTGTTGGAAGATGTAACCGATCCGGCGACGCCGTAGCTGGGCCAGCCCACGCCGGTCCAGTGCCGCCAACGGCTGCCCCTCGACCCGGACCTCGCCGCGGGACGGCCGGTCCAGCCCACCGGCGAGGGCCAGCAACGTCGACTTTCCCGAGCCGGACGGCCCCATCACGGCGACCAGCTCGCCCGGGCGGACGACCAGGCTGACCCCGCGCAACGCGTGCACCACGGCCGGTCCGGTGCCGTGCGTGCGGTGGACGGCGCGGAGGTCCAGCACCTCGTCGTCCGACCCGCTCACCGTCGTGCCTCCTCGCCGGCCCATCGTGCCGCGTCACCCGCGTCCGCGTCGCCGGGTCGGGGAGCGGGCGCCGCCGGGCCGGTGGGTCGATGTCGGACCAGACTGGTCTCGCAGTGGTCCAGCCAGCGCACCTCCGCCTCGGCCTGGAACACCATCGAGTCCAGCACGAGGCGCCAGGGGAGGTCCTCCGGCCGGTTGCTGCCGTACTTCAACCGGGTCAGCTCCTGCAGGGCCCGCATCGTGGCACTGCGTTGGGCCTGCACCACGTTGCGGACGTCCACCCCGGGGGTGGTCAGCGCCAGCGCCAGCTTGATCGCCAGCTCGTCGCGGGGTCGGTCGGTGCGGCTGATCGGGGTGGCGAACCACAGCGCCAGGTCCGCCCGCCCAGCGTCGGTGATCTCGTACGGGCGCTGCCCGGCCTCGCTCTCCGGCAGCGGGCGCACCAGGCCGTCCCGCTCCAACCGCGACAGGGTGGTGTAGACCTGCCCGATGTTCAGCGGCCAGGTCGAGCCGGTCGACTCCTCGAACGCGGCGCGCAGCTGGTAGCCGTACATCTGGCCGCGTTCGAGCAGGGCGAGCAACCCGTGACGGATGGACATGGGAACGGAGTATGCATACCTGGTATGCGCACCGCAACCGGAGCCGACCGGTTCAGGTCGGCCGGCCGGGGAACGGCACGGTCAGTGGCGTCTGACCGGCGGTCTTCCGCCACCGGGTGGCGCGTACCGCGTACTCGACCAGGGCGGCGAGCGCCTGGTCCCGGTCGGCGCCGGTGGTGGACGCCAGGGCCGCCCGCCAGTGCGCGGCGGTGCGCTCCTCCACCTCGGCGGCGAGCCGCAGCGCGCTCGCCCGGTCG
>NZ_JAEVHL010000111.1 GCF_016803395.1 Micromonospora tarensis | reverse complement strand
GGTGGTGCGGGTCAGCTGTTCCAGTGCTGGGCGACGAGGTCGGTGGCCTGCTGCTCCCACTGGGCGTAGGCGTCGGGGTAGGCGGAGACCTGGACGGTCTGGGCGGCGTCGGTCAGCGGCATGTCCTGCCAGCCGTCGACCTGCTTGAGGCCCTTGAGGAACGCGGTGGTGGAGTATTCGGGGTTGGTGATCTGCTCCGGGGTGCCCCAACCCGAGCTGGGGCGCTGCTGGAACAGGCCCAGCGAGTCGTGGTCGTTCATGTCACCGAGGTGGCCGAGGTTCTCCAGCTTGGACTCCTGCAGGCTGGTCGCGATCGAGATGACCGCGGCGCGCTCGGGCAGGCCGGCCTTCTTCGTGGCGGCGATGATCGCCTTGGCGTTGGCGGTCTGCTCGTCGGTGAGGGTGATGTGCGACTGCTCGCCCTGCGGCTTCGGCGCCGACTGCTGCACCGCCACGGCGACCGGCTTACCCTCGACCGGGTTGGCGTGGGCGGCGATCGGACCGGCGAAAACACCACCGGCGAACGCGAGGCCCGCAACGGACAGCACACTCTTACGCATGATCGTGTTCATGGGGGTTAGCTCCTTCGGGGGTAGGACACCCACACGTCGGGGGACGCACGGGTGCGAGCACCTCGTCCGGCGCTGCACAAAGTCTGGGGGGCCACGGGCCGGGGGAGGCTCCGTGGTGCGGGGTGGCGGTCTACAGGCAGGGCCTGGAACGCCGGGGTCGGAGACCATCGAGCGGAAAGCTCGGGGCACCGATCGCGGTCAGCGGGCCGGGGGCCCGTACGACCGGGGGGCGACCTCCGAGCGGAAGGCTCGTGGCGCCGGGTCCACGTATAACGACCGGGCGACCGGGGTCATTCCCGGCGGTGGCTCATCCACCGCCACCCGCATCCGCGGGCGATGGCCCGTGGGGATCGAAACGACCGCGCCGTGGCTGGCATTCCGACCGGGGGCCGGCAAGCAACCCGCCGGGCCGGGGTGGTCGGCAGTGGTGCTGCGATCGTCGGTGATGTAACGGCCCCGGCTCGGCCATGATTCCGGCCCGGGGGTGCGACCGGTCACAGCACAGCGTGCCCAGGGCCGGACAAACCACCCACCAGCCTGCCGCCGGACTCGCTGCACACCCGGCCATCCACTCGGCCGCACCGAAGTCGGGGCATCCGGGACGCCGGGGAGACCCACGACGTCACTGGAACCCGTGTCGATCAGGCACTGTCAGCCATGGTGACGGGGACGACGAAACCGCGCCCCTGGTACGGGGCGCGGTTCGTGGATGTTCGGGGACGTATCGGGTCAGGCGACGTTGCGTTGGGCCGGAACGGTCGACTTGTGCGGGCGGCCCAGTCGGGCCTCCAGTCGGGCGACATCGACCCGGGCGTGCCGGCGGTCTGCCAGGTCCTCCCAGCCGACGGCGAGCAGCCGAAGGCGCTCCGATTCGCTGAAGCCGCCCCACACGCCGTACGGCTCGCGAACGGACAGCGCGTGCGCGGCGCACTCGGCCCGGACCGGGCAGGCGCGGCACACCGACTTGGCGGCGGACTCGCGACGCAGCCGGGACGAACCCCGTTCACCGTCGGGATGGAAGAACTGGGCGCTGTCCCGCCCTCGGCAGGCACCGAGTCGCTGCCAGTCCCAGAGATCGACGATGGGTCCGGGCAGTCTACGTACGTTCGACATCAGCACCCCTCCTCCCGCGCGGCTCCGCGAGAATCCATGTGGCCGGCATCCGGGCGGCGGGCCGCGCAGGCGCACCGTTCCCGGCCTGGATCTCCCGGTACCCGGGCTGTCGTCAACTCACACGTCTGTGATCGAAAACGTCTGGCAAATTGCGGCTTTTGCCCCAACTGTCGGAAAAGTTCGAAGGATTGCCGAGAACCCCCTCCCCAACGGACCCGGCCATGGTCTGCTCGTTGGCGGAGAGGAGACCACAGTGCGTACCGTCCTTGTGTGCGTTCGGACACCACTCGCGGCCCAGCACCTTACTTCTGCTGCCGCGCGGCTGGGGTTGTCCGCGATCGTTCGTACCGCCGTCTCTGATCCTGAGGTGATGCTGCGGCTGGCCGAGCGACCGGCCGACGTGGTGCTGGCCGACACGGCCCTCACCCGGCCGGACAGCGCCGGCTTCGTCCGCCGGGTGTTGGCCCGCGCGCCGCAGGCCGCGGTGCTGCTGCTCGGCACCGAGGAGTCCGAGGCCGCCGCGGCCACCATCAGCGCCGGTGCCCGGGGTCTCATCCAGAATGTCGACCATGACCTGACCAGCGCGGTGGCGAAGGCACTTCTGCTGCTCACCGCGCCCGGCCGGGCCTCCCGGCAGCGGATCACCGATGCCGCCCGCGCACGCCGCGGCGGTGGGTGGCTCCGGCCGCTCGGGGCCGTCGCCGCGTGGCTCCGGCGAGCCCGGCTGGGCGGCCACGCCCGGCGAGGGCCCGGCGGGTCTGGCGTCGGTGCCGGTGCAGCGGGGTGACGACGAGGTCGAGTCGGCCACCGGTGAGTCGGCCGGCGGCCAGACCGATTCCGCCCGGCCCGCCCCGAACGCCCGGCCGACCCGGGCGTCGATCGGGCTCACCGAGCGCGAGCTTCAGGTGCTGCTCGGCATGGCCGAGGGCAAGAGCAACGCGGAGATCGGCCGGGAGCTGTTCGTGTCGGAGGACACCGTCAAGACGCACGCCCGGCGGCTGTTCCGCAAGCTCGGCGCGCGGGACCGGGCACACGCGGTGGCGGCCGGCTTCCGCGCTGGTCTGGTCGCCTGACCTGACCGCAGCGTCACTGGGTGGCGGTCCGGCGTCACTGGGTGGCGGTCGGAGTGCCCGGCTCGTCCTCGGTGCCCTCGGTCAGGGTGTCGTGCACCCCGTCCGCGTACCCACGGGCGTAGTCCCAGGTCACGTAGTGGTCCGGGTCGGGGTCGTACGCCGGCTCGTGCACCCGGGGGCGGCCCGAGTTGAGCAGGTGCCGCAGGTTGCCGCGGAGCAGGTCCCAGTCGAAGTAGTGCGGTTCGCGGCAGTCCTCGCACTCGATCACCAGCCCACGGACCCCGATCGGGGCCAGCAGGGCCTGGTAGATCTCCAGGTCGGCGAGGTCCTCCAACACGTCCTGCCGCTCGACGTCGGTCAGCGGATCCGGCGTCGCGTCATCGCCCGGGTCATCCAGACCCGCGGTCGGATCGGCCGGGTCGCCGTTGAACGGGTCGATGGGCTCGTCGTGCACCCCCTCACCGTAGACCCAACGCGACGCGAACGTCCGCCCCCCGGCCTCCGCGCCGGCCCGGCCCGCCACGGACGGGTCGCCCAGCTCACTGGGTACGATGAGGCGACGTGCCGGTACCGTGGCGCGCTCCGGTGCCTGCCCGCGCCACCTCGCTGAAGCCCATCCGAGCAGCTCAGGGGAGCAATCGTGGAAAATTCGCCCAGCACCGATCTTCCGGCCGGCGTCGAGCACGCCGACCTGGGCGGCCACCTGCCCGAGCTGCCCGCCGGCTCTGCCCGGGTGGTTCCGCTCGGGCTCACCTTCGATGACGTGCTGCTCCAGCCGGGCGAGTCGGACGTGGTGCCCAGCCGGGTGAACACCCGGACGAAGCTCACCCGCAACGTCGAGCTGTCCATCCCGCTGCTGTCCAGCGCGATGGACACGGTGACCGAGGCCCGGATGGCGATCGCCATGGCCCGCCAGGGCGGCATCGGGGTGCTGCACCGCAACCTCTCGTTGGAGGACCAGGCCCTCCAGGTCGACCTGGTCAAGCGCTCCGAGTCCGGCATGATCACCAACCCGGTGACCGCGAGCCCGGACGACACGCTGCGCGAGGTCGACGAGCTGTGCGGGCGCTACCGCATCTCCGGCGTGCCGGTGGTGGACGGCGACGGCCAGCTGGTCGGCATCGTCACCAACCGGGACATGCGTTTCGTCTCCGAGCCGAACACGCCGGTCCGCGAGATCATGACCCACACCCCGCTGGTCACCGCCCGGGTCGGGGTGAGCAAGGACGACGCCCTGGCGCTGCTGCGTCAGCACAAGGTCGAGAAGCTGCCGATCGTCGACGACTCGGGCCGGCTGCGTGGCCTGATCACGGTCAAGGACTTCACCAAGAGCGAGCAGTACCCGGACGCCAGCAAGGACGACGCCGGTCGGCTGCGGGTCGCCGCCGCCATCGGTGTCGGCGAGGACGCCTACAAGCGGGCCCGTGCGCTTGTCGACGCGGGCGTCGACGTGCTGATCGTGGACACCGCGCACGGTCACCAGCGGGCCGTGCTGGACATGGTCCGCCGGCTCAAGGCCGACGTCACCGTCGACATCATGGGCGGCAACGTGGCCACGTACGCCGGCGCGAAGGCGCTTGTCGACGCCGGCGCCGACGGCGTCAAGGTGGGCGTGGGGCCGGGCGCGATCTGCACCACCCGGATCGTCGCCGGGGTCGGCGTGCCGCAGGTGACCGCGATCATGGAGGCGCCCGGGCCGCCCGCCCAGCCGGCGTGCCGGTGATCGGCGACGGCGGCATTCAATATTCTGGCGACATCGCCAAGGCACTGGTCGCCGGCGCCGACACGGTGATGCTCGGCAGTCTGCTGGCCGGTTGCGAGGAGAGCCCGGGCGAGCTGATCTTCGTGAACGGCAAGCAGTACAAGACGTACCGCGGGATGGGGTCGCTCGGTGCGATGCAGTCCCGGGGCCAGGCCAAGTCGTACAGCAAGGACCGCTACTTCCAGCAGGACGTGCTCAGCGACGACAAGCTGGTCCCGGAGGGCGTGGAGGGTCAGGTGCCCTACCGGGGGCCGCTGTCCCGGGTGGCCCACCAACTGGTCGGCGGTCTGCGACTGGCCATGGGGTACGCCGGTGCGGAGAACATCCCCGACCTGCACCGCCGGGGCCAGCTCATCCGGATCACCGCGGCGGGCCTGAAGGAGAGCCACCCGCACGACATCCAGATGACCGTCGAGGCGCCGAACTACCACACCCGCTGACTTTCCACCCCCAACCACCTGGAGTCCCCCATGCGTGACGTGGTCGAGATCGGGCTGGGCAAGACCGCGCAGCGCGGCTACCACCTGGACGACATCGCCATCGTGCCGAGCCGCCGCACCCGGGACGTCGACGACGTCTCGACCTCCTGGCAGCTCGACGCGTACCCGTTCGGCATTCCGTGCGTCGGTCACCCCTCCGACGCCACCATGAGCCCGTCGTCGGCGGTGCGGCTCGGGCAGCTCGGCGGCCTCGGCGTGCTCAACGTCGAGGGGCTCTGGACCCGCTACGAGAACCCGACCAAGGTGCTGGACGAGCTGGCCGGCCTCGACGAGGAGGCCCGCGCCACCAAGCGGCTCCAGGAGGTGTACGCCGAGCCGATCCGCCCGGACCTGATCGCGGAGCGGGTCCGCGAGCTGCGTGCCGGTGGCAGCACGGTGGCGGTGCGGGTCTCCCCGCAGCACACCCTCGCGCTGGCACCGGTGATCCTGGACGCCGGAGTGGACATCCTGGTCATCCAGGGCACCATCGTCTCGGCCGAGCACGTGTCGACCACCGACGAGCCGCTGAACCTCAAGGAGTTCATCGCCGACCTCGACCTGCCGGTGATCGTCGGTGGCTGCACCGACTACAAGACGGCGCTGCACCTGATGCGTACCGGCGCGGCCGGCGTGATCGTGGGCATCGGTGGCGACGAGTGGTCGACCACCGAGTCGGTGCTGGGCATCCGGGTGCCGATGGCCACCGCGATCGCCGACGCCGCGGCGGCCCGCCGTGACTACCTGGACGAGACCGGCGGCCGGTACGTGCACCTGATCGCCGACGGTGACATCCAGACCTCGGGCGACATCGCCAAGGCGCTCGGCTGCGGCGCGGACGCGGTGATGCTCGGTGAGCCGCTGTCGCTCTGCGAGGAGGCCCCCGCCGGTGGCGCCTGGTGGCACTCGGCGGCGAGTCACCCGTCGCTGCCCCGGGGCGCCTTCGAGGTGGCCGGTGAGCCGCTCGGCTCGATGGAGCAGCTGCTCTTCGGGCCGGCGGACGAGGCGGACGGCCAGCTCAACCTCTTCGGCGGCCTGCGCCGGGCGATGGCCAAGTGCGGTTACCGCGACCTGAAGGAGTTCCAGAAGGTCGGCCTGGTCCTCGACCGCTGACCTCCCGTCAACGCGGCGAAGGCCGGCCCGCACGGGCCGGCCTTCGCCGCGTTCAGTGGAGGGTCACTTCTCGACGTAGATGGTCAGGTCGGACATGTTGCGGTAGCTGGACGCCGCGAAGTCGAGCGACCGGCCCTGGTTCTCCGGGCCGCCGGGGGCGGTGTCCATCTCCCAGTTGGCGTGGTGGAAGTTGCGCTCGCCGATGGTCTGGAAGAACTGCTGGAAGTTGATGTCGCCGTCGCCCAGCGGGACCATCTGGTGACCGTCGGGGACGCTGGGGTCCCGGTCGCCGTCCTTGGCGTGGAAGAGCGGGAACCGGGTGGTCCGGTCGGCCACGGTGAGGATCGGGTCGAACAGGTCGGTGACTTCCTGCCCGGCCGCGTTGACGTACTTCTGGTGCTTGTAGCGGGCCACGTAGGCCCAGTAGATGTCCAGCTCGAAGAAGACGTACCGCGGGTCGGTGATCTCGAAGAAGTACTCCAGTCGGCGGATGCCGGAGGAGCGGGTCTGCCGACCCTGCGCGTCGCGCGGGCCGCGGTCGATCAGGAAGCTGTACGCGGCGTCGTGGTTGTGCGTGTAGAGCCGCATGCCCCGGGCTCGGGCCTGTCGGCCCAGCTCGTTCCAGGTGTCGGCGGCGGCGTCCCACTCGGCCTTGTACGCGCTGTTGGTCGGGTCGCTGCCGGTGCCGATGTTCTTCATGCCGAGTTCCTCGGCGATGTCCAGCTGCTGCTGGAAGGTGGCCGCCTGGATGGTGGCGTGGGTGCCGTTGGCCACCAGACCGTTGTCGTCGAGGATCTTGCGGATCTCGGTGGGGGTGATCTGCCGGCCGAGGATCTCGGTGCTCTGGGTGTAGCCGGCGAACTCGATCTCCTTGTAGCCGATCTCGGCGAGCCGGGCGAGGACCCGCTCGAAGCCGTACGGCACCCCGCTGTCGTCGGGTGCGGCGGTGATCCGGTCGCGGACGCTGTAGAGGATGATGCCGCGGTTGCGGGCCGGGATCAGCGGCTCCACCCGCAGCTTGCTCGCGTTGCCGGGGTTGGCGAGCGCGGGGGTGCCGGTGGCGAGGACCGGCAGGCCGGCCGCGCCGATCGCGGCCGCGGCGCCGGCGGAGGCGGCGAGCAGGGACCGACGGCTGAGCCGGCCGGTGGGGGAGGCGTCGGGTGCGGTGCGGTCTGGCATTCGTTCCACCTTTCGCGACGGCGGTGGCCGTCGGTAACGATCAGCAGAGGCGCGACGTGGTCCGGTCGCGGGGCGCCGAGCGCCCGTGGCCAGGACGCGGCGTGCCGCCCGGCCGTGATCGGTGCGAATGTTCCGAGAACGTTACAGCTTGGAGACAGACACTAACGTCGGTCTAAGTCAAAAGAAAGTGTCGATCGACGTGAGCTTTTGTTCGTTTCGACGAAAGCTACTGATGGTCGTCGATTTCGGGCCGCCCGGCCGGCGGCGCTGACTAGGCTCGTCCTGACCAGGGACGCCGCAGGAGGAGTGGGCATGGTCCAGATCGGACGAAGGCCCGCCGGCCGTCAACTGGCCGCCACCGCTGCCGCGTTGACCTGCGCGATCGGACTGTTCGGGGCCGGTTGCACCGGCAACGACCGGGAGGGCTTCCGGCCCGGAGCGGCCGACGCCGGCGATCCGTACGTGCCAGGGCACGGCAACGGCGGCTACGACGTCACGCACTACGACCTGACCGTCCGCTACGAGCCCGCCAGCGACCGGCTGACCGGTCGGGCGGTCATCACGGCCACCGCCACCCAGGCGCTGTCCCGGTTCAACCTGGACCTGGTCGGCTTGGACGTCGGCAGGGTCCGCGTCGGTGACGCGGTTGCCGAGCACCGCCGTGCCGACGGCGAGTTGGTGGTGACGCCCCGCGACGGGCTGCCGCGCGGCCGACCGTTCACCGTGACCGTCGACTACGCGGGTGTGCCCACCGCCGTCGTCGACGGGTCGTTGGGCAGCGGTGGGTTCCTGCACACCGCCGACGGTGCCGTCGCGCTCGGCCAACCCGACTCGGCCGCCACCTGGTTCCCGGTCAACGACCACCCGTCGGACAAGGCCAGCTACGACCTGGCGGTGACCGTCCCGGATGGCCTGGCCGCGCTGAGCAACGGCGTACCCGGGCCGCAGAGCAGCGCCGACGGCTGGACCACCTGGCGCTGGTCGGAGCGGGCCCCGATGGCCAGCTACCTGAGCACCCTGGTGATCGGCGACTACCGGGTGCAGACCGGCACGCACGCCGGCCGTCCGATGATCACCGCGATGCCGGCGAGCCTGCCGCCGGCCGGCGGCGCGGCCCGCTCGCTGGCCCGCACCGGCGCGATCGCGGACTTCCTGGCCAGTCGCTTCGGCCCGTACCCGTTCGACTCGTACGGGGGGATCGTGATCGCCGACGAGCGGATCGGGTACGCGCTGGAGACCCAGTCCCGGCCGGTCTACGGGCCCGCCTTCTTCGCCGAAGACCAGCCCAACGCCGGTGTCGTCGCGCACGAGCTGGCCCACCAGTGGTTCGGCGACAGCGTGTCGCTGAGCAGGTGGAGCGACATCTGGCTGAACGAGGGCTTCGCCAGCTACGCCGAGTGGCTGTGGGCGGAGCACGACGGCGGCCGGACCGCGCAGCGCAACTTCGAACTCCAGTACGCGGCGACCGACTGGTCACAGCCGTCGGTCGAGCCGGGCCGGAAGCGGATGTTCGGCACCGCCGTCTACAAGCGCGGGGCGCTCGCCGTGCACGCGTTGCGCCGGACCCTCGGTGACGAGCTGTTCTTCCGCGTTTTGCGGACCTGGACCAGCGAGCGGGCGGCGGGCAACGCGACCACCCCGGACCTGATCGCGCTGGCCGAGCGGGTCGCGAACCGGCAACTGCGACCGCTCTTCGACGCCTGGCTGGTGGGTGGGGTGCCCCCGACACTGCCGTGACGCGGCCGCGGTGGCCGGTCGATATGCTGCCGCCTGCGAACGGTCGGTGGGTGGCCGTTCACGCGGAGCGGCATCGGCCGTGACCGCCACCGTGCGGAGGGGTGTGGGCATGCGGGGGACGCGGCACAGACTGCGAGTAGGCGTCGGTCTGCTGGTGGCCGGGGCACTCGCGCTGTCCGGATGTGACTCGACGCCGCCGGAGGCGGGGCTGTCACCGAGCACGTCCCCCACGCCGTCGCGGACGTTCACCCCCGGTGCCGACGGGGTCGGTGACCCCTACTTCCCGACCTACGGCAACGGCGGCTACGACGTCTCGCGGTACACCGTGAAGGTGCGCTACGACCCGGCGAAGGACCAGCTCACCGGTACCACCACCGTGCAGGCCACCGCGACGGCCGACCTGTCGACATTCAACCTCGACCTGGCCGGCCTGACCGTCAGCGCGGTCACCGTGGACGGCGCACCGGCGACCCACAGCCGGAAGCGGAACGAGCTGGTGATCAAGCCGGCCTCCGGTCTGATCAACGGCAACGGGTTCGTCGCCGAGATCACCTACTCGGGCGTGCCCAAGCCACTGAGGAACGAGACGCTCGGTGACGGCGGTTTCCTGCACACCTCCGACGGTGCCATCGCGCTGGGTCAACCCGAGTCGGCGAGCACCTGGTTCCCGGTCAACGACCACCCGTCCGACAAGGCGGCCTACGACTTCGAGGTCACCGTCCCCGACGGCCTGACCGCGATCAGCAACGGCGTTCCGGGCGGTAAGAGCAGCGCCGGCGGCTGGACCACCTGGAAGTGGTCGGAGAACTCGCCGATGGCCAGCTATCTGAGCACGCTGGTGATCGGCAAGTTCCGGATCACCACCGGTGAGCACAAGGGCCGCCCGGTCTACAGCGCGGTCACCACCACCGTGGCCAAGGGCGCCGCGGACGCGTCCATCGCGCAGACCGTCGCGGTGGCCGACTACCTGGAGACCGTGTTCGGGCAGTACCCGTTCGACGCGTACGGCGGGGTGGTGGTCTCGGACAGTCGGATCTCCTACGCGCTGGAGACGCAGAGCCGGCCGGTCTACGCCGCGAGCTTCTTCCGGCAGGGCGAGAACACCGAGGTCGTCGCGCACGAGCTGGCCCACCAGTGGTTCGGTGACAGCGTCGCGCTGGTTAGGTGGGAGGACATCTGGCTCAACGAGGGCTTCGCGACGTACGCGGAGTGGTTGTGGGCCGAGCACACCGACGAGTACACCGCCGACCAGGCGTTCGACAACCGGTACGCCCGGCTGCCCGCGCAGGTGTGGCAGACGGCGCCGGGCAAGCCCGGTGTGGAGGGGCTGTTCAGCGAGTCGGTCTACCAGCGCGGTGGGATGACCCTGCACGCCCTGCGGGTGGCCGTCGGTGACAAGGCGTTCTTCGAGATCGTCCGGACCTGGGCGGCGGAGAAGCGCAACGGCACCGCCACCACCGCCGAGTTCGTGGCCCTGGCCGAGCGCATCTCCGGCAAGCAGTTGGACGAACTGTTCGACGCCTGGCTCTACGGCACCAAGCGGCCGGCCCGCCCCAAGGCCCGGTGAGCCCGGTCAGTTCTTGACCACCAGGTTCGGGTGGGCCGCCAGGAAGGCGTCGGCCCGACCGGCCCGGAGCTCGGTGAGGAACTTCCGGCCCTCGGCGGTGAGCTGTTCGCCCCGGTAGGCGCTGCCCTTGCCGACGCCGGCACCGGGCAGGCCGACCAGGGTGAACTTGTTCTCGGGCAGTCCACTCAGGGCGTACCCGATGTCGACGATCCGGCGCCCGCCCACGTAGACAAGCGTGTCGCCCAACGCGCTGACCACCTGGTCGACCCGCTCCGGTTGCCGGGCCAGGCCCTCGTCCAGGATCTTGCGGGTCATCGCCCGGATCAGTTGCTGTTGGTGCCGCTGCCGGGCGTAGTCGCCGCCGGTGATGTAGCGCTGCCGCGCGTAGTCCAGCGCCTGCCAGCCGTTGAGGTGCCGCTGGCCCTTCTCGTAGACCTGTTGCGGCCCGGTGTACCCACCCGGCGCGCTCTGCCGGTACTTGCCGTCCGGCCGGCGGTGCAACGACGCGACCCGCTGGTCGACGTAGATGTCCACCCCGCCCAGGGCGTTGACCAGCCGGTCGAAGCCGTTGAACGTGAGCACCGCGCCGGCGTCGATGCGCAGCCCGGTGTAGCCGCTGACGGTGCTGCGCAGCAACTCGTACCCCTGGGCCGTGCTCGGCTGTTTGGGCCTGCCCGGCACCCGGCTGCCGAAGCTCATCGCGTGGGTGAGTTTGGTCTTGCCGCCCCGGTAGCCGGCCTTCGGGAACGCCGGGATGTCCACTACCAGGTCGCGGGGGAGCGAGAAGAGGTAGGCCCGACCCAGTCCCCTGGGCACGTGCAGCACCAGCACCGCGTCCGAGTGCGGCTCCCAGCCGGGCACGCTGACCCGGGTGTCCACCCCGACCAGCAGCAGGGTGAGCGGACCGGTGATGTCGGCGCCGGGTGGTGGGCCGCTGGGGCTCGGGGTGGGCGTGCCGAGCGGTGACGGGGTGGGTGAGCCGGCCACCGGGGTGCCGGCCGGCTTGTCGTCACCGGTCAGCCGGGTGATCACCACCGCGCCGGCCGCGATCAGCGCGACGGCGACGAGGGCCGTCAACCCCAGCAGCAGCCAGCGTCGGCGCGGCGCCATCGACCCGAGAACCATCCTGGATTCCTTCCACCCGTCTGGTGAACAACGCTCCGACGGGCGCTCCGGGTTGCGGCCGGGAGGCGCCGAGTCGGACGGCCGGTGCATGATCGCGCGAAACTGCCGCTGGCGCGAGCGCTACTCGCGAGTAATGATGCCTCCATGCGGTACGACGTGCTCGTCATCGGGTCCGGCTTCGGTGGCAGCGTCACCGCGCTCCGGTTGGCCGAGAAGGGCTACTCGGTCGGGGTGCTGGAGGCCGGCCGGCGCTTCGCCGACGACGAGTTCCCGCAGACGTCCTGGCGGGCCCGCCGCTTCCTCTGGGCGCCGAGGCTCGGCTGTTACGGCATCCAACGGCTCACAGTGCTCCGTCCGGCGGTGCGCCGCTCCGGCAGCGGGGTGCTGGTGCTCTCCGGCGCGGGGGTGGGCGGCGGTTCGCTGGTCTACGCGAACACCCTCTACGAACCGTTGCCCGCCTTCTACACCGACCCGCAGTGGCGGGACATCACCGACTGGCGGGACGAGTTGGCCCGCCACTACGACCAGGCGAAGCGGATGCTCGGAGTCACCACGTACCCGCTGGACACCGGTGCGGACCGGGCCATGCGCGCGGTGGCCGAGCGGATGGGGGTGGGGCACACCTTCCACCCGACCCCGGTGGGCGTGCACATCGGCCGGCCCGGTGAGCGGACCACGACCCGTACTTCGGTGGCGCCGGCCCGGAACGCACCGGCTGCCTGCACTGCGGCTCGTGCATGACCGGCTGCCGGCACGGGGCGAAGAACACGCTCGTCAAGAACTACCTCTGGCTCGCCGAGCGGCTCGGGGTCGCGGTGCACCCGCTGACCACGGTGACCGCCGTCCGGCCGGCCGCCGACGGCGGGTACCAGGTGCACACCGAGCGCACCGGCGGCTGGCCGCGCCGGGGGCGGCAGATCATCCGCGCCGAGCAGGTGGTCTTCGCCGCCGGGGCGCTCGGCACCCAACGACTGCTGCACGAGATGCGGGCCGCCGACGTGCTAACCGGGCTCTCACCCCGCCTCGGCGAGCTGACCCGGACCAACTCGGAGGCGATCCTCGGCGCCTCGGTGCCCAGGCGACGGGCCCGGTCCGAGCGGCTGGACTACACCGAGGGGGTGGCCATCACCAGCTCGTTCCACCCCGACCCGCAGACCCACGTCGAGCCGGTCCGCTACGGGCGGGGCTCCAACGCGATGGGGCTGCTCCAGTCGCTGCTTGTCGACGGCGGCCCACACCGGGTGCGGCGCTGGCTTGGCGGCATGCTGCGACAGCCCGGGTTGGCCGCCCGGATGGCGTCGGTGCGGGGCTGGTCGGAGCGGACGGTGATCGCCCTGGTCATGCAGTCGGTGGACAACTCGCTGACCACCCGGTGGCGGCGCGGCGTGCTCGGCTCCAGGCTGGTCACCACCCCGGGCCACGGCACCCCGAGCCCGACCTGGATCCCGGCCGGCAACACAGCGGTCCGGCTGCTCGCCGACGAGATCGGCGGTACCCCCGGCGGCTCGCTCACCGAGCCGTTCGACATCCCGGTGACCGCGCACATCCTGGGCGGGGCGGTCATCGGGGCGACGCCAGCCGATGGGGTGATCGACCCGTGGCACCGGGTGTACGGGCACCCCGGGCTGCACGTGGTCGACGGCGCGGCGGTCTCGGCCAACCTCGGCGTGAACCCGGCGCTGACGATCACCGCGCAGGCGGAACGAGCGATGTCCCTCTGGCCCAACAAGGGCGAGGAGGACCCCCGTCCGCCCCTGGGCTCCCCGTACCGCAGGCTGCCCGTCGTACCCCCGCGAGACCCGGCGGTTCCGCCGGACGCCCCCGGCGCCCTGCGCCAGTGAGCCCGGCCTATTCCGCGTCGAGACGGAGGAGCCACCGCACCGCCTCCCAGTCGCGTTCGTCGATCTTGAGGCGGGGCGCGGCGAGCCACGGCGTCGCACGGTCGGCCAGGCCCTCCGGGTCGATGGCGAACGGACGGCACAGGGCGGCGATCTCCGCCGGGTCGGCGAGCGGTGGCTCCAGTTGTTGCGTGCCGAGCACGAGCAGGTCGTCGAAGGCGATCGGCCGGTCCACGACCGACGTCAGTTGGTCGAGCGGCGCGACGTCCTCGCCACCGGCAACGAGTAGCGGACGGACCTCGGCTGCGATGTCCCGAAGTGACGTGCCGGTCAGCGCCGCCATGCGGACCGCCCGCAGCGCCCAGTTCGAGCCGCTGCGGGCGAATCGCTCCCAGGGAGACTCGGCGAAGAACTGCTGGACGAGCTTGCTCGGAACCCGGTCGGCGAGGCTGGCGGGAAGGCGGGCGGGCAGGTCGAAGCGGCGGGTCAGGCCTCGGTACCGCTCCAGATCGGCGAGCGACTGCCCGAGCGTCACACCCTCCAGGTTGGCGAGTGCGACCACCGTGTCGATGGTGACGAGGGCACGGGAGAGCTGGCCGCCGAGAACATCGGCATGTCGTCTGAGCTGACCTCTCGACTCTGGTTCCAGCCGAACGATCTCGGTCAGTCGCTCACTCCCGACTCCCGATCTGACCAGGAGGTCGATGGCGCGGGACAGCTCATCCCAGTCGGCCCCGTCCAGGATCGAGATCACCATCTGCAGATCGTCGACAGTGTCGTCGAGTGAGCGTCCATTGCCGTGGGCCAGTGCGGGGCAGGCTTCGACGGCCGCCATCACCAGCGACCAATCCTCGACGTGCGGCTCGGTTCGGAAGCCCGCCGCGGAGAGCTCGGCCATGATCTGGTCGTGGTCCGGTCCGTGCTCCCAGGACGCGTGGTAGGCGGCGAAAGCCACATTGAGGACGGGAATGGTGCTGCGATGAAACGGAGCCACCCGGTCACAGTCGCGGGATGCCGCCAGCACCGCGTAACGACTCAGGTGCGGCGTCACGTTCGTGTATCTGGCCTGGGTGGTCGGCTGCTCGTCGCCGAACAGCACCTTGCGGGCTTCCGTCCTAAGGTCTCCGAGGGAGGCGGCACCCAGTTTGGCGATGCGCTTCATGGCGGTTTCCCGATCGATCTTCGGAGCGGGAAGCCATGCCGCCGCGGGCACGATGCGAGTGGCTGGCCAGTCAGGCACGTCCTCCTCCACCGCTCGCGTGCTCACCACAGCGAAGGTCAGGTCGCGCAGGAGGATCGGGAGGTTACGGAGTGGAGAGTCGGCAAGTGACTGCCAGGTCTGCGCGTTACGCCTCGCGGACAGGCCGGCCGCCGCCGGGGTCAGGCTGAGCGACGCCGGCTGTTCGAGCAGCGCCAACGCCCACCCATAGATCGCTACCGCACCCAGGGTGACCTGAAAGTGTCCGGCCAGCGCCTGCAGTTCACCAAGGACTCTCTCCCGCCCGAACGTCCCGCTGACCGCGTCCTCACCGCCGCCCCGCTGACGCGTCCCGGGGCCGAAGTCGGTGGGCAGATGACGATATCCGTTGAGGACAGCGGCCAACCGGTCGTCGAACGGCGGTATCCCCGGGGGCGGGCTCGGTCGTTCGCCATCCACGATGACGGCGATGCGGGCGGCATCGAGGACGCTGCGTGGGTCTCCTCGGCGGTGCAGCAGATCAGGGTCCCGCAGGTGCAGCCCGTCCCGCGCCGGCATTAGTGACAGCGGTTTGGTCCGGTACGCCGCCGAGTCGGGTACCTCGACGTGGTTCACCGCCGGACCGACGGTCAACGGCCGGTCACGCAGCCTCTGCCAGGCCAGGCGGGCCGCCGGAATGTCCGTGCTGAAGAGACCCAACAACCAGTTCCCGGACGCGTCGGCCCAGTCACCCACCCTGGTGGCGGCCTGCTGGATGCGTTCGCTGACGGCCCGTTGGTCGTACCCCAGCAGCGTTCGACGGTCCACGCTGAGGTTCGGCTGGGCCCACCCACCGAGCGAGACGGTGCAGCCGACGGATCGAAAGCGTTGGGAGACGCTTGTCGGGATGCCGTTGACGAGGATCTCGCTCGGCCCCTCGTGAAAGAAGACGGCGAGGTCCGGTGCCCGAAAACAGGGCGTCACCTCGTTGCCGTTCCGGTCGTACAGCCGATCCGCCTGCCACCTCCGACCCGCGAAGAACACCGGGATGGTGGGTGCCCGGACGGTCGAGTTCAGCGCCTCCGCCAGGTCGAACTCCTGGGATTCGGGGTTGAGGAACAGGCGTACGACGGTTCCGCCGCCGGTGGGCTCGACCTGGCCGCCGCCACTGATCTGGAACAGGTCCGAACCACCACGGATCCGGACCCGGATCGGCGGCTGGAGACCCAGCCGGCGATCGACGCGGGTCGACCGCACCTCCAACTCGTCGGCGATCATGAAGTAGCTGAGCACCCCGATGCCGAACTGCGAGATCGGTTGGAACTCCGCGCCGCCGTCGGTGGCCCACTCGGCGGACTCCTGGATGAACTCCGGAAGATCCCGAAACCGGCGTCCGGCCTTCGCGAACGCCTCCCTGATCTCGTGGTGCGACATGCCGATGCCGTTGTCCCGGCACTCAAGAAACCGGCGGCCACCCTCGACACCCATCCGGAACTTGATCGCCGGACTCCAGTCGTACTCGTCGCCCTGGAGATGCTGGAGCCGGCGCTCCCGGTAGCGGCAGGCGTCCACGGCGTTCTGGTACAGCTCGCGGACGGCGAGGGACGGGTCCTGGTAGAGGTTGGTGCCCATCAGGAGGTGCCGGGTCTCCGAGGTGGAGACCCGGAAGGTCACGTGCGGCAGGCGGAACGACGCCTGCTCGGGCTGGAGCCGGCTGGTAGCGATCAGATGGGGGGTCTTCGTCTGGTGTAGTGGACCACCCGGCTGGCGGTGGTTCAGCAGAACCTCGTTCGTTTCCGCCACCAACTGCCGGACCGCCAGGTCGATTGGCGCGCTCCGGGTCCAGAGGCTCAGGTCCAGGAGGTTCTGCACCCGGTGCCAGCGGGCCTCCTGAAGCCCCGCCAGGGCCTCGGCCAGGGGCAGGTCGTCGTGCACCAGATGGATGCCGCTGGCTGGTTCGAAGAAGCGGGTGTCCAGACTCAGCCGCCAGAGCAGTTGTAGTGCGGCGGCCAACCGCCAGCCATTGACACTCGACCGGACCGGGTCCGGGTCGATCTCCAGTTCGACCGGGGCGAGGTCGGTCAGACTGCGGGACGGGTCGAAGGCGTACCGGACGGCCTCGATGAGGTAGCTCACCGTGCGACCGACGCTGGCCGCCGGCAGGTCGGGCTCGATCCCCCGGACGACGTCCGCGATGCCCTCCCGGAGGTGACCTGTGGTGTCGAGGGCGCATTCCCGTACCGCGGCGAGATGGGCGGCCCACTGTCGCAGTGGCGACGCGGGATCGTCCCAGTCGACAGCTCGCCGCAACCCCGGTTCGGCGGAGACGACGCAATCCAACGACCAGCACGAACCCTGCCGGGCCAGTAAGCCCACCTCGGCGCTGCGGAAGGCCCCGTCGACCACCGCGGCCAACCCGACCAGCACCAGGCGCTCGAGCGGGGTGGCGAGGATGGCGGGGGCGAGCTCCTTCAGGGTGCGGGCGAGTCGATCAACGAGGCCGGGTTGCAGCCATGGGCTCATCGGGCGGCCGGCCAGCACCGACCTGGCCGACGCCGACGCCTCAAGGTCGTCCGCGATCTTCAGCAGACGCTCAACCTGGGCGGGCGACGGTTCCGGTCGGCCGTGTGGCGTCTCGCCCAGGATGTCCGGAAGCTCGTTGCGCAGCAGTCGGCTCCACCGGTCCTCGGCGTGCATGGCGGGACTGAACGCGAACAGGGGAAACGCGGCAGTGTCCCCGTTCACATTGCTGGCCACGTCCAGCTGCTGGGTGGGTAGACCCTCCTGGTCGCAGATCAGCTTCATCCGGTCCTGCACCAGCGCGGTGGCCCGGGAGAGGCGCACCTCCGGCGCAAGGCTGGGCAGCAGTTCCACGAGCGCCCGGGTGAACACGCTGCACGCGTCGGCCCCCGCCACGCTGTGGGCCACCGCCGACGTCTGGGTGGCGAAGATGAACGTGGTCGCGGTGCTCGACGACATCGGTGGACGGTGTGTCTCGTCGCCTGGCTCGCCGTCTCGGCAGGCGTCGATCAGGAAGGTCACCGAACGGGCCGGGCTGACCTCGATCTCCGACTCGAAGCGCACCGGCACCAGGTAGCTGCGTTGGTCCGGCAGGCGCGGATTGACGGCTGACGGCACCAGATAGCTGACCCCGTCGAAGTAGCGGCCGTGCCCGCTGAAATAGACGACCAGGTCGTCGTCGACGTCGCAGTCGATCAGGAATTCGGCGATCGCCGAGCGGATGGCGTCCGAGCCGACCTCGGCGGTGTCGGCCAGGAGCGTCTTCGACACGGTCACCCCACTGTCGCCGAGGGCGCGTCTGAGCTTCTGAACGTCCGCCCTGACGGCCGGCCCGATGGCATTGCGATAGCCACCGGTGTAGAGAGCTATGCCGATGAGGAGCGCCCGCCGCATGTCGTTACTCGGCTCGCTTGAAGAGCACCCGGATGCCGCCGGTGATACCAACTGTGGCGCTGCCCAGCAGCTTCACGCCGCCCTCGCCGGTCAACTCCACGGTCAGCTCGACCTCGTCCATCCGCCACCGTCGCCGACTGCCGTCGACGGGGTCCGGGTCGTCCGGCAGGAGCACCTGCAACTCGTCGAGCGCCGCCCGAACACGTTCCGCGTTGACGGTGATCGTCTTCAGCTGCCGGTCGACCAGGCCTTTGCTGTGTTCGTCCATTACCCAGGCATCCACGGTCGCGAGGGTAGTGCCCGGTTTCAACCCCGGTGGTCCCGGCGTGAGTCGCTGAGCGATGCGTGCCCGCGCGTCCAGGGCGAGCCGGTGCCGGGAGTGGCCGTGACTGTCGGTAGGCTTTGCGCACATGAGCCTGCCTCGCCCTGTCCTCGTGGTGGACTTCGGAGCCCAGTACGCCCAGCTCATCGCCCGCCGGGTCCGCGAGGCGAAGGTCTACTCCGAGATCGTGCCGCACTCGATGCCGATCGCCGAGATGCTGGCGAAGAACCCCGCCGCGATCATCCTGTCCGGTGGTCCGGCCAGCGTCTACGCCCCGGAGGCGCCGCAGATCGACGCGGGCGTGTTCACCGCCGACGTGCCGGTCTTCGGCATCTGCTACGGCTTCCAGGCGATGGCGCAGGCGCTCGGCGGCACTGTCGCGAGGACCGGTAACCGTGAGTACGGTGGCACCCCGCTGCGCCCCCGTCTCCTCGACCCCGGGGTCCTGCTCCGCGACCTGCCGGCCGACCTGCCGGTCTGGATGAGCCACGGGGACTGTGTCACCGAGGCGCCCGAGGGCTTCACCGTGACCGCCGAGTCGGCGGGCGCGCCGGTCGCCGCGTTCGAGGACCTGGCCGGGCGTCGGGCCGGCGTGCAGTTCCACCCCGAGGTCGGGCACACCGCGTACGGCCAGGAGATGCTGACCCGCTTCCTCTACGACATCGCCGGCATCGAGCCGACCTGGACGCCCGAGAACATCATCGACGAGCAGGTGGCCCGGATCCGCGCCCAGGTCGGCGACAAGGAGGTCATCTGCGGCCTGTCCGGCGGGGTGGACTCGGCGGTCGCCGCGGCCCTGGTGCACAAGGCGGTCGGTGACCAGCTCACCTGCGTCTTCGTCGATCACGGCCTGCTGCGCGCCGGCGAGGCCGAGCAGGTGGAGAAGGACTACGTGGCCGCCACCGGCATCAAGCTGAAGGTGGTCGACGCCGCCGACCGGTTCCTCGGCGCGCTCGCCGGGGTCACCGACCCGGAGCAGAAGCGCAAGATCATCGGTCGCGAGTTCATCCGGGTCTTCGAGGCCGCGGCCCGCGAGGTCGCCGCACACGGTGACGTGGAGTTCCTCGTCCAGGGCACCCTCTACCCGGACGTGGTGGAGTCCGGCGGCGGCACCGGCACCGCCAACATCAAGAGCCACCACAACGTCGGCGGCCTTCCGGAGGACCTGAAGTTCGCCCTGGTCGAGCCGCTGCGCACGCTGTTCAAGGACGAGGTCCGGGCGCTCGGCCTCCAGCTGGGCCTGCCCGAGGCGATGGTCTGGCGGCACCCGTTCCCGGGTCCCGGCCTGGCCATCCGGATCATCGGCGCGGTCAACCAGGAGCGCCTCGACCTGCTCCGCGAGGCCGACCTGATCGCCCGTGAGGAGCTGACCGCCGCCGGCCTCGACCGGGGAGTGTGGCAGTTCCCGGTGGTGCTCCTCGCCGACGTGCGCAGCGTCGGTGTGCAGGGAGACGGACGCAGCTACGGGCATCCCGTGGTGCTGCGCCCGGTCTCCAGCGAGGACGCGATGACCGCCGACTGGTCCCGGCTGCCCTACGAGGTGGTGGCCCGGATCTCCACCCGGATCACCAACGAGGTGGCCGAGGTGAACCGGGTGGTGCTGGACGTCACCAGCAAGCCGCCGGGCACCATCGAGTGGGAGTGAGCGCGGCTCACCCGGCCGGCCGCGTGCCGAACGGGGTCGTCGGCGGGTAGGGCGGCGTCGGGGCGTACCCCGGCTCCGGGGCCGCCGGGCGC
>NZ_JAEVHL010000110.1 GCF_016803395.1 Micromonospora tarensis | reverse complement strand
TTCCGGGCCGGGCCTTCGCCGCCGCTGTCGTCTTCTTCGCCGCCGAGCTGGTGGTCTTCGTGACGGCGCTCACCGTCTTCTTCGCCGTGCCGGTGGTCCGCTTCGCGGCGGTGGTGGTCTTCCGCGTGCTGGACGCCGGGGTGCGCTTGGCGGTGGTGTTCGTCTTGCGGGCGGCGGTCGAGGTCTTCGCCGGGGCCTTCCTGGCGGCGGTGGTGGTCTTGGTCGTCGCCTTCTTCGCGGGGGCCTTCTTCGCCGCCGTGCTGGTCTTCTTGGCGGGGGCCCGGCCCGCGCCGCCGGTCGCCTTACGGGCCGGCGCCTTCGCGGCGCCGGTGGTGGACTTGCGCACGGGGGTGGTCCGGCTCGCCGCCGTGTTCCGCTCCGCCGCGGCGGTCTTCTTCGCGGTGGTGCGCCGGGCGGCCGGGCGGGTGGTGGCCTGCTGTGCTTCGGCCATCGTGGTTCCCTCCTTGGGGACGTGCTCTCGCGTGCGTCCTCGCGGAGCACGAAATGCCTCGGCGCGAGCCGTCCCGCGCCGCCTACCTGTCCTCCCCGGCCCAACGAGCGTCCTCGGCATCCCACGCCTCGTTCCGCTCCTGCACCCGTTGCAGGGCGTTCTCCGCGTCGGCCGCCGAGTCGTACGGGCCGAGAACGTGCTTCGCCGGACACACGTCGGCGTCCGTCTCGACCCGGTGGTGCCGGGTGCACCAGTAGAACTGCCCACCACGTCCGCTGTCGCTCATGGGAATCACTGTGCACCGCGAACCGGCCGGCCGCCACCGGATCGCACAAGTCGCCGACCCTCTCCACAGTAGATATGCATGACGTCCGCCGGGCCGGAACGGCGAAACGCGTGGGGCGGAAGCACCGAGAGATGCGCAGGTCAGTCCGGCCGTGGCGGCGCGCCTATGATCATCGGATGGGCACACCTGACTACATCGTGGGGCTGCGCGAGCACGTCGGCCACGGCCTGCTCTGGCTGCCGAGCGTCAGCGCGGTGGTCCGCAACGACGCCGGTGAGCTGCTGCTCGGGCAGCGCGCCGACGACGGGCGCTGGTCGGTGATCAGCGGTTTCGTCGAGCCGGGTGAGCAGCCGGCCACCGCGCTGGTCCGCGAGGTGCGGGAGGAGACCGGCCTGGAGGTCGCGCCGGTGCGGCTGTCCAGCGCCGTCTCGCACCCGCACACCTACCCCAACGGGGACCGCTGCGAATACCTGAACCTGGGCTTCCTGTGCCGGCTGGTGGCCGGCACGCCCGGGTCAACGACGACGAGTCGCTGGCCGTGCGGTGGTTCCCGGTGGACCGGCTGCCCGAGCTGGACAAGCACGCCCTGCTCGTGCTGGCCTACGCGCTGCGGGAGAAGCCGTTGGCCGGTTACCTGGAGCCGGGCACGACGTGGGACGACGTACCCGACTGAGGGTTTTCTGCCGCCCGACCGGCAGTCACCACTGCGGACGGCGGTGCGGTCAGGCCGGCGACGACGTCGGGGCGCGCGAGGGCGACCGGCGCGGTGGGCGCGGACCGTGCCGCCCGGATCGCGTACGCCAGCGCGTAGGGCGAACAGGCCAGGTAGAACATGGGCTCCACCAGCACCTGGTCGGTGATCAGGAAGATCTCCCAGCGGGTCGGTCGGGGCAGGCCGAAGTTCCAGTCGGTCCAGCAGGAGAAGAGCCAGAGCGGTGCCGAGATCCGGTCGACGGTGTCACTGGCCGTTCCCTCGATGACGGGACCGGAGCCGGGGATGTTCCCGACGACGGAGAGGATCACGGCGAGGTCGGCGACGACGAGCGCGCCGAGGACGCCCAGCCACCAGGCAGCCCGGACCCGCCCCCGCGCGGCCAGAATCGCCGCGGCCCAGAGGACCACTGTCAGGCCGGCCAGCCAGAGCAGCAGACCGGGCACGGTGCGGGCCATCCCGTCGGGGTCGAGGGTGTACCCGGTCAGGGCCATGACCGCGCCGATCGGGAGCACCACCCCGAGCGCGATGGGCAGCGGGGCGGCGAGCGCGGTGCGCCGGGCCCGACGTGCGGCGTACGCCGCGAGGAGCGCCGCCAGCCCGGCGGTCGCAATCGACCAGATCGGCAGCTGCACCTGTGGCGGCAGCAGCAGCCCATCGCGCACCAGGTTCATCAGCAACGCGCTGGCCAGCACGATCACCGCGCCGGCGAGCGGGGACAGCAGCAGCACGGCCACCGTGCGGCCGGCCCGACCGCGCGTCACGCTCCGGTCGACGAGCGGGGTGCCGGCCCGGTGCACGGCGAGGCTCGCCGCGAAGCCGATCATCTTCGTCGTCGCCGCCCTCGGCGAGCACGTGCAGTTCGGCGGCCCACTCGCGGCGCAGGTCGTCGCGGACCTCGGCCGGCCAGCGTCGGGCGGCCAGCTCCAGCAGCAGCTCGGCGGCGCGCCGGGTCACCATGCCGGCGCTCCGGTGGGCTCGACGCCGCCCCAGGACGGGCGACCGTCGGGGATCGCGGCCCGTAAATCGGCGAACGCCTGACGGGCCTGCGTCACCCCGACGGCGGTGAGCCGGTAGTAGCGGCGGGCCGGCCGCCCGGCCGCGACGGGATCGATCTCCTCCCAGTCGGCGGCCAGCCAGCCGGCCTCGGTGAGTCGGTGCAGCACCGGATAGAGGGTGCCGCTGGGCAGGTCGGTCATCCGCATCAGGTCCAACCCGTAGCGCTGCGCGTCGGGCTCGGCGAGCAGCGCAGCGAGCACCTTCGCGACCGGAATGGTCATCCGCATCCGCCCACTCTATCGGAACTCTACATAGGGTGCGCGGTCACGGCCACGCGCAGATCTTGGACAGTTTCCGTCAGCTGGTGACGGAAACTGTCCAAGATCTGGCGGCAGGCCAACCCGGGCCGGTTCAGCCGAAGGTGAAGGCGTACGCCTCGGCGCCGGGCTCGCCGAACATGACCTCCAGGGTCCGCTCCCCGATCGGGCCGTTCTGCCGGACGAGCTGGTAGAGGCGGGCGTCCTGGAGCACGCCGTTGCCCTCGGCGTCGACGTCGACGCCCTTGGCGGGCCCAGGAGCAACCCCGTCGAGCAGCACCCGGAACGGGATCGGCCGGTTCGCCCCCGGGGCCAGCACGAGATGCGCGTCGCGGGCGTGGAACCGGAAGGCGATGCCGCTGCCGGCCCGGTCGGCCACGACGCCGGCCGACCCGATGGTCCACTCCCCCGACAGCGCCCACTGGTTGAGGCCGAGATAGTCCGGCACCCGGTAGGCGCGGCCCTGGTCCAGCGTCGGGCCGTCCGGCGAGGCGAAGTGTTCGCCCCGGTCGAAACCGAGGTACGTCTCGGGCGTACGCAGGTTGTCCCAGTCCGCCGCCGCCTCCGGTCCGACACCGTTGACTGGTACGGGAGCACGCTCGATGCCGAGCAGTTGCTGGAGCACCCGCTCGGACTGCTCGTAGCGTCCCTCGCCGAAGTGCTCATCGCGGATGACGCCGTCGGTGTCGACGAAGTAGAGCGCCGGCCAGTAGTGGTTGTCGAAGCCCCGCCAGATCGCGTAGTCGTTGTCGACGGCGACCGGGTAGTCGATCGACCGGGCCGCGACCGCCCGGCGGATCCACTCGACGTCGTGCTCGAAGTCGAACTCCGGCGTGTGCACCCCGACGACGACCAGCCCGTCGTCGCGGTAGGCCTGCGACCAGGCCCGGACGTACGGCTCCTGGCGTAGCCAGTTGATGCAGGTCAGCGTCCAGAAGTTCACCAGGACGACGCGCCCGCGCAGGTCGGCGGGGTCGAGTGGCCCGGAGTTGAGCCACTCGGCCGCCCCGTCGAGCGGGGGCATCCGCACGGCCATCTAGCGCAGCGACCGGAAGGCGGCGCGCATCTCCTCGGAGAAGAGTTGCGGCTGTTCCCAGGCCGCGAAGTGCCCGCCCCTGTCCAGCCTGTTGTAGTGGATCAGATTGGGATACGCCTGCTCGGCCCAGCTCTTGGGAGCCTGGTAGAGCTCGTCCGGGAACACGCTCACGGCAGCCGGGATCGTCACGCCCTTGGCGGCGAAGAAGGAGAGTTGGTTCTCCGCGTAGAGCCGAGCTGAGGAAACCCCGGTGTTCGTGAGCCAGTAGAGCGAGATGTTGTCGAGGAGATCCTCCGGCGTGATGCCTCGGGGCTGCCCGGCGACGGACTCGGAAATGAGCTTCAGGCTGGCGGCGTCGTGGTCGAGCATGTAGGTCGCCAGGGCGACGGGCGAGTCCGCCAACCCGGTCAGCGTCTGCGCCCGCCCCATCTCAAGGGCATAGCTGGAGTGCTTCCAGAAGAAGTCCGCCTGCTCGCACGCGCGCCTCTCGTCGTCGGAAAGGTTGGCGGGGAGCGATCCGAGCGGATTGTTCGCCCCGGTGATCCCGGATTGGAGCATCGCGTCGATCTCGGGCGGATAGACGCCCGGCATGTTTGTGTGAATGCCGATCAGTTCCGGCGGCGCCTGCAATCCCATCAGGTCGGTGATGAGCGCACCCCAGTCGCCACCCTGCGCCACGTACCGCGAGTAGCCGAGGCGCTTCATCAACTCGATCCAGGCGGTGGCGATGTGTTGCGGGTCCCAGCCGGGCATGCTCGGCTTGCCGGAGAATCCGTAGCCAGGCATCGACGGAATCACCAGGTGGAAGGCGTCCGAGGCGCTGGCGCCATGCGCGGTGGGATTGGTGAGCGGGTCGATGATTTTCATTTGCTCGATCACCGAGCCGGGCCACCCGTGCGTGATGATGAGCGGCAGGGCGCCCTCATGCTTGGACCGAATGTGGAGGAAGTGGATGTCCAGGCCGTCGATCTCGGTCATGAACTGCGGTAGGGCGTTCAGCCTCGCCTCGACCTTGCGCCAGTCGTACTCTTTCTCCCAGTAACGCGCGAGCGCCTGCATCGTCGCCAACTGCACGCCCTGCGACTGGTCCGGCACGGTTTCCTTCTCGGGCCAGCGAGTAGCGGCGATGCGCGCGCGCATGGCCTTTAGTTCCGCCTCGGGCACTTCGACCTTGAACGGCCGAATGTCGGCGGTGCCGGGTCGCGTCATGGTCTTGACAGCCATGCATGCTTCCTTTCCGTCTGGATTCGCACCTAGCGAGGAGTGGTGGAATGAAGGCCGTGGCGATACGCACGGTCTAGTCGCTGTGGATGACTGCCCGCCGTGCGGATCAGGGTGTTTCCCGGGTTGACCGCGTTCAGTCACCACCATGGGGTCGAATCCCGGCCGCCCCAAGCTGGTGGCGATACGGGCGGTCAGCGCATCCGCTCGGCGGCTCGGCTCACCTTCTCCCAGCTCGCCCAGGTGTCCATCCGTCGGCGGGAGATGTCGAATGCCAGGTCGTACACCATGCTGCCGAGCAGGAGCCGCAGCGGCGGGTCGTCGCTGTCGACCAGCCGCAGCAGCGCCTCGGCGGCCAGCCGGGGTGCACTGTCGATCGAGCCCTCCGCCCACTGCCGTTCCAGTTCGGCGCGCAGCGGCGCGTAGGCCTCCAGCGCGCTGGTGGCGCTGATGCTGGTGTAGAGGTCGGTCCAGTAGCCGCCGGGCTGCACGATGCTGACCGTGATGTCGAAGGCCGCCGCCTCCATCGCCAGCGCCTCGCTCATGCCTTCCAGCGCGAACTTGCTCGCGCTGTACATACCGGTGCTGGGGAAGCCACCGAGCGCGGCGATGCTGGAGACCTGCACGATGTGGCCGGATCGCTGGGCGCGCAGGTGCGGCAGCACGGCCTGACTGACCCAGAGCGCGCCGAAGAAGTTCACCTCGAACTGGGCCCGCGCCTCGGCCTCGGTGAACTCCTCGACCATGCCCATGGACAGGGTGCCGGCGTTGTTGACGACGATGTCGAGCCGTCCGAAGTGCGCGACGGCGGTGGCCACGGCGGTGTTGACCGCCGTCCGGTCGGTCACGTCGAGCGGGAGCGCCAGCAGCCGGCCGGCGTGCCGTTCGTCGAAGTCGGTCTGGGTGATCGTCCGGGACGCGGCGACCACCCGGTCGCCACGGCCGAGCGCGGCGTCGGCGAAGGCACGGCCCAGGCCACGGCTGGCACCGGTGATGAACCAGGTACGCATGGAAACTCCGTTTCGCTACGAGACGAGACGGTCCGTCTCGTTGTGATCGGAGACTAGTCAGAGGTCGCCGCAGTCGTCAAGACGAGACGGTTCGTCTCGCCTCTGCTATGGTCGTGCGTCATGACGCCCAACACGGCCCGCCGCAGCGAGACGTCCCGGCGCGCCATCCTCACCGCAGCCTTCGACCTGCTTCAGGAGATCGGGTACGCGAAGCTCAGCATCGAGGGCATCGCCACCCGCGCCGGCGTCGGCAAACAGACCATCTACCGCTGGTGGCCGTCCAAGGGCGCTGTCATCTTCGACGCGTTCCTCCTGCTCAGCGAGGGCACCGACGGCGGACCGCCGACGCTGCCGGACACGGGCGACCTGGTGGCGGACCTGACCCTGGTGCTGCGCGCCACTGTCGACGAGATGAACGACCCCCGGTACGAGCAACCGATGCGCGCGCTGGCCACCGAGATCACGCTCGACCCCGAGCTGGCGGCGGCCTACGCCGAACGGTTGGACGGGCCGCTGCGGGAGGCCAAGCGGCAACGCCTCCGGAGCGCCCAGCGGGCTGGGCAACTCGCCGACGACGTCGACCTCGACGTGGCCGTCGACCTGATCTGGGGGCCCGTGCTGAACCGGTGGCTCTACCGCAGTGCACCGCTCACCGCCGAGTACGCCGACCTCGTCGTCAGCACCGCGCTCAACGGACTGCGCCCCGACCGATCCGGCGAGTAACTTCCTTTGCGCTGGCCCGGCATCGTGCGGCAACATCAGGCGCCGTGACGGCACCAGGCACGGAACCCGGAAACGACACCCCGGCCAGCACGCCCCGGTCGAGTCGGCGGGTCCGGCACTGGTTGGCCGGTGCCGGGGTCGCCACCCTGGCGGCCGTACTCGGCATCACCCTCGCCGTCCGTGGCGGCGCCACCCCGGCCTGCGCCGCGCCACCGTCGGGGAACACCGTCCACAAGGGGAAGGCCAGCTTCTACGACGCGGGCCGCTCGGGTGGCAACTGCTCCTTCCCCGGCCCGCCGGCGGACCGGCTCTACGTGGCTCTCGGCGCATCCCAGTACGCCGGATCGGCGGCCTGCGGCAGCTTCCTCGAGGTGACCGGCCCGAAGGGCAAGGTCCGGGTGATGGTGATGGACCAGTGCGGCGGCTGCGGAACCAGCAAGATCGACCTCTCCACCGAGGCGTTCAGCAAGATCGCCGACCGCTCGCAGGGCATCGCTTCCGTGACGTACCGGGCGGTGGTGAACCCGCCGCTCGACGGAGGCCTCACCTTCCGGCTCAAGGGCGGCGCCTCGCGGTACTGGTTCGCGGTGCAGGTCGGCAACCACGGCAACCCGCTGCGCTCGGTCGAGGCGAAGGGAACGAGCGGCGGCTTCCGCAAGGCCGCCCGGCAGAGCGACAACTACTGGACCATCGACGGCGGCATCGGCCCCGGGCCTTTCACCATCAGGGTCACCGACGGGTACGGACACCAGGCGACCGCCACCGGCGTCAAACTGGTCACGAAGCAGGTGCAGCGCTCCTCGGTCTCGCTCGTCAGCCCGGCCACACCGAGCAGTTCGCCCTCGGCCTCGCCACCTGCGGTATCGCCCACGCCGACGCCAACCGAGTCGGCCGCGCCGACGGCGACAGTCGAAGCGCTCGCCGGGCCCGCCCCGCTCGACGCCCCGCACTGCTGACCGAGCCCGATGGCGACGACCGCCGCCGTGCCGAGGATCGCGGTGTCGGTCGCCGACATGGCCTGGAAGTCGTTCGCCAGGAGGATTCCGACAAGCGCGGCGGCGATCAGCAACGGAACCAGCCAGGACCGCCGGAGGCGACGGCGGTGCGCGACGAAACCGTCGAGCCAGTCCTCCTCGGTGAGGGTGTAGGCGAGTTCGACCGGGCCGACAATGACCTGCTCCGCTGACACGAGGGGGCAGCCTAGGCCGGCCGCGCCAGCCATGCCTCGGCGGCGGGCCGCAGCCCGCCGCCTTCGGTCCATGGGTCAAGAATCGCCGGTACGCCGGGTCCTAGGCGTCCCGCACCAGGCGTACGCAGCTGTAGGCGACATACCCGAAACACCCCAGGCAATCGGGGTGCACCTTGATCCATTTGTTGCCGCCACCGCAGGCCGAGTAGGAGCCGCCGGAGACATTGGAGCATTCCGAGGGGGCCCACGTCTCGGAGCGGAGAACACCGTCAGTCTCATGGTTCGTACCCGCACCGAGGCGGATGTTGATGTTGCCCATTCCAGCCTTCGGCGTCACCGCACAGGACGCCGCAACCTGCTTCACGGACCGGTTCGGGTCGGCAGCCTGACCTGGCGCGCCGGTCGCCAACAGCAGCGTCCCGACGACCAGGGCGACGACCCCCGAATTCCTCATCCCCGTTCGAAATCGCATAGGTCTTCCCCTCCACGTGGTGTGTCGTTGATTGACATCCTTGTATTGATGGAGGCTCGGCGTAACAACAATGTCGCGTCCGGGACAAGGAGCATTCTTGACAGTGCGATTTGGTGTCGGCGCCTGAGCTGGTGGTCAGTTCCGAGTCCCGCCCGTTTCCAAGGGATGTGTCTGAGCCGAAGAGCGCGGGCATCCCGCCGGCTCGACGAGTGATCCGCCCGGTGTTTCAGCGTCGAGGCGACCGGCGCGGCCGGCGGGCCACTGACAACCATCCCAGGAACCGGGCGTGCATCGCGGGCAGGTCCGGGCGCAGGCCCAGGCGGTACCCGTCGTCGATCGCGTCGTGCATCGACGCGGCGAGGTAGAACGCCAGCGCGATCGAATGGCCGTAATACTCGGCGGTGAGGTCGAGCTGCGCCGGACCGCACGGCCAGGGCGCGGCGCAGTTGCGACACAGCCACGCCGGGCGCATCGGCAGGTGAGGGCGCGGGCGGGCGGTCATCCGACCCGCACCGCACCCCGGCGGACCGACCGGCGGGTGGCGCGCTTCGCCGGCGGGGTGGGCAGGGCCCGCAACCGCACGCCCGCCCGCAGCACGTACAGCTCCCGTCGCGCCACCGCGTCGCCCGCCGCGTTCAGCTCGTACCCCTCGATCCACACCCACCCGTGGTAGGTGTGCAATTCGGGCAGCTCGCGGATCACGCGCACGAAGATCGGGCGCAGAAACTGCACACTCGCGGCGGTGGTCAGGTAGACCACATCGCCGGCCTTCATCTTCTCCACCACCGCGCCGCACGCCGGGTTGGATGGCGCGCCCGCCGGCGTGGGCTGATCGGACTTGTCGTCGGGCACGGCCTTCCCCTTTGGTGCTGTTGTTGGGAAGAGGCCGCTCCCGTGAGTGCTCGCCCATCGGGAGCGGCCCCGCTACGAGCGCGACCCCTGGCCTCGTGGGCCCCCCTGTCATGCCGCCTGGTGACACTCTGCTGTGGGGACGACTACGCTCGGAAGGTTCTTTGGGCGTCCGGGTTTGATCTGGCCGAACAGGCCGAAGACATGTGGCGCCCCGGGCAGTCGATCTCCGAGTTGAGGAGGAATGAATGGGTGATGTGCCGAGCCCGCTCGCGGACTTCATCGTGGGCGAGATCCGCCGCGCTCGCGGGGCATCCGGGATGACACAGGAGTCGTTCGGCCGGGCGGCGGGCTTCAGCGCATCGCACGTCAGCGCCGTGGAGAGCGGCACCCGGGCGCTGACGATGGACTTCATCAAGGGCACGGACCGGGCGCTGAACAGCGGCGGGCTCTTCGAGCGCCTGGCGACGAAGTTCGGTGCACCGTCGTGGTTCCTGCCCTGGCTGGACGCCGAGCGTCGGGCGACACAGCTCCGCTACTTCGAGCCCAACCTGATCCCGGGCCTACTCCAGGTAGAGCATTACGCCCGCACAGTACTGCGAACGGTCGAAAGCCTCACCGACGAAGAGGTTGAGCAACGCGTCGAGGCGCGCATGAGCCGGCAAACAATCCTGACCGGTGAGCACCGGCCACAGTTTGTCGCGGTGCTGGACGAAGCCGCGATCCGGCGGACCGGCGATGGCCTCGGTGGAATCATGGCCCAACAGGTCGCCCACCTGGTCGAGATGGCCGAGCTTCCGCACGTGCACGTCCATGTCATCCCGATCGGCAGCGGCCTGCACATCGGGCTGTCCGGGCCGTTCGCGCTAGCCCGTTCCGACGAGGGTGTATGGGTCGGGCACCTCGAAAACCAGCTTGGCGGGGAGGTCATCGACAAGGACGATGATGTGGCTACGCTGCAGGCGAGGTGGGAGAGCGTCCGCAACGAGGCGCTACCTCGCCGGCAGTCCATCGACCTATTGAAGGAAGTGGAGAGCCATCATGGACCTCAGTGACGCGCAGTGGCGTAAGTCCACCCGTAGCGGCGCGAGCGGCGGGAACTGCGTCGAGGTTGCCGACAACCTGCCCGGCGTTGTCGGCGTCCGGGACAGCAAGGACCCCACCGGCCCGGCGTTGACCTTCGACCCGGCAGCCTGGCGAGCGTTCGTCGCCCGGGTCTCCGAGCGGCCGTAAGCACTGCCACTCCGCACGATCTGTGTCGAACGCACCTGGCCGCCTTTTCGGTCCCGGGCAGCGGAAGCCCGCGACCATCCGGCCGTACGATCCCCCGGTGATCTCGAATTCGTTCGATCTGCGCGGCGGGCTCACCTACGTCGACCGCCGGTGACCGCCGTCGCCTTCGAGGTAGCGGGACGCGACCAGGTCCTGCTCTTCTGGACTCCCCGCGCGGGTGCGCTGCTGAGCAGTGCTGTCGGCGCGACGACCCCGAAGCCGACAGTTCGGGTCGCGACCGAAGCCCAGCGGGCGGGGCCCGATTGGAACGGGCATCGGCCCGGTCGTACCTCAGACGTTTTAGCTGTTGATGGCAGTCATCATGGTGGTGGCGGTATTACCGCGCGCGGCGCTTCTCCGGCCGCTACCGCCTCTTCGGGTGTGGTGCCACGAGACATCGCCCTGGCCACAGCCTCGGTACGCCGCTCTTCGATCTTTTCCCTCTTCCCGGGTGTGGGCCGCGGCGCACTGGTCGATGCGGACGGTGACCGTCGTCGAAGCTGCCGGACGACCAGGCCTGGAAGATGCCGGGGCTCCGCCCGAAATCCGGCCCCTCAGGATGTCGCCGGCACTGGCAGACTCCCCGGCATGAGCTACGACCTGGCGGTGTGGGAGGGCGACATGCCCGCCGACGACGAAGCGGCCGGTGCGGCGTACGACGCCTTGTACGAGCGGTACTTCGAGAGCGAGGAACAGCCGCCGACACCGCGTATCCAGGCCTACCTCGAAGTGGTGGCGGCCCGATGGCCCGACCTGTACGGCCACGACGCCGAGGTCTACCCCCTGTCGAACGGCCTTGTCGATGAGGCGTCCGGTCCGATGCTCTATTTCACGATCCCGTTCAGCCGGGCCGACGAGGTTTCCGCTGAGGCGGCACGGATGGCCGCCGACCACGGGCTCGTCTGTTACGACCCGCAGTCGGAACACCTTCGCCCCGCAGCCGGTCACCTCGGGTAGCTACCACCGCCGCGCTCCTCCCCCCGTACCCGCCGTACCACCGGCGGTGACGGAACGCCGTACCTCTGAGCTGGTCGTGCGGAAGAGAGAGAAGGGACACCCTCCGAGGCCTGTTGACATGCGTTTCCGGCAAGTGACAGCGTTGTCATCGACTCATTTCCTCCATTTGAGACGAGGAGCGCATCTTGCTCTATCGGCACTCACAGCGCCGCCGCGCGACAGCAGCCGCCGCGGCCGGCATTCTCATCACCGGGCTGGCGCTCGCTCCGTCCGCGCCGGCCCAGGCCAGCCGCGACAAGGCGAAAGACGGGGCCGTACGCTCGGGCAACGCACGTTTCGAGGTGCTGTCCCCGACGCTGATCCGCACCGAGTACCAGAAGGACGGCACGTTCACCGACGCCGCCACGTTCAACGCCATCGGGCGCGATGATTTCCCCCGTACGCGTTTCACCAAGCACGTCGAGCACGGCTGGCTCACCATCGACACCGGCGCGATGACGTTGCGTTACCGGGTCGGCTCGGGCGCGTTCACCGCCGACAACCTCACCGTGCAGCTCAAGACCGGTAAGCAGGTCGTGCAGGGCCGACCCTGGGCCGGCCACACTGCCCCGGACTGCGCGTTCGGCGCGCTCTGCGAGGCCGAATCGCTGCAACTGAACGGCCCCGGCGTGGCCACCGACCACCGGGGATTCACCGGGCGCGGCTTCGCGGCCGGTTTCGCCTCGTCCGGTGACTCGGTCACCTTCGCGCTCGACGCGCCAGCAGGCGGCACGAAGCAGCTCACCGTCCGGTACGCCAACAGCACCGGCGGCGACGGCCAGAACGTGGCCCGCACCCTCACGGTTCAGGTCGACGGCGACGCCGGCCACACCCTGACGCTGCCGCCCACCGCGAACTGGGACACCTGGGGCACGGCCAGCGTGCCGGTCGACCTCACCGCCGGCCGACACGAGATCAGGGTCGTGCGGGGACCCAACGACTCCGGCAACGTGAACATCGACAGCCTCGCGGTGGTCAACCCGGGTGATGCGTACCCGGCGCCGGCCACGCCCCAGCCGCAGCCGCTGCGGTTCGGCACGCTGGGAGAGGCCGAGACCGGCGCGCTGACCGGCGGCGCGCGGCCCGCGAACGACCACAACGGCGCTTCCGGTACGGGATTCCTGGCCGGCCTGGAAAGCACCAGCTCCGCCGACACGCTCACCGTGACGGACGTTCCATCCGCGGGTGACTACCAGGTGCAGATCCGCTACGCCAACGGCCAGGCCGGCTCCCAGCCGAGCCAGGCGCGCACCATGTCGGTCACCGCCGGGACGGCGGCGCCCGTCACGGCGACCCTGCCGCCGACCAGCGGGTGGGACTACTGGAACACCGTCTCCGTCCCGGTGCACCTCGACCGCGGCACCAACACCGTGACGCTGGGCTGCCCCACGGACGCCAGTTGCAACGTCAACGTCGACACCGTCGCCGTCACGGGCAAGGACTCCCCGCTGCTCGCCCCGCACGCACCGCTCGGCGGCTACCGCCGGGGCCTGGACGGCGTGTCCGGTGCCGCGCTCACCGCCCCGGGCCTGCTCTACCAGGACGGCTGGTACCTGCTCGACGACTCGGCCTCGGCCCTGAGCAACACCAAGCCCCGGCCCGCCGCCGAGCAGGACGGCTACGTCTTCGGGTACGGGCAGGACTTCAACCGTGGTCTGCGGGACCTGTCGACCCTGACCGGGCCCACCAAGCTGCTGCCCGAATGGGCGTACGGGGTGTGGTACTCCGAGTACTACGACCGCACCGCGACCGAGTTCCAGAACCTGGTGAACCGGGCCAAGGCCGAGGGTGTGCCGATGGACGTGCTCGTCCTCGACACGGACATCAAGGCGCCGGACAAGTGGAACGGCTGGAGCATCGACCCCACCCGGATCCCCGACCCGAAGGCGTTCTTCGACTGGGCCAAGAAGCAGGGCCTGCACACCGGCATCAACATCCACCCGAGCATCCTCGGCTCAGACCCGAAGTTCGCGCAGGCGCAGGCCACCGCGAAGGGCAAGCTACAGCGCGTCGGCTGCAACGGCGGGCCCGACTGCTACGCGTTCGACTTCGGCGACCCCGACCAGCTCACTGCGTACATGCAGCTGCACGACGGGATGCTGCCGAAGGGCAGCAAGGGCCCGGACTTCTGGTGGCTGGACTGGTGCTGCGACAACACGAAGTCCTCCCTCGCCGGGGTGACCGGGGACGCGTGGATCAACCAGCAGTACGCCGACAAGACCGGCTTCGCGTTCTCCCGGGCGTACGGCTCGTTGCAGGCCGGCGGTTACAGCAGCCCGACCCCGGTGTCGACCGGACCGTGGGCCGACAAGCGCACCACGCTGCACTTCACCGGCGACACCACCTCCAACTGGCAAACCCTCCAGATGGAGGTCGGCTACACCCCGGGCGAGTCGGCCGCGACCGGGCTGGCCGCGGTCAGCCACGACATCGGCGGGCACACGGGCGGTCTGCAGGAGCCGGGCGGCGAGCCGGGCAGCACCAAACTGCCCGACGACCTCTACGCCCGGTGGGTCCAGTTCGGCACGTTCCAGCCGATCGACCGGCTGCACTCCAACCACAGCGACCGGCTGCCCTGGCAGTACGGCCCGGCGGCGAACGCGTCGGCCAAGAAGTTCCTGAACCTGCGGAAGCAGCTGCAGCCGTACACCTACGCCGCCGCCAAGGAGGCCACCCGCACGGGTACCCCCATCGTCCGCCCGATGTACCTGGCGTACCCGAATGAGCAGGCCGCGTACGCCACCGCCGGCTCGCAGTACCTCTACGGCCCGGACTACCTGGTGGCACCGGTGACGACGGCCGGCACCACCGCCACGACGTCGGTGTGGTTCCCGCCGGGCAACAGCTGGACCGACATCTTCACCGGGAAGACGTACCGGGGCGGCACCACGCAGAACATCACCACCACGCTGGACACCATGCCGGTGTTCAAGAAGCACTGACGGTCGCCAGCCCCTGCGGGGTTGGCTTCCAGAGATCCGGACACCGGCCGGGTGGGGCAACCCACCCGGCCGGTTCGTTTGGTTGGCTCAACTCCGTGTCGGTGGAGCCGGCGGGCCAGCGACAACCAGCCGAGGGACGCGACCAGGTTCTGCTCCTCTGGACTCCGCGCGTTGGCGCGGTCCTGCGGGAACTCGCCGAACTCGGCTGGGATGCCGAAGACAGCGGGCCCTGAGCCTCACGCCGTGCTGCGGCCCGGACTGATCAGCACTCGTCCTTACCGAGGCCGGCGAACTCCTCCATGGATACGCTCCTCCGTGCCTCGCCGTTCTCCACGATCTCGGTGATCAGAACCGATCCGGGCCGCAGGCCCTCCAGCTCAGCGAGCCAGAAGGTCACCGAACGCATGGTGAAGCTGTTGTTGCTGCCAACTCCGTACATCCGGAAAGCCGGGTACGGGCGAGGAGCCGGGTCCGGCAGAAAGCCCTCCAGGCGCACCGTGGTCGGCGAGGTCGCGGCGCGCGGCACGGCGTAGTCCCGCCCCGGCCAGTAGGGCCAACTCGCGGAGGTCGGCGCGTCAGACGGGGAGGGCGAGATCGAGTCCCGTTCCGCGAAGAACACCACAACCTCTGGCGGGCGGTCCGCGCACCAGGCCAGAACCGCGAGGGGCTGACCGTCGGCGTCCACCGTCACGCCGGTGATGCCTTTGATCACCGGCGTGCAAGCGGTCAACCCAGCCGACACGAGCATGGCAGCGGCCAGCGAAGCGAAAATCCGCGGCGCCTTCATCAGCATGCGAGCGGCCATGCCCCGACGGTCGCAGCGCAGCGTCAACCCGCGACCCCGACCGGATAACAGGATGACGACGATTAGTGACGGGCCGGCCACAGTGCTCAGCAAGCGCCAGGGCGTGCGGCCTCTGCGGCAACCTCGGCGCCAATGTTGTCGCCTCGTGTCGTGACACCTATCCGGTGTTGTCGCGTTCGGCTAGCGTGCCACTGTGAGTGACGACGTAAGGTACTCGTTCGCCGACACTTTTGTCAGAGGCCAGCGAGGGAGCATGGCCGGATGGGTCGAGCTCACCACCGACTCACTCCGAGCGGTACAGCCTCCGCCGTCGCTGACCCCGTACTTCAATGGCGCGGATCCGGACTGGTCCACCGTCGCCTCGTCGGCGCTACAGCCGAGGGCTCTGGTCGACAAGCTCCTCGCACGTACCCGGGCCCGCGTCAGCAGTGGTACGTGCGGCATCGAGCTGCTTCGTGGCCCGACTGGCGAAGGCAAGTCGACCGCGTTGCTGCAAGCGGTCTCCGCGCTGGTCTCCGAGACGCCCGCCCCTGTCGTGTGGTGGCGGCAGTCGCCGAAGGCCGAGCTGGATTGGGCCGTTGTCGAGGGCGAGCTGGCAAATGGCAGAGCTGTAGTCATCGGCGCCGACGATGCCGAAACACTGATCGGCTCAATCCAGACGGGCCTGGCCGACTTTCCGGTGGTCTGGCACCGTCCGTTGCAGCTGCTTCTCGCCGCGCGAGAAGCAGACTGGACCCGAACCTGGAAGACGCACCGCCTGAAGGTAGATCCGACGACGACCTGGAGGCGACGGGTCTTTCTCCAGGACCAGCACGGCTTCGGAGCCCTCACGCCCGAGGACGCCGCCGGTATCGTCAAGGCGTGGCACGCCAGTGGCGATTTGGGCGAGGTAGGGCCGGACGAGCTGACCTCGCTCGCCACTGCACTCGCCGAGGCCAGCACTACGATCGGCCGGCGCGGCGGCGCGTTGCTCGGCGCACTGTTGAAGACTCGGTTCACTCCTGAAGGCCTCCAGAGCCACCTGGCAAGCCTGCTTGCCGACCTCGCCGAGGACACACTGCCAAGCACGCTCACGCTTGCCGAAGTCCTCGCTGTCATCAGCGCGTCCGACGTCGCGGAGCTGGACGGCATCCCGCGCGAGATCGTCGCCGACCTTGCCGGCGTTGACCAGGCCGATCTGCACCGACAGGTCGAGATGCGCCTGGGCCGGGAGGCGCTGGTCGGCGCCAGTGGGGACCTGCTGCACGGGCGGCATCCGCTGGTGTCGCAGACGATCTTCAACCTGCTGCTCAGCTCGGACACCGATATCGCGTTTGAGCCGGCGCTCGCACAGTTGCTGGAGAGCACGGTGCGGCAGGGCGCGGCCCATGGTTACCGCGAGGGGTACGGGCTGCTGCTCAACCTCGGCCCTCGACTGCGCCGAGCGCCGGTGTCTGCCGACACGCAGCCGCAGCTGGACGGTATCGCGGAACGGTACGCGCGGCGCTGCGTGGAGCACCAACCGCACATGTTGAGTAATGCGGTTGGCCTTTCCGCTCTAATGCGCGAGACGAACCGGGCGCAGAAGGCGGTGAACGAGGTGTGGGAACCGATCCTCGACCGGCTGGCGACGCCTAGCGAATGGCACGACTGGCCTACTCGTGCCCGCGGCGCCATGAGGGAGTTCGCGACCGCCGTCGGCGAGGCCGGTGACGCCGCAACGGCCCTCCTCGCATTCGCGATCTCGCTGAGCGACGCGTGCGCACCCGAACGCTTGACGCCAAGGAACCTCGCGATCTCGTTCAACGGGCTCGCACTGGACTCCGGGCTGGTGTACGACGCCAAGCCGAACGACCAGCTCAAAGCCATGATGGTGAGCGCGCACGCCTGCCTCGCCGCCGTCCTGAGCAGTCGGGCCCGAGAACTCGGCTACACCAGGCGGTATTTGACCAAACGTGGGCTCGCGGTGCCGCAAGCCTCGGCATACCGCGGACCTGAGCCGCTCGTCCAGCTCATCCAGGACGCGGTCGTGGCCAGCGAAGCTCGCGTCGGCGAACTGGGCCGACGGCTGCTCGCAGCGTTCCCGGCTGTCGCCTTCACCATGTTGACCGCAGAGCTGGCCCACCTCGGGGCGCGGCGAGGCTCGGCGTGACCGCCCGGGTGCACCCGATAGCGCTCATGGCGGTCGCGGTCGCCGGATGCGGCCTCTTCATAGCCGTCATGTCCGCGGTCGGCGACGCCTCGTACGCCGCACCCGCACCGTTGCCGGCGACTACCCCGTCGGGGCCGGTCGTGACGCAGGCGCGATCCCGGGCGGCGGAACCGTCCAGGTCATCGTGCCGGCACCGGCTCAGCCCGGGCTCGGCCTCAAAGACGTGCTCATACCCTTGGGCACTGTCCTGGGCGCCGCGGCCGGCGTCGGCGGCGCGATCGGCGCGGCCACCGTCGCGGCCCGCAACCAGTTGCAACGCACGAAGCAAGAACAGGAGTACGACCGACAGCAACAGGCCCAACTGGACGAGCGACAACGCATGGATGCTGTCGCATCGACCGCATCGGCGTCGTTCGAGAAGGTCGTGATCGCCGCGGCGCTCAACCAGGCGGCCTGGCAGCAGCCCGACGGTACCGCGGCTCGACAGGCGGCCCAGCTCGCCGTGGCCCAGGCGTACGCGGCGAGCGAACTGTTCGGCGAAGCAGAGACCTTGCGGCTGGTGGCCGGGTACGCGAAGCCGGCGAACGATGCGATGGCGGCGACCGCAAGGAGCAGGGCGAACGAACAACTCGCCGCCTGCGCCGAGCGCTACGGCTCACTCATGCAGTATCTGGGTCGCAGGCTGCAGCTAGCACGGTAGGTATGAACTGCCTCTCGAAGCGCCTCCGCTAGTCCGATTGACTCGGGCCAAGGCGGTCGTTGCGGCAACGTGCCGTGGCGGCCGGCACGGTGGTTCGCGTTTGTGGAACTTGCATCGAGGCTGACCTGGTGGGCGACGGACGAGTCGACCTGTACGCCGGATTCTGTGCGCGACGCGTACCCCGAAGGGTTTGCGCCGGCGGCGGCCATCCATCTCGGCCTGCCGTTGCCGGCAGGCTCCAGCGGCCTACCCGCAGACATCGGGCGGGCAGCCCTCAAGCGTCTGCGCCGGGTCGTCATCTTGCGGTGACGGCCCTTGCTTGGCCTTGCTCCGGGTGGGGTTTACCGAGCCACCCCGGTCACCCGGGGTGCTGGTGGGCTCTTACCCCACCGTTTCACCCTTACCGTCCCCGTTGGGGTCGGCGGTCTGTTTTCTGTGGCACTTTCCCGCGGGTCGCCCCGGGTTGCCGTTAACAACCACCCTGCCCTGTGGAGTCCGGACGTTCCTCGGCGGCGGGCCGGAGCCCGCCGACGCGACCGCCCGGTCGACTCGTCCGTCGCGCCTCCATCCTAACGGCGTGGTGGGGACGCCCCATTCCGCCCCGGCTGGGCTGGGCTGGGCTGGGCTGGGCTGGGCTGATGACGATCGCGGACCGGCGCGGCCGACGACGAAAACGAGACGGCCGGGACGACGCAGGAACAACGCGCCGCCAGCAGGACATGCCCCACCGATGCGGTACGCCTGATCCGACCGAAGACTGAGCCGGTAGCCCGCACCCCCGGAAGGGCCGGACCGCGCCGGGCGCGACCGGTTCCGCGCTCGTCGGCCACGGCAGCGGTGTGGCCGGCGGGCGAGATCGACCTGACGGCGGCCGCGGGCAGCGGCGCCACGCTCAATCGTGGCGCCGCTGCCCACGGATCAGGAGCAGATGACGTGATCACCCATCAGCGATACCGGGTCAGCTGCTCCGCCGCGATGTCGACGCCGGTGGTTGTGGACGCCTCATAGACGTCCCCGAGCCGCAGCGCGGGAAAGTCCTCCCGCTGGTATTCGGAGATCAACGAGAACATGACCTTGCCATCCGGTATCCAGAACTGTTCGAGGGAAGCCACATTCACCCGGCTGACGTGATAGATCTCCACGCCCGCGCTGACGAGCCGGTTGGCCACCTCCTCGAACGGCACACGGGGCGGGAAGCTCCCGTACCGGCTGCCGATCGCCTCGGGGATCATGTCGTCGAACCGATGCAACTGTCCGGGGCGGACGTTGACGGAGTCACAGACCCACTCGCCCGACCCGTCATAGAAGTTGGCGTCGACGAACCCGAACTGCCGCACCAGGTGGCGATCGGTCCACGATGCCTCATGGAAGTCGGACCCCAGTACGCCCGGCCAGTCGTCCGGACCGGAGCCGAGACCGACGCCAAGGACCGTGCCGGTGACCGCAAAGTCAGCGAAGAAATCCAGATGCGAGGACATTCCTAGTCCACACCCAGCTTCCGGAGTCGGTAGCAGACCTGCTTCATCCGAACGATCATGTTGGGGTCATTGACCTTGAGCACTCCCGCCTTGATCTGATCGAGAGCGCCTTCGGTGTTGTTCAGCAACTTCGTCCGCCCGGCCCGCGAGCTCATGAGGTAATCGATGGCCGTTTGGATGTGCTGCTGACTGGGCATCTTACCGTTGGCGTTGATCGGGAAGCCGACCAGGTTGCCGTTCTTGTCGACGCCGATGCTGACCTCGGAGCGGTCGTCCATGTTGAGGTGCGGACCCTTGGTGCCGTAGTCCCCGGAGACCTGCCCGACGTGGTCCACCTGGCACTTCTTCGGCGCTGCCGCGAAGCCGGGAACCGCCACGGCCGCGAGTCTGAGACCCGGCAGCGGGATCTCACAGACCTCGAGATTCGGCCGACGGGCCGCCCGGGCGTCCTGGATGGTCTTTGCGGTTCGCTCCAGGACCTTCCTGGCCTTCGACGCCTCTTCGAAGAACTTGCTGATGCCGTTGACCACCTTCAGGATCGCCTTCGACACCGCGGGCGCCTTCCCGATGGCGAACGCGAACGAACCGACATCGACCAGTGCCCACAGGCAAGTGCCGACGTCCCCGGTCTTGACACAGTTGACGATGTTGTCGACGCCGAGGAGCGTCAGCAGAATGTCGGCGCTGTTCTCGACCAACCATTGCCCCACCGTCTTGTTGGCGGAGGCGAGCGCCGCGCGGTATTCGTCCAACGCGGCCTGGCCGCCCTGGTCGAACACGGCCTGTTCGTCGTCGACCAGCGCACCGTTCGCATTGTTGGTGAGATCGTTCTGCCGGGTGGCTGCGTCTTCCAGCCGCTGTTTCTCCACGGCGATCTGCTTGGCCTCGGCCGCCGCGGCGGCGGCCTCGCTGGCGGACTTCCCGGCCGCGACGGCGTCCGCGCGGGCCTGGGCGGCGGACGCCGCGGCCTGGTCGGCGAAGGA
>NZ_JAEVHL010000109.1 GCF_016803395.1 Micromonospora tarensis | reverse complement strand
CCGGGTGCCGAACTGCCCCACCAACAGACCGGCGAGCGCCGGGCCGCCGAGCGCGCCGAGCGAGACGGCGGTCTGGCTGATCGCGCTCGCCCGGGGCAGGTCGGCCGGTCGCACCATCGCCGGCAGCAGCGCCGCCAGGCAGGGCTGGGTCACCGCGAGCCCGCACGCCAGCAGGGTGACCAGCCCGACCACCAGGACCGGCTGCTCGACCATGGCGAGGAGCGCGCAGATCGCGGCCTGCCCGAGGCCGACGGTCACCAGCAGCGTCCGGCTGTCCATCCGGTCGGCGAGTCGGCCCGCGAGCGGGGCGAGCACCACCAGGGGCAGGGTGGCCGCCAGCAGCAGTCCCGACACAGCCAGCCCGCCGGCGCCGGCCCCCTGTAGGGCGAGCGCCAGAGCCGTCGCGGCGAGGAAGTCGCCGCAGATCGTGGTGCCCCGGGCGGCGGAGGCGAGCCAGACGTCCGACCAGCGCGACTCGACAGTTGTGAAGGACATACTTCGAAAATAAGCCTTCACAACTGTCGGGGCAACCCCCGCTAGGCCAGCGGCACCGTCAGGTACTGCACCGCGACCGTGCGCGCCCCCGGCGGTGGATCACCGTGACGCCGGCGCGGGTGGTACGGCCGGAGCAGAGCCAGCACCGCCTCGTTCAGCTCGGCCAACTCCTCGGCGGTGAGCAGCAGCAGCGCGTCGCTGAACAGCGTCTGGTCGTACCACTCGGCCGGCTCGTCCCCGGCGCGCCGCGACCAGTCCCGAATCCGCTCCATGGCCCGGACCGCGTGCGCCTCCATCAACGCCTGCTCGGCCGCACGCGCCGCGGGCCCGGCGTCCCGCCCCGCGTCGACGAACCAGCTCGCACTTGGCACGCGCCACACCCGCTCGCGCGCATCCCCCCGACTCGGCGCCTGCTCGACCAGGCCGAACTTCGCCAGGGCCCGAAGGTGGTAACTGGTCGCGCTGGGCGAAAGGCCGACCACCTCCGCGCACTCGGTGGCGGTGCCGCCATCCGCGCGGCTGTTCAGATATTCCATGATCGCTATTCGGGCCGGATGAGCCAGGGCCCGCATCACCTGCGGGTCGCTGATCGCCATCCGGCGCGGATCGGGGCGGGCCTCGGTCATCAGCCCATGATCCCGGCAGGCCCGGCAACCTGCCATCACCCCGGGCGACACGCCAGCTCGGTCGAGTGGTCGTCTCGGTAATTCGCTGGAAGGGGCGGACTGGAGAGCGTAGGGTTGCAGGCCGCTTGACGGCCGAGGTGAGCTGCACCGGAACGGACGTCTTCGCGCCGGGTGGCCGGCCATCCGCGCCCGGACACGCGAGCGCGCAGCAGATGTGAACGATGGGACGTCAGCATGCCCGCACTTGACCTCGGCCCCCACCCCGACACTCACCTCGACGCGGATCTGGCGGCCGAACGCGCACACCTCGCCACCTCGCGCGCGGCGCTGGGCCGGATGCGCGAGCGGGCCGAGTCGCTCTTCGCGACCGGTGACCAGGTGGCCGGCGACGCGTACGCGGCGGAGACGCTCGGCCGCACCCTGGCTCGCCGGGTCGCCGAACTGGCGGACGACCCGACCACGCCGCTCTTCTTCGGCCGCCTCGACTTCGGCGACACCACCGGCGGCAGCACCACCGACAGCGCACCTGCCGACGACGGGGCCGAGGCCAGTGGTGATCACGACGGTCGGCGCTATCACGTGGGGCGGCGGCACGTCACCGACGAGCGTGGCGAGCCGTTGGTGCTGGACTGGCGGGCACCGGTCTCCCGGTCGTTCTACCGGGCCAGCGCGCGTGACCCGCAGGGGGTGGCCGTTCGACGACGGTTCGGGTTCAGCAACGGGGTGCTGACCAGCTTCGAGGACGAGCGGCTGGATCGGGGCGAAGAACTCGGCACCACCAGTCGGATCCTCACCGCCGAGATCGAGCGTCCGCGCGTCGGTCCGATGCGGGACATCGTCGCCACCATCCAGCCGGAGCAGGACGAACTGGTCCGCGCCGACCTCGCCGACTCGATCTGTGTGCAGGGCGCCCCGGGTACCGGTAAGACGGCGGTCGGCCTGCACCGGGCCGCGTACCTGCTCTACCTGCACCGGGAACGGTTGCGGCGGGCGGGCGTGCTGATCGTCGGGCCGAACCGGGCGTTCCTGTCGTACATCGCGGCGGTGCTGCCGGCGCTCGGTGAGGTCGAGGTCGAACAGGCCACCGTGGAAGAGTTGATCTCCCGGGTGGAGGTCCGGGCGGTCGAGCCCCCGACGGTCGCGGCGCTCAAGCACGACGTACGGATGGCGGATGTGCTGCGGCGGGCGGTGCAGGCGCAGATCGGCACACCCACCGAGCCGATCACCGTGTCGGACGGTTCGTTCCGGTGGCGGATCGGGCTGGAGCCGTTGCACCGGATCGTCGACGAGACTCGCGGGGAGGGGCTGCCGTACAGCACGGGCCGGGAACGGGTCCGGGCGCGGGTGGTGAGCCTGCTGCAACGGCAGGCCGAGGCGCGGCGTGCGGAGTCGCCGAGCGATGCCTGGCTGCGCCGGATGAGCCGGTGCCGCCCGGTGATCGAGTTCCTGGACGCGGTCTGGCCGGCGCTCACCCCGGAAGGGCTGGTACACGGCCTCCTCTCCGACCCGGCACGACTCGCCACCGTGGCGGACGGACTGTTCAGCGACACCGAGCAGGCGTTGCTCTGCTGGGCCAAGCCGGCCCGCACGCCGAAGGCGACCCGCTGGACCGCCGCCGACGCGCTGCTGATCGACGAGGCGGCCGGGCTGCTGGAACGGTCCTCCGGGTTCGGGCACGTGGTGGTGGACGAGGCGCAGGACCTCTCCCCGATGCAGTGTCGGGCCATCGCCCGGCGCAGCGAGCACGGCTCGGTCACCCTCCTCGGTGACCTCGCCCAGGGCACCGCGCCGTGGGCGGCGCGAGACTGGCGGGAGTCCCTCGTCCACCTGGGTAAGCCGGACGCCGTGGTGGTGCCGTTGACTGTCGGTTTCCGGGTGCCCGCCGCCGTTGTCGCCTTCGCGAACCTGCTGCTCCCGGCGCTCGCTGTGGACGTACCACCGGCCGAGTCGCTGCGCCACGACGGCGGCCTGGACGTGCGTACGGTGACCGATCTGACCGCGGCGACGGTGGCCGAGGTGCGCGCGGCGCTGGCGCACGACGGTTCGGTCGGTGTGATCGCCGCGGACGACGCGGTCGACGGGCTGCGGGCGGCGCTGGCCGACGCCGGTGTGGCGACCGCGACCGCCGACGACGTGGCGGCCGCCGAGCGGGTCACCGTGGTGCCCGCGACGCTGGTCAAGGGCCTTGAGTACGACCACGTGGTGGTGGTCGAGCCGGCCGCGATCGTGGCGGCCGAGCCGCGTGGGCTGCACCGGCTGTACGTGGTGCTGACCCGGGCGGTGTCCCGGCTGGCGGTGCTGCACCAGGAGCCGCTGCCCGCGCCGTTGTCGAACGGGTCGGTGCCGACCGGCCCAGCGACTGCCGAGGGCTGAGCCGCCACCGAGGGCCCAACCACCGAGGGTGGACCAGTCGCGACCCGGGTCGGTGATCGCCGGCGGCTAGCGGCTGGTGAGGGCGGCGGCGATCTCGCGCAGTGGCTTGCCGGGCTCGGCGATCGGCACGGTGAACGCCAGCCAGGAGCCGTCGGTGAAGTCGATCCGGAGCCGCTTGGGGTTGAGCCGGTGCCAGCCCACCCGGGCGTTGGCCACGCCGGCCCGGGGCGTCGACCAGACCACCCGGGTCTCGGCCGCCGCCCGCTCGTCGTCAGCCTGGCTCGACCAGAGCTTCACCGGCCCGGAGGCGCAGACCAGCAACCGCCGGTCGGTGACGGCGAGGATGGTGTCCTCGATCGTGGTCGCCGGGGGCACCGGACGTCGGGAGTGGTGCAGGGTGGACGCGGCCGAACCCGGCGCCCCCCGTCCGGCGATCCCGTAGGTGATGCGGTCGACGAGCCGGTCCCCCGCCGGAAAGGAGATCAACGGCGAGATCAGGTTGAGCAGCACTCCGGCGACGATGCCGCCACGGCCGCTGCCGGACGACTGAGGGCTCGCCGGAGTCGGGGGATCTGCCGGCAGGGCACCCTGGGCGATCCCCGCCTTCGCGATGGCGAGCACCCGTTCGCCCGGCTCGACGAGCTGGTTGAGCCGTTCCTGGTAGCGCGCGTCGACCATCGGGCTCAGTACCAATCCGGGCGGTCGTCGGGCATCCCGCTGCCACCGGCCGTGCCGCTGTCGGTGGCGGGTCGGCTGTCGGTGGCCGGTCGGCGGCCACCGGGGGCGTCGGCGATCACCTCGCCGACCAGTTCGCGCACCCGGGCGGCGGCCGCTTCCTGGGCGCGCTTGGCCGCGACGGTGAACTCCTCGGCCAGGGTGTACGAGTCGAAGCGCATCGCGCGGGCGTTGACGTCGGTCGAGACGATCGTGCCGTCCGCGGCGGCGGTGACCCGGACCAGGCCGGAGTCGCTCACGCCCTCGGCGCTGCTCTCTTCCAGCTCGGCCATCTTGCCGGCCAGGTCACGTTGCCAGCTGTCCAGGTTGCGGGCCAGTGCCTCGATGCGGTCCAGACCGGGGAAGGTCATGTCGGTCCCTATCAGGTCAGGATGGAGTCGAAGACATTCTGCACGCCCTTGGTGTAGGGGCCCAGATCTTCGCGGTACGTGCCGTCCACCAGGTAGTTGCGGTCCTTGGTGCCGTCGGAGACGTCGTGCAGCCCGACGCCGGTGTCCAGCAGGGCCCCGCCGAGGCCGGGGATGTTCACCGGGGACGCCTGGTTGATCAGGAACTTGCCCGGGAAGAGCGTCTTGAACTTCTCGATCTGGAACGCCCTGGCCTCGGCTGTCCAGCCGGACTTGTTCCACGCCCGGTAGGCCTTCTTCGCCTTGCGGATCTCCAGGACCGCCCGCCGGTACTTCATCAGCAGCTCGGCGACCTTCTGCATCTTGGTGGCCAGCTTGGTCAGGATCTCCGCGAACCGTGCGACGATCTTGACCATCCGACCGACAGTGGTGGCGAGCTTCGCCAACACCCGGACGACCGTCGCCGCGAGCGAGATGCCGGCACTGAGCGCCGCCGCCACCGCCGCGATGATCACCTCGGTGAGGAACCAGAGCAGGAACTCAAGAATCAGCTCGACCAGCAGGTTGAACGCGTCGACCGCCGCGTTGGCCGCGTCGACCAGCACCTCCTTGGTGCCGTCCAGGCCGCGGGCCAGCTCCTCGATCGCCTCCTCCACCGACTCCATCGAGGCGTGGAAACTCTCGGCGGCGTCGCCCGACCAGGCGCCTCGGAGGCGGGCCCGGTGCTGGGCCTGCTCACCGGCGAGCTGACGGACCGCCTCGCCGGTGGTCAGGCAGAGCTGCGCGGCCTGCATCAGGTCGTCGGGCTCACCGGCGACCAGTTCGAGGAGCTGCTCGAACGGCCAGAGCACCGCGTTGGACAGCGGCTTGAACGGGTCGGGTGTGCCCGACACGATCTGCTCGAAGTAGGTCTTGTTGCGCTGCAACGCCTCGGTGCTCACGCGGGCACCGGCCCGGTCGAGCCGTTGGTCGCCGGAGAGCCCGGCGACCAGGGGCCGGGGGCGATCCCGTCGGGAGCGGCGGGGCGGCCGGGCACGAACATGTCGGTGTTTGCCACGTCGGTGCCGGTGTAGGCGTCGGCGGTGTCCCTGAGCCCGTCGGCGATGTCCGCCATGACCTCGGCACCGTCGGCCAGCCCTTGCAGGCACGCCTCGAACTGCTCGGCGTACGTCGCCGCCAGGCTGAACGACGCCGGCATCACCCCGAACGCGTGCCGGGGGACGTGCCCGTCGCCGAACAGGCGGTGCAACTCGCGAAAGCGCGCCGCCCGGTCGGTGGACGCCTTGGCGAACGCCATCAGCGCCTCCGGCTGGACCTCCAGCTCACTCGGGCTCGACACGGATCCTCCCCTGTGGCCTGTGCGACGAATCAGCCGCTGCGACTCCCACCATAGGCACTACTCGTGGCCATCGGTGACCCGTGCGGCGACGTCGGGGGCATCCCACTTCGACTTTGTGCCGTAAAGTAGTTTGCGTGGATCCAGACGACGATCTTCCCCCCACCGACGCCGCGGCCGCGCTCCAGCTGATCCAGGACCAGCGATCGGTGGCGGCACGCCGCCTCGCCCCCGACGCCCGCCTGCTCTACTGGCCCTGGGGAGTCGCCTGGCTGGTCGGCTTCGGGCTGTTCTTCCTGCGGTTTCCCCCCGGCGAGCGGGAGTTGGTCGGGTTGCCGTCCTGGCTGCCGCTCACCGTTCTCTTCGCGCTCCTGCTGGCCGCCGCCGCGACCCAGGCGGCAGTCAGCGTGCGGGCCTACGGCCAGGTGTCCGGCGAGTCCGCCCGCCGGGGGCAGTGGTACGGATGCGCCTGGGGCCTCGGTTCGGTGAGCGTCTACGCGGGGTTCGGCCAGATCACCGAGCACCTGCCGCACGACCTGGCGTCGCTGCTCTGGTCGGCGACCGCCGTCGGGCTGACCGGCGCGCTGCACATGGCCGGCGGCGCGATCTGGCTGGACCGGGACCTGTTCCGGCTGGGCGTCTGGATCAGTGTGATCAACCTGGTCGGCGCGATCGCCGGGCCCGGCTGGCACGCGCTGGTCGTGGCGGTGGCCGGCGGTGGCGGGATCCTGGTCGCCGGCGCGATCGCCCGACGGCGACAGCGGCAACGGTCGTGACCGAGCTGGACCCGGTCATCCACGCGCAGGCCCGGCTGCGGGTGGTCGCCAGCCTCTCCGCTCTCGGCGACGGCGACCGGATCGCCTTTCCCCGCCTCCAGGAGCTGCTCGCGATGACCGCCGGCAACCTCTCCGTGCACCTGCGCAAGCTGGAGGAGGCGGGCTACGTGGAGATCAACAAGACCCACCATGGACGGACACCGACAACTTTGGTCCGGCTCAGCCCGCGAGGCCGACTGGCGTTCGAGGAGTACACCGAAGCGATCCGCACCCTGCTCGACCCCACCCCGTCGAAGGAGCAGTCATGACCCTCGCCCGCGCCGACCAGGTCAGCCGCCGGTACGGCGACGTCCTCGCCCTCGACCGCGTCGACCTGGAAGTCCGGGCCGGTGAGCTGGTCGGCCTGCTCGGGCCGAACGGCGCCGGCAAGAGCACCCTGATGAACCTGTTGGTGGGGCTACGCCGCCCCAGCTCGGGGCGGGTCGAGCTGTTCGGCGGTGACCCGCGCGACCCGGCGACCCGGCGGCAGATCGGGGTCACCCCGCAGGAGACCGGCCTGCCGGGCACGCTGCGCGTCGGCGAGGTGGTCGACTTCGTCTCCGCGCACTACCCGGACCCGGTGCCCCGGGCCGAGCTGCTCGACCGCTTCGGCCTGGCCGAACTGGCCCGACGGCAGACCGGTGGGCTCTCCGGTGGGCAGCGCCGCCGCCTGGCGGTCGCGTTGGCGTTCGTCGGCCGGCCCCGGCTGGTGCTGCTCGACGAGCCGACCACCGGCCTGGACGTGGCCGCCCGGCACACCCTGTGGGAGGCGATCCGCGCGTTCCACGACGACGGCGGCACCGTGCTGTTGAGCAGCCACTACCTGGAGGAGGTCGAGGCGCTCGCCCACCGGGTGGTAGTCATCGGGCAGGGCCGGGTGCTCGCGGACGACACGGTGGACGCGGTGCGCGGCATCGTCGGCGTACGCCGGGTCAGCCTCGTCGCCGGCCACCTGCCCGACCTGCCCGGGGTGGTCCGCTCCGAACAGGTCGACGGTCGGCTGCACCTGCTCACCACCGACGCCGACGCGCTGGTCCGGGCGCTGGTCACGGCCGGCACGGCCTTCCGCGACCTGGAGGTACGACCGACCTCGCTGGAGGAGGCGTTCCTCGCCATCACCAACGGGGAGGCGACCGGACCCGCCAAGGACCGACCCACCCCCGCCGTTGCCGGCGGCCAACCCACCACCGTCTGAGGAGGCCACCGTGCAGCTCGCCCTGGTCCACGCCCGCTACCAACTCCTGGAGATCATCCGGATCCCGGTGGCCGTCTTCGGCAGCGCCTTCTTCCCGGCCGCCGCCATGATCTTCTTCGTGGTGCCCTTCGCCGGCGACGATCCGGCCGGTGCCACCTTCGCCACCGCCTCGATGGTCACCTTCTCGGTGATGAGCGCCAACATCTTCCAGTACGGGATCGGTGTCGCGGAGGACCGTGACCAGCCGTGGAACCCGTACACCAGGACCCTGCCGGCCGGGCCGCGCCCCGGTTCGCCGGCCGCGTGCTGGCCGGCCTGGCGCTGACGTACCTCTCGCTGATCCCGGTCACGGTGATCGGCGCGACCCTGACCGCCGCCGAGCTGACCCCGGTGGAGTTCCTGCTGGCCGCCGGCACCGTGGCCGTCATCTCGGTGCCGTTCACGCTGATGGGGCTCGCCATCGGCTACTCGCTGCCGAGCAAGGCGGCGATCGTGATCGCGCAGGTGGTGTTCCTGCCCCTGGCGTTCGGTGGCGGCCTGCTCTCCGCACCCGGTGACGCGCCCGGGTTCATCGAGACGATCGCGCCGTACCTGCCCACCCGGGGCGCGGCGGAGCTGATGTGGGCGGCGGTCGGCGACTACCGGGTCGAGCCGCTGGCGCTGACCATGCTCGGCGTCTGGGTGGTGCTGCTCGCCGGGCTCGCCGGCTGGGCGTACCGACGGGACGAGGGTCGCCGGTTCAGCTGACGATTCGTCCGTTTCGACCCCGGGCCGCGGCCGGACGGTGCCAGGATTTCCGGCAGGGGGGTCGCCGTGGCCGCCCCGGCCGAGAGGGGTCTTGACGTGAGCACCGTCCCGCCGGGTACGCCCTGCTGGGCCGACCTGGCCACCCCGGACCTGACCGACGCGCGGCGCTTCTACCCGGAGCTGTTCGGTTGGACCGGCCGGGTCACCCCGGAGCCCGAGGCGGGCGGCTACACGGTCTTCCTGCTCGACGGCAAGCCGGTCGCCGGGGCCGGTCCGCCGGCGATACCGGACCAGGTGCCGATCTGGTCCACGTACCTCGCCACCGACGACGCGGAACTGGTCGCCGGCCGGGTCGAGCGGGCCGGCGGCCAGGTCGTCGTGCCCCCGTTCGAGGTCTTCGACCGGGGCTGGATGGCCGTCTTCGCCGACCCGGCCGGCGCCACGTTCAGCGTCTGGCAGCCGCTGACGATGCCCGGCGCCGAGGTGTTCAACGTGCCGGGCGCGATGAGCTGGAACGAGCTGGTCACCCCCGACCCCGAGGGCGCGAAGATCTTCTACGAGCTGGTGTTCGGCTGGCAGCCGGACGACCAGGCGGTGGGCGCGCTGACGTACACCGGGTGGCGGCTCGGGACGCAGATCGTCGCCGGGATGATGCCGCCGCTGGCCGACGACTTCCCGGCCGATCTGCCCGCGTACTGGACGGTGTACTTCGCGGTCGCCGACGCGGACGCCGCCGCGGCCCGCGCCTCCGAGCTGGGCGGCACGATCCTGGTCCCGCCCCGGGACATCCCGGCGGGCCGCTTCGCCGCCCTCCGCGACCCGCAGGGTGCCCTCTTCTCCGTCATCGACCTGGGCGCCTGACCCAGCCACGCCGATCCCGGCGTCCACCCGCCCCGCCGGGCAAGATCGTGCTCTTTCCTGGATGTAGTGGTCTTCCGACCTCCGGACGCCACTCTTTCCTTGTTCGAGCGCGATCTTGCGCCGCGCGGGCGGCTCAGGGGCGGGTGGGGCGGACGGGGACCACCAGCGGGCCGTGGGCGCCGGGGACCACCCGGACGCTGGCCCGGTAGTGGGTCGCGAGCAGGTGCTCGGTCAGCACCTCGGGCGGGGTCCCGGCGGCGACCACCCGACCGCCGGCGAGCAGCACCATCCGGTCGGCGTACTCGCCGGCCAGGGAGAGGTCGTGCATCGTGGCCAGCACGGTCAGGCCGTGCTCGCGGCGTAACTGGTCGACGAGTTCGAGCACCTCCTGTTGGTGTCCGATGTCGAGCGCGCTGGTGGGCTCGTCGAGCAGCAGCAGCGTCGCACCCTGGGCGAGCGCCCGGGCGAGGAACACCCGCTGCCGCTCGCCCCCGGAGAGGGTGGCCAGCTCGCGACGGTGGAAGCCGGCGAGGTCCAGCCGGCGGAGCACCTCGTGCACGGCGTCGACGTCGGCGGTCGACTCGCGACCCAGGGCGGGGATGTACGGGGTGCGCCCCAGCAGCACGTAGTCCAGCACCGACATGCCGGGCGGCACCACCGGGGACTGGGCCACCGTGGCCACCACCCGGGCCCGCTCCCGACGACGCAGCGCGGCACTCGCCGTACCGAACAGGGTGATCGCTCCCGGCGCGGGCAGCAGGCCGCCGACGGCGCGCAACAGGGTGGATTTCCCGGCACCGTTCGGGCCGATCACGGTGACCCACTCGCCGACGGCGACGGTGAGGTCGACGCCGGTCAGGATCGGCGTGCCACCCAGGCCGACGTGCAACCCCCGCACCTCGACGGCCGGCACCCCGGGCTCCGGGATCACGTGAGCACCCGCCGGGCGGTCCGCAGCACCAGCACGAAGAACGGGCCGCCGAGGAGGGCGGTCACCACCCCGATCGGCACTTCGGTGGGCGCGGCGGCGGTCCGGGCCACCACGTCGGTCAACGCCAGGAACGCGCCGCCGAAGAGCAGTGACATCGGCAGGATCACCCGGTAGCTCGACCCGGCGAGCAGTCGGACGGTGTGCGGCACGATGATGCCGACGAAGCCGATCAGCCCGGTCGCGGAGACCGCCGCCGCCGTGCCCAGCGAGGCGGCGGCGATCAACAGGTACCGGGTGCGCTGCGGGTGCAGCCCGAGACTCCGCGCCTCGTCGTCGCCGACCGCGAGGACGTCCAGCTCACGGCGGTGCAGCAGCACCACCACTGTGGTCAGGACCGCGTACGGCAGCACCAGCAGCACGTCGTGCCAGCCGGCGGTGGCCAGCCGGCCGAGCAGCCAGGAGTAGACCGGCTGGATGCTGTCCGCGTGCTGTTGCAGCAGGTACGTCTGCCCCGCCGACAGGAACGCGGAGACCGCCACCCCGGCCAGGATCAGCATCGCCGGTGACCCGCGTCGCCCGCCGGCCGCGCCGAGCACGTAGGTCATCGTCACGGCGAGCAGTGCACCGGCGAACGCGGCCAGCGGAATGGTCATCGGCAACCCGGAGAGCGTGCCCTGCCGGCCGGCGCCGCCGAGGGCGATCGCGGCGGTGACCGCGAGGCCGGCGCCGGCGGCCACCCCGAGCAGGTACGGGTCGGCCAACGGGTTGCGGAACACCCCCTGGTAGCAGCCGCCGGCGAGGGCGAGCAGGCCACCGACGAGCAGACCCAGCACCACCCGGGGCAGGCGCAGCTCGGTGACGATCGCGATCTCGCGCTCGGTCAACCCGCTGTCGAGGTGCACCCCGGGAAACAGGTTGAGCAGCTCGGCGGCGACGCTGCCCGGGGGCAGGCTCACCGGGCCGAGCGACACCCCGGCGACGAGCGCGACGAGCACCGCGAACAACCCGGCGACCAGCCACCGTTTACGCAGCCCGGCGGCCGGGACACCGGGGGCGCCCGGCAGGCCGGGCCACGGGCTGTGGCTCGGCCTGCTCAGCTGGTGGCGGTGTCTCGGCCGGTCGTTGGATAGGTGTCGGGTCGGACACCTGTCGCGGCCCGGTCACCGGACGACTGTCACGCGGGCACCTTGGCGACCGCGTCGATGATCACCCGGAGCAGCTCCACGACCCGCGGGCCCCAGCGCGAGGCGATGTCGTCGTCCAGCGCGATGACCTGGTTGTTCTTCACCGCGGTGAGGCCGGCCCAGCCGCTGCGCGCCTTGACCGTGTCGGCGTTCTGCTGGCAGCACTTCGCGTCGGCCAGGAAGACGAAGTCCGGGTCGGCCTTGACGATGAACTCCTGGGACAGCTGTGGGTAGCCGGCGTTCTTGCCGTCCGCGTCGGCCGGGTCGGCGATGTTGGTCAGCCCGACCTGGCTGTAGAGCGAGCCGATGAAGGTCTTGCTGGTGGCGCTGTACAGCTCGGGGCCCAGCTCGTGGAAGTAGCTGAGCTTCTCGGCGCGCTGCGGCAGGTCCTTGACCAGCTTGGCGATGTCGTCCTTCATCCGGGTCACCACGTCGGTGGCCTGGTCGGCGTGCCCGGTCAAGGTGCCCAGCTCGGTGATCTGCCGGTACGAGTCGTCGAGGGTGGTCGCCGCCGGGGTCTGGTACACCGGAATCTTCAGCTTGCCGAGCTGGTCGACGATCTTGTTGCGGTCGTCGGAGAGCACCACCAGGTCGGGATTCTTGCCGGCGATCGCCTCGGCGTTCGGCTGGAAGGCGGAGAGGTCGGTCCTGGGCGCGTCGGCCGGGTAGTTGGACTGGGCGTCGACGGCGGTCACCTGCGGCCCGGCACCGATCGCGAAGAGCATCTCGGTGGCGCTCGGCGACAGCACGACGATCTTCTCGGGACGCTTGTCGAGGGTGAGCGCGCCGACCGTGACCGGGTAGGCCTCGGCTGCGGTGCCGGCGCTCGGCTTGTCGTCGGCCTGCTCGGCGCAGGCGCCGAGGGTGAGCGCGGCCACCGCGAGGGTCGCGGCGAAGAGCCGAGGGGTACGTCTGAACATCGGAGCCTCCTGTCGGTCGAGGAGTGTGGTGCTTCGCCGACAGGGACTTTCGTGCGCCCGCCCACGAGGCGCCCTTCCTCGAGAGCGCGTATCGCGACCGATCCGTAGGCGACCTGGCTCGTCCCCACCGGGCGGGCGGGGCATCACAGTTGCGGGACAGCGCCGGGATGAGCACCGGCTTCGCTGCGGACTGGTCGCTAAGACGGTAGCGCACCGTTCCGAGGTGCCGAATCGATCACGCGTCGATCGGCGCCTGACTATCGGCCGGACCGCCGCGCGGTGCGGGATATGTCCCGGATCTGGAGGCTCGGAAGCGGGTGGTGGGGCCCCGCCGGGGCGGAGCGGGGCCCACCCGATCAGGAGGACGTGATGGTGACGTTGTCCACAGCCGCCTCCACCAGACTGGCACCGGAGGCGTCCGCCGCCTCGACGAGGATGCGCACCGACTGACCGGCGTACGGGCTGAGGTTCAGGTTGGCGACCGCCCAGCTGCCGTTGCGGTTGGCGGCCGCGCCGGCCTGGGTGAGCAGCGCGGTGGTGCCCCCGTTGTGCACCACGCTGACCCGCAGGTAGTCCGCCGACGAGGCGTTCGAACCGTGCGCCAGGTACCAGGCGAGCGAGAGGGTCAGCGTGCCGGACGACGGCAGGGTCACCGCCGGGGACCGGGCACTTGTCACGCCGCCGTCGAGGTCGTAGTCACCGGCCGCCGAGCCGGCGAGCCGGCCGGTGACCAGGTCGTTGGACCCGGCGTACGGGGTGAGCTGCTTGGCTCCGGAGGACGTGGTCGCCTGGGCGGCGCCCCGCTCGAACGCCCCGGCGGTCGCGGTGTCAGTGCCGGACGGGTTGATGGTCCAGCCGGTGGCGGTCTCGAAGGTGTCCGACCAGACAGTGGTGCCGCCCCCGCCACCGCCGCAGTACTGCGACTGCTTGCCGATGGCCCGGTACGGGCAGTCGGCGTACTCGCTGAGGATCAGCACCGCCTCCCGGTTGCGCGTGGTCTGCGCGGTGATCACCTCGTCGGGCGGGTAGAAACCGCCGCCGCCGGACGAGCCGGGGTACATCTCGAAGGTGTACGCCCAGATGTTGTGGGTGGCCCACATCCAGTCCAGGCTGTCCCCGTCGGTGATGTAGAGGTCGCTGGACTGCTCCGGGGTGTAGTTGTTGGTGGCCGCCATCTGCTGACCGATGGTGGCGAAGGTGTTGTACTGGTCCGCGTTCATCCCGGTCGCGGTGTTCGCGGTGGTGTAGCCGTACGGCCAGAGCACCAGCTCCGAGTACGTGTGGAAGTCGATGTTCGCCTTGATCTGCTGGACACCGCCGACGACACGACCGTTGACGAAGTTGCGCAGCGCCTGCGTCTCCGGCGCGGAGAACGCCGACGGGCCGCGGTAGGTCTCCGACGAGGTGCTGCCGGACGAGCCGCCGCAGCAGCCCCAGTTGTAGCCCCAGTTGCGGTTCAGGTCGGTGCCGACGTTCGACGAGCCGCTGTTGGGCTGCCGGTTCTTGCGCCAGGACCGGTACGACCCGGTGGCGATGTCGTACTCGCTGCCGTCCGGGTTGACCGTCGGCACGATCCAGATCTCCCGGCTGTTGACGATGTTGGTGATCCGGGAGTCGCCACCGTAGCTGTCGGTGAAGAGGTTGAGCAGGTAGATCGCCATCTCGACGGTCAGGTGCTCGCGGGCGTGCTGCTGGGAGTTGAACAGGATCTCCGGTTCGCTCTCGTCGGTGCCGACGTTGTCGGAGATCTTCACCGCCATCAGGTCGCGGCCCTCGTACGACGTACCAATGCTGATCTTGCGGGCGATCGCCGGATGGTCGGCGACCACCTGGTTCACGACGGCGGTCAGCTCCGCGTAGTCGTGGTAGTTGGAGTCGGCGGGCGGGAAGGCCAGCGTGCCGATCTCGCCGGCGCCGCGCTCGGCGTTGGGCGGTGGGGCCAGCGGTTCCAGCCGGAAGCCGAGCTTGCTGATCGCGGCGGCCTCACCGGCGGTGGCCGAGATGTGCAGCACGCCGTGTTCGGAGTAGTCGATGGCGGCTCCGGTGCGGGCCACCGCGTTGCGGTCGGCGAGGGTCCGCGGCCCGAGCACCCGGTAGCTGGCGGCGGCCGGCTCGGCGGTGCGGTCCGGTGCCGGTCGGGCGGCGACCGGGCCGGTGGCGACGGTGACGATGCCCAGCCCGGCGACGACGGCGAGCGCCAGGGCACGGCGGAAGGGGATAGACGTGCGGAGGGCCATGGACTACCTCCTCAGAGGGCGGGAGATCCCGCTCGGTGAAGGACACTTCACCACCTGTCACATGGTCATATCAATATCGATCGCTGCGTTATGCATCCCGAGCTGATCATCCCGGCGGCAATCATTTTCTATTCATCAACGTCTGGCGAAACTTCCCTCCAAGCGGAACACTGACCAGCGACGATGTCCCTCTCGACACCGCGGAGCATCCATGGCCAGATCCCGCCTGCGCGCCGCCGCCCTCGCCGGCGTCACCGCGTTCACCCTGCTCGCCACCACCGCGCCCGCGGTGGCGGCCCACCCACCCGCCACCGCCCACGACGAGCAGATCACCTTCCAGGACTGGTCCGGGCCCGCCGACTGGCACCGGGGCAGCCGGGCCGGCACCCGCGTCGTGCCCGGCGCCCGAGCCGGCGTCACCCTGGGCCGCCCGGCCGGCACGACGGAGTACGCCGACCCGCACACCGGGACCACCCGCACCTGGGAGTACGGCACCTGGACCTCCCCGGTGACCCAGATCGGGTTCGACGCCACCGAGCTGATCGCCTCGTGGAACGCGGAGACCCCCGCCGGCACCTGGATCCAGGTGGAGATGCAGGGCGGCTACACCACAGGTGACCAGACCCCGTGGTACGTCATGGGCCGCTGGGCGTCCGGCGACACCGACATCAGGCGGACCACCGTCAACCGACAGGGCGACCCCTGGTCGACGATCTGGACCGACACCTTCAGCATCGACGACGCCGCCGCCGGAGTGCTGCTGCGCTCGTACCAACTGCGGTTGACCCTCTACCGCGCGCCCGGACAGACCGCCGCGCCGGTGGTCCGGATGCTCGGCGCGATGGGCTCCACCGTGCCGGACCGGTTCACCGTGCCGCCGAGCGCCGGGCACATCGCCTGGGGCGTGGAGCTGCCGGTGCCGCGCTACTCGCAGAACGTGCACTCCGGGCACTACCCCGAGTACGACGGCGGCGGCGAGGCCTGGTGTTCCCCCACCTCCACCGAGATGGTGGTCGAGTACTGGGGCCGGCGGCCGTCGACGGCGGACACCTCCTGGGTGGACCCGACCTATCCCGACCCGACGGTCAACCACGCGGCCCGGATGACCTACGACTACGCGTACGACGGCGCCGGCAACTGGCCGTTCAACACCGCGTACGCGGCCAGCTTTCCCGGGCTTGAGGGACGGGTGACCCGGCTGCACTCACTGGACGAGCTGGAGCGCTTCATCGCCGCCGGGATCCCCGTGGTGACCAGCCAGTCCTTCCTCGCCAGCGAGCTGGACGGGGCGAACTACGGCACCTCCGGGCACCTCTTCGTGGTGGTCGGTTTCACCGCCGACGGCGACGTGATCGTGAATGACCCCGCCTCGTCCAGCAACGACGTGGTGCGCAACGTCTACAAGCGGGCCCAGTTCGAGCAGATCTGGCTGCGCACCAAGCGCACCAACGCCAGCGGCGGCGTCTCCAGCGGCTCCGGCGGCGTCGCCTACCTGATCAAGCCCGTCTCGAAGCCCTGGCCCCAGGTCCCCGGCTCCACCAACTGGTGACGGCTGCGTCGATCATGAAGTTGTCGCCCGACGGCGCGGCGTGTCGTGGCGATAACTTCATGGTCAACGCGGGGTGTCGGTGGGTTTGGTGGGGGGGTTTGGGGGGGTTGAGGGATTCTGGTCTTCGCCGGACAGGGCGGTGCGGAGGCGGTCCTTTTCGGCGCGGCGGCGCTTGGCGGCGCTGTCCATCTCCTCGGCCATCTCGTTGCGCCAACCCCGCAACAGGAAGAAGCTGAGCGCGGCCGAGAAGGCCAGGGCCAGGATCAACTTCAGGAACATGTCGATGTCGACCAGCCAGAGGGCGGCCAGCACGGCGACGAACAACCCGATCCGGCCCAGCGTGTACTTGAGCGCGGCGCTCACCCGCACCACTCCGTTCTCTCCGTCGCCCGCCACCGCGGCGGAACTGTCGATCCGCCCGGCGGGCGGTCGTGGTCAGCCGGTCCGGCGGGCCAGCCAGCGGACGCCGGGAAACCAGACCGCCGCGTACGCCACTGTGAACGCCCCCGCCGCCAGCGCCCCGGAGAGCAGCGGCGGCCACCCGGCGCCCAGACCGGCGACCAGCAGCCCGACGAAGACCCCGACGGCAGCGGCGACCACCGCCGCCACCACCCGGGCCGCGCCGAAATCCCAGGCCCGGAAGTCGTCCCAGAACAGCCAGGCCGGCAGGATAACCGCCAGCCAGCCATTGGTGTGCCCGAAGTGGCCAGCGCCGATCGAGGCGAACGCCCAGTCGAACAGCACCAGCGCGAGCACCCCGATGACCAGGCCGGCCAGGCAGACCCCGAGCAGATCACCCAGGGTACGGACCCGCCCCTCGGCGTCCCGGCGGGGAAACCCGCCCTGCTGCTCGGAACCTCGTTGCTCGGTCATCGACTGCGAGGGTACGTGGTGACTCAGGCCCAGACCTGCTGCGGCTCGGCGCGCCGCTCGGCCAGCGACGGGGCCTTGTCGTACTCCCGGACCACGTTGTAGCGGGTGTCCCGCTCCACCGGCTGGAAACCGGCGTCCCAGATCAGGTGCAGCAGGTCGTCGCGGTGCATGGTGTTCGGCGTGCCGTACGAGTCGGCGTCGTGCGTGATCTTGTATTCGACCACCGAGCCGTCCAGGTCGTCGACACCGAAGTTCAGCGAGAGCTGGGCCACCGACAGCCCGTGCATCACCCAGAAGTTCTTCACGTGCGGAACGTTGTCGAAGAGCAGCCGGGAGACCGCGAACGTCTTCAGCGACTCGGCCGGCGAGGCCATCGTGGTACGCGCCTGGATCCGGTTACGGATCTTGCCGTCCGCCGAGTCCACGAAGTCGTGCTGATAGCGCAGCGGGATGAAGACCGCGAACCCACCGGTCTCGTCCTGCAACTCGCGCAGCCGCAGCACGTGGTCGACCCGGTGCCGGGGCTCCTCGATGTGGCCGTACAGCATGGTCGCCGGGGTCTTCATGCCCTTGCGGTGGGCCAGCGCGTGGATCCGCGACCAGTCCTCCCAGTGGCAGGCGTGGTCGACGATGTGCTGCCGGACCTCCCAGTCGAAGATCTCCGCGCCACCGCCGGTCAGCGACTCCAGGCCGGCGTCCATCAACTCGTCGAGGATCTCGTCGGCGCTCAGGCCGCTGATCTTCTCGAACCACTGCACCTCGGTCGCCGTGAAGCACTTGAGCTTGACCGTCGGCAGCGCCGCCTTCAGCTCGCGCAGCACCTTCGGGTAGTAACGCCAGGGCAGCGTCGGGTGCAGGCCGTTGACGATGTGCAACTCGGTGAGCTGCTCGTCCTCCATCTCCTTGGCCTTGCGGACCGCCTCGTCGATGCGCATCGTGTACGCGTCCTTCTCGCCCGGCTTGCGCTGGAACGAGCAGTACGCACAGGACGCCGAGCAGACGTTGGTCAGGTTGAGGTGCCGGTTGACGTTGAACATCACCCGGTCGCCGTTGAGCTCGGTGCGCTTGTGGTGGGCGAGCCGCCCCAGCCAGGTCAGGTCGTCGCTGTCGTAGAGGGCGACCCCGTCCTCCCGGGTCAGCCGCTCACCGGCGTACACCTTCGCTTCGAGCTCACGCTTGAGTCCGGCGTCCATGGCACGTCCCTTCCACCTGCTGTCCGGATCGAGCCTACGTCGAGGGGCGGACCGTCGCGGCGGCGCGGTCGGCGACAGCGACCCACTTCACCAGACTCTCAGCCTCCCGTAACCCGGCGACGCATCGACATGAGTGGCGAGGTGCGGTAGTAACAAGGTGGGGCGGAACACACACACTGGTACCGTCCCGAACGCCGCGCCCACCGAGCGCGGCGACGAGCGGTGGGACGGGGAGCGGCATGGTCTACAGCGGGCGCGGGCGACGGCAGCGACGACGGAGCCCGGTGATCTCGCCGGTGCTGCGGCCGAAGCTCTGGGCTGCCCTGCTCGGTGCGATCGCCGCCGCTGTGCTGGCCACCCCCGCGTACGCCGAGCCCGGGGTGCCGACCACCGTGCCGGACACCGGCGCGCGGCCGGCGGTGACCGGCACACTCCAGCTACCCGGTGGCGCTCCCGTCGCCGGGGTGCCCGCCCCGCCGGTGGTCAACGTCGGCAACGGCCCGCTCGCCGCCGCGATCTCCGCCGGTGAGATGCAGGTCGGCGCGCTCGGCGAGTCGTTGCTGGTGAGCCGCCAGAAACGCGTCGACGCGCAGGCACAGCTCGCCGCGGCCGGCAAGGCGCTGGCCACCGCACAGGACACCCTGCTCCGCGCTCAGCAGACCGCCGACGCCGCCGCCGCCGAGGCGGTCAAGGCGGCTGCCGCCCTGCCCCCGGGCGAGCTGGCCCAGGACATCCGCGGGCTGAGCCGACTCCAGCAGATCACCCGGGGCGAGAAGGTCGAGGGCGGCACCACCGGGGTGACCGGGGAGCTGACCCGCGCCCGCGCCGGTGAGCAGGAGGCGTACCAGAAGCACGCCGCCGCCGAGGCCGCTCTCGCCGCCGCCGAGGCGGAGTTCAAGGCCGGCGAGACGGCGCTCCGCACGGCCGAGGCGAGCCTGCTCAAACTGCGCCGGGACAACGCCGCCGCGCTGATCGAGATCGAGCGCCAGCAAGAGGCCGCCGAGCAGCAGATCGGTGCCGGCTACGTCGTCAACCAGAGCGTCAGCGGGATGGCCGCGCACCCCCGGGCACTGGCCGCGGTCCGGTACGCGCTCGCCCAGCTCGGCGATCCGTACAAGTGGTCGGAGGAGGGGCCGGACCGGTTCGACTGCTCGGGCCTGATGTGGGCGGCCTACCGGTCGCCGGGCGCCGACTACTTCGACCTGCCCCGGGTCTCCCGCGACCAGTACGCCGCCACCCGGAGCCGGACCGTCCCGCAGAGCGCGCTGCTCCCCGGCGACCTGCTCTTCTTCGCCTCGGGCAGTAGCTGGACGACGATCCACCACGTCGGCATGTACATCGGCAACGGCAAGATGGTGCAGGCGCCCACGACCGGTGACGTTGTCAAGATCTCGGTCGTCCGCTGGTCCCGGCTGTACGCCGCCACCCGGGTGATCGGCGCGGTGCGGGCACCGGTGGTGACCGTGCCGACCCCGCCGCCGTCGACGCCACCCGCGAAGCCGACGCCCACGCCGACCAGCAAGCCCTCGGCCACCCCGACGCCAACCAAGTCGGCGACGCCGACGCCGACGCCGACCGGGTCGACCACCCCGAAGCCGACCGGCAGCGCGACGCCGACGCCGACCGGCAGCGCCACACTGAGTCCGACGAAGACCCCGAACAACACTCCGACGACCCTGCCCCCGGCACCGACAAACGCGCCGACCAGCGCGCCCGCGACGACCACGCCGAAGGCCAGCACGAGCGTGACGGGCAGTGCCAGCCAGTCGGGCAGCCCCAGCACCGCGGGCTGATCCGCCACGACCGGCTCCGGCTGTCCGCTCGGGAAGATCTGTGGCACCGTGACAAGCGGGCACATCCGACCCGACGTCACGGGTCCGGGTGCGAGCATGGCACGGAGGGCGGAGATGGCCGAGCAGAGAGATCCGGCGGAGACTGTCGACCCCAAGGTCGACCAAGCCGGGCCGCCAGGGTCCAGCACCACCGACCCGGTGGCCTCGACGGACGCCGATCCGGCTGCCCCCGACGTCGACCCGGCCGACCCGGCTGGCCTCGCCGTCGACCCGGCCGACCCGGCTGCCCCCGACGCCGACCCGGCCGACCCCAATGCCGACCCGGCCGACGCAGGCGTCGCCGCCGCAGCCGTCGGCCGAGGCTGGGAGCCGTCCTCCGTCACTGCCCGGGGCAGGCC
>NZ_JAEVHL010000108.1 GCF_016803395.1 Micromonospora tarensis | reverse complement strand
CAGGCGGGCGACGTGGGCGACCGTCGACGCCGCCAGCCGAGCGCCGCGCACCACCCACGGCCCGTGCGCGTACACCGAGGACGCCGGACGAGCCCGCGGCCCGGCCGGTGCCGTTGCCGCCCGATCCGCGACGCACCCCGGCCCGGGGCAGCGTCCGGGTGACCCTGGCGACCAACCACGGACCGATCGGGTTGACAGTGGACCGGGCCGCCGCGCCGTGCACGGTGCAGAGCTTCCTGCACCTGGTCGGCAAGCGCTTCTACGACCGCACCTCGTGCCACCGCCTCACCGCCTACCCGACGCTGAGCGTGTTGCAGTGCGGCGACCCGTCCGGCACCGGCGAGGGCGGCCCGGGATACCGGTACCGCGACGAGCTGCCGACCGACCTGCCGCCCGCGCCCACCGACCCGACCGGGGAGCGCCGGGTGTACGCCCGCGGTGTGCTCGCCATGGCCAACGCCGGACCGGACACCAACGGCAGCCAGTTCTTCCTGGTCTACGCCAACTCCGCGCTGCGCCCCAACTACACGATCTTCGGCGAGGTCGACGGAGCCGGCCTGGCCACCCTGGACCGGATCGCCGCCGGGGGAGTCGCGCCGACCGCGGCGGACCCGGCGCCGGTGGACGGCGCGCCGGCGCTGCCGGTGCACATCCGTAAGGCCGTCCGCGCGCACCACCACCACTGACCGTGCGGCGCGGTGGGCGACCCCCGGTCGTCCGCCGCGCCTGCCGGAAGTTCCGGGAACGCGCCGGAACCGGTCCGACCGGTCTCCGACGCGGTTCCGGCCGTCACGACGGGTCAGGCGACCCGGTCGGCGGTGCGGCGGTGCTGTCGCGGACGACCAGTTCCGTGGCGAGTTCCACCCGGGGCGAGTCGATGCCCTCGCCCTGCGCCAGGCGCAGCACGGTCCGGGCCGCCAACCGTCCCATCTCGACCAACGGCTGGCGCACGGTGGTGAGCGGCGGTGATGCCCAGCGGGCCTCCGGCAGGTCGTCGAAGCCGACGACGCTCACGTCGTCCGGGACGCGCAACCCCCGACGCCGGATGGCCTCGTGGACGCCGAAGGCCATCTGGTCGCTGGCGGCGAAGATGCCGGTCGGCGGGTCGGCGAGGTCGAGCAGCGCGGTCGCGCGGCGAAGCCGGAGGCGTGGTAGAAATCGCCCGGGTAGATCAGCGCGTCGTCCACCGGCACCCCGGCGGCCTCCAGCCCGGCCCGGTAACCGTCGAGCCGGGCGCGGCTGCACAGCAGGTGCGTCGGCCCGGCCACGAACCCGATGCGGCGGTGCCCGATCGAGAGCAGGTGTTCGGTCGCGGCCAACCCACCGGCCCAGTTGGTCGCGCCGATGGTAGGCACGTCCATGGCCGGCACGCCGGCCGGGTCGACGACCACCACCGGCACGTTGAGGCGGCGCAGTTGCGCGTGTAGTGGCGGGCTCAGGTGCGAGGTCACGAAGATGACGCCGTCGGTGGCCCGGGTACGCAGATTTTGCAGCCACTGCCGAGCCGCGGTGGGCTGCCGGTGGATCGCGGAGACCACAGTGCCGACGCCCGCGCCGTGTCCGACATCCTCCACGCCGCGGATGATTTCCACCGCCCAGGGGCTGTCCAGGTCGTTGAAGACCAGGTCGACGAGGCCGGCCCGGCGAACGCTGCGGCTGGTGCGACGCCGGTAGCCGTGGTGGCGCAGCAACTCCTCGACCCGCTCGCGGGTGTCGGGGGCCACATCGGAGCGGCCGTTGAGCACCCGGGACACGGTCGGCACCGACACCCCGGCCTCCCGTGCGATCGCGGTGATGGTCACCCTGCGTCCGTCGTCCGCGCCCACCCGCGTCTCCTTCACCGAGCCGGCGGAACGACAACCAGACGTCGTCCACCGTGTGTCCCGAAACGGCGTGCCCGTTCCACGCGTCATCTTGCCTCACCGGTAGGGGTTGACGACATGCCAGGTCGGCTCGACCTATCGGCGGAGTTGCGGAAAAGTTCCGGAAGCTTATCGGGTTGGGTGCCGCCGCCGGGCCCATTGACGGCTGGCCGGTCGCGGGTTTGCTGCTGTCGGGCCGTCCCGGCGACCCGCCCCTCCGATGTCCGTGAAGTCGAGTGGGTCATGCGGTGAGGTGGGGTAGACAGGACTGGTGCGTACCCCGGTCGCCGTCGTGCTGGCGCTCACCGCCCTGCTCGGCGGCTGTTCCCGGCCGGAGTCCCGCCCCGCGCCGGTCGCACCGCAGTCGACGCCCCAGCCGACGCCGGTACGTCCCACCCCGACGCCCAGCCCCGTACAGCGGCTGCCGGGGTTCGTGGTGCTGACCGACCTCGACCCCCGCATCCACGCCGATATCCGCTACGCCACACTGCACAACTTCGTCGGTCGTCCGATCGCCGGTTACCGGGAGCCGCTCTGCCTGCTCACCCGGCAGGCGGCCGAGGCGTTGCGCCGCGTGCAGGACGCCGCGCTGGCCGGCGGGCACAGCCTCAAGGTGTACGACTGCTACCGCCCGCGGCCGGCGGTGGACGACTTCGTCGCCTGGTCGAAGCGCCCCGGTGAGCAGCAGACCAAGGCCGAGTTCTATCCGGACGTGGCCAAGAACCGGCTCTTCGCCGAGGGTTACATCGGGGTGCCGAGCGCACACAGCCGAGGCAGCACCATGGACCTGACCCTGGTCGACGAACCGCCGGCCAGCCAACCTCCGTACCGGCCCGGCCAGCCGCTGGTGGCCTGCACCGCGCCCCGGGCAGAACGTTCCCCCGACAACAGCGTCGACATGGGTACGGGCTTCGACTGTTTCGACGCGCGGGCGCACACCGCCGACCCCCGGATCACCGGCGCTGCCCGGGACAATCGTCGGCTGTTGCGGCGGCTGATGACCGACGCCGGGTTCGTCAACTACGACCGCGAGTGGTGGCACTACCGGCTGCGCGACGAGCCGTACCCGGACAGGTTCTTCGCCGCGCCGGTCGCCCGCTCCTCGGTCGGCTGACCCTCGGTGCTCAGGTCCAGTAGAGGATCCGGCAGGCCGGTATCCGCGCGACCAGCTCGGCGGTGAACCAGCCGCGCAGCTCGGCCATCGTGTCGCGCGGGTAGACGTACTTCACCGCGCCGAACCTGCCGTGCTTGCGGGTGCGGGACTCCTCGTCCATCTCCAGCCGGGTTCGCGGGTACCAGCCGAGCAGCACCTCCTTGCTGCCAGGGGTGAACCGGTGGGTGATCAGCTCGGCGGTCAGGTCCAGGTTCGGCACTCCGTCGACCGCCGCGCGGACCTGGTCCAGCAACAGGCCGTAGGCCGCCCGCCAGTCGGGCAGCGCGATGATCGGCGCGATGGTCAGCCCGACCGGGTAGCCGTCCAGCGCGAGGCGGCGCAGCGCGGCCAGCCGGTCCGGTACCCGGGCGGTGCCGCCCTCGAAGCGTTCGCTGACCGGGGCGCAGTTGACGCTGAACCGGACCCGGGTGCGGCCGGCGTGCGGCAGCCCGACGAAGCTGCCCACGTCCGCGTACTTGGTGGTCCAGCGCAACTGCACCGGCGCGTCCCAGTCGGCGAAGTGCCGCACCGCCCGCCGCCAGCTCCCGGTCAGGTGCTCGAGCGCGAGCGGATCGGTGTAGCAGGACGCCTCGAAGGTGGTGCCCTCGTCGGCGCGCCGCGCGTTGCGGCTGGTCACCGTCCCACGCCCGGCGTACGCCGCCAGCCCGGCGAGGATGTCGTCGAGGTCCGCGTACACCCGGGTGACGGGTGGGCCGGACAGCGAACCGGCGAGGTAGCAGTACTGGCAGTGCGCCGGGCAGCCCTCGGCCAGATCGACCCGCCAGTCGGCGCTGGGCGCGATCGGTTGCAGGGTGCGCCGCGAGGGTGGGCTCACCACGATCGCCATCGTCGACTTGGCGCGCGCGTAGGTCTCCCGGTCGGTCTGGCCGCGTACCCCGGTGAGCCGGTTGGATTTCAGGTTCTCCACCTCGATGCCCAGCGCCCGGACCCGCTCGATGATCCGTTGGCCGTGCGGCTGGTCAAGCGCGGCCGGGGTGGCCACCACCCGGCTCGGGGTCCAGCGGCGCGCGGACCTGGCCGGCGGCGCGAGGCCGGCCAGGTCGTGGATCGGTACCCGCTCGCCGCTGGCGTCGTGCGGTGCGGCGGGTACGTCAACGGCGAGCGGCTGGTCGACGTCGACGGCGTCCGGGCTGGTCACCGGGCTGGGGTACCCGTTGCCGCAGGAATCCCACCCGATCGGCCGATCGGCGATTGACGTGATCAGGTGAGCGGAATAACCTTTCGTCTATCTGTAAACCTTGTGAACAGATGTACCTCGACGCGGCGGCGCGCGTCCCCACCGAAGGGACGATCAGGTGATCGCAGAACTCTCCTCCCGTACCAGACGAATCCTGTCGTTGTTCGTCGCTCTCGTGGTCGCGCTGACCGCCGGTGTCGCGGTCAGCGCCGCGCGCAGCGCGCAGGCCGCGCCGACGTTCAAGGTGCTGGCCTTCTACAACGGCACCTGGGACGCCGCGCACATCGACTTCGTCAAGGACGCCCGGGCCTGGTTCCCGCAGGCGGCCAACCAGTACGGCTTCTCCTGGGAGGCCACCAACAACTGGAGTCTGCTGAACACCGCCAACCTGGCCCAGTACAAGGTCGTCATGTTCCTGGACGACGCGCCGCCCACCGCGCAGCGCGCCGCGTTCCAGCAGTACATGCAGAACGGCGGGGCGTGGCTGGGCTTCCACGTCAGCGCCTGGACCGACAACCCGTCGAGCTGGAGCTGGTACTACAACACCTTCCTCGGCACCGGCTCGTTCCAGACGAACACCTGGGGCCCGACCCGGGTCACGATGCGCGCCGACAACCGCACCCACGCCGCCACCCGCAACCTGCCCGCGACGTTCCCGTCGTCGATCAGCGAGTGGTACTCCTGGAGCAACGACCTGCGGCAGAACCCCAACATCGACATCCTCGCCTCGGTCGACCCGTCCAGCTTCCCGGTCGGCACCGACCCCAACCAGTCCTGGTACGGCGGCTACTACCCGCTGGTATGGAGCAACCGGCAGTACAAGATGCTGTACGCCAACTTCGGCCACAACGCGATGAACTACAGCACCAACACCGGGCTCTCCTCCACCTTCGACAGCCCGCAGCAGAACCAGCTGCTGATCGACGGGCTGCACTGGCTTGCCGGCGTCGGCACCGTCCCCCCGACCACGCCCCCGCCGTCGGACGGCTCGATCTCGCCGACCGCCTGGCACACCGTGGTCAACCGGGGCAGCGGCAAGTGCGTCGACGCGCGGGCCGCCGCCAGCGCGAACGGCACGGCCATCCAGCAGTACGCCTGCAACAGCAGCGCCGCCCAGCAGTACCAGTTCGTGCCGACCAGCGGCGGCTACCTGCGGGTCAACAACCGCACCAACAGCGCCCAGGTGCTCGACGTGAAGGACCGGTCGACCGCCGACTCGGCGCCGATCCAACTCTGGTCCTACAGCGGCGGCAACAACCAGCAGTGGCGGGCCGAATCCGAGGGCAACGGCTACTACCGGCTGGTCAACCGCGCCAGCGGCAAGTGTCTCGACGTGCCGGCGGCGTCCACCGCGGACAGCGTCCAGCTCGTCCAGTACGCCTGCAACGGCACCGCCGCCCAGTCCTTCCGGTTGGTGCCGCAGTCATAGCCCTGCCGTAGCCTCCCGGGCCATGGCGATTCCCGACCTGGTGCCGATCGCGCACGAGCCCGACTACCGCACCCGCACGATCGGCCACTACGACAAGGGGCAGTTCTTCGGCTCCGTCACCGCCACCCTCGCCGACGGTGCCGGAGCCGAAGACGACTGGTACCGCCACAAGCGGTGGTACGCGGTGCTGCACCGGTTCGACGCCGACGGCGCGCACACCGACTGGGGCATCTGGTTCGCCGGCACCAGCGAGCACGAGGACGCCTCCATCGACCGGGCCGAGGCACGCCTCACCGAGTGGCTGGACGCGCTGCCCGGCCGGGTCTTCGCCGACATCGCCATCCGGCTGTTCCAGGTCGAGGTCGACGGGCACGTCTTCGGGCTGGTCGACTGGTCCCACGAGTACGACGGCGCGGACCACGCCGAACTCCTCCCCGACGACCTGGGGTTCGACCCGCCCTGGGACGGCTGCTACGACACCTGACCCGCACCACCAGCCGGGCGGCGGCGATATCCATTGCGGACACACCGCCGCCCTCCTACTCTCGTCGGTGCACGGTCAACCACTCGTTCCGGAAGGAGTACGCCATGCCACGTCGCGTCCGCACCGATGCCCGCTGGCGGCTGCTCCCTGCCGACGCCCCTGCGCGGAGCACCGCCAACACCCGTGCCTACTGCCCATTGCGGGGCATGCCGGGGTGGCGCGACTGACGCCGACGCTCACGCGTCCGCCGGCCGCCCATCCCACCGGGATCGGGCGGCCCTTTCGTATCCGCGCACCACGCCTGACCATTTTCGGTCACCATTCGACAGAAGGAACCCACGATGGGATTCACCCCCCTCGCCGGTACTCGGGCACCGGTCCGGGTCTGGACCGACCCGTACGCCATCGAGCCGCAGGCCGCCAAGCAGCTGCGCAACATCGGCGCGCTGCCCTGGGTGCAGGGCGTCGCCGTCATGCCCGACGTGCACTTCGGCAAGGGCGCCACGGTCGGTTCGGTGATCGCGATGCGGCAGGCCGTCTCGCCGGCGGCGGTCGGCGTCGACATCGGCTGCGGGATGTCGGCGGTGCGAACCTCGCTGACCGCCGCCGACCTGCCGGACGACCTGGCCGGGCTGCGGTCGGCGATCGAGGCCACCATCCCGGTCGGCTTCGTCCAGCGGCAGGACCCGGTCGACCCGCGTCGGGTCCGTGGCCTGGAGCAGGCCGGCTGGGACGACTTCTGGCGCCGGTTCGCCGGCCTGGACCGGCGGGTGGCGCAGCTGGAGACGCGGGCGCGGCGGCAGCTCGGCACCCTCGGCGGGGGCAACCACTTCATCGAGGTCTGCCTGGAGCAGGGCGGTGCCGACGAGGGTCGGGTCTGGCTGATGCTGCACTCCGGGTCCCGCAACATCGGCAAGGAGCTGGCCGAGCGGCACATCGGGGTGGCCCGGAAGCTGCCGCACAACGTCGACCTGCCGGACCGGGACCTGGCGGTGTTCCTCGCCGGCACGCCGGAGATGGACGCGTACCGGCGGGATCTCTGGTGGGCGCAGGAGTACGCGCGGCGTAACCGGGCGGTCATGCTGGCAGTGCTCCGCGGTGTGGTGCGGGAGCACTTCCCGCAGGTCGGCTACGACGAGCCGATCAGCTGCCACCACAACTACGTCTCCGAGGAGCGCTACGACGGGGTGGACGTGCTGGTCACCCGCAAGGGGGCGATCGCGGCCGGCCGGGGTGCCCTGGGCATCATCCCGGGGTCGATGGGCACCGGGTCGTACATCGTGCGGGGGCGGGGGAACCCTGACGCGTACTGCTCGGCCTCGCACGGGGCCGGGCGGCGGATGTCGCGGGCACAGGCCAAGCGGACGTTCAGCACGGAGGATCTGGCCGCGCAGACCGCCGGGGTGGAGTGCCGCAAGGACGCCGGGGTGGTCGACGAGATTCCCGGCGCGTACAAGGACATCACCGAGGTGATGGCGCAGCAGGAGGACCTGGTCGAGGTGGTCGCGCACCTCAAGCAGGTGGTCTGCGTGAAGGGTTGACCAACCGCGCGGGCCGGGAGACCGGCCGCGCGGCGACTCAGAACCCGGCGAAGACCCGGCGCAGGTCGTCGAGGGTCAGCGGGCCGGTCACCCGCACCCCGTCCGGGGTGTACGCGGGTCCGAGCCGACCGACCGCCAGCCGCAGCCACGCCTCGGCCGGGGCCACCAGCTCGCCGTCGGGCCGCTCCGGCGCGTCGACGATTTCGATCTTCTCGCCCAGCCGCAGCCCGAACGTCCGCTCGGGCGCGTGCAGCCGGACCAGCACCGTGGCCTCCCGGCCGGCCAACTCCTGGGGTCGGCTGGTCCAGGCCAGCATGCCGCCGATCTGGTCGAGCAGCAGCGCCACCGCACCCGGCGTCACCGCCGCGAACGGATTGAACGCCACCTCGGCGTCCCACTGGTGCAGAGCGAACTCGCTGAGCCGGAACCGGCCCGCGGTGGCCACGTCGACCGGCTCCGGCAGGAACCCAAGGTCGATCCGCATCGAGGCCCGGGTGTCGGCGTCCAGCGCCTCGTACGCCTCGACCAGTCGTTCGTTGGTGGCGAGGAACCCGGCGGCGTGCTCGGCCGGGGACATCGCGTCCCAGCGTGCCCAGACGCCACGGTTGAAGTCCCCGTCCGGGCCGGGCGCGCCGGAACGGGCGGCGTCCAGCGTTGCCAGGTTGATCTCCGCGCCGCTGCCCAGGTGGCTCAGCACCTGGGACACCTGCCACTCGCTGGCGCCCGACGGGCGGAGCAGGTCGTCTTCCTTGAGGTCTCGCACGAGCGCGGCGAGCTCCTCGTGGCCCGCGCGCAGAGCCGTGATGATCTGGTCAGCAGCTGTCGACATGGTGCTCCTCAAACGGATCTCTCGACGATGCTTCGGGACGCTACCGGACGCCGGCCGGCTCGCCCTGCGGTCGGGGCGGTCCGGCCGGCGGCCGTGTCGGTCAGCTCAGCCCATGTGCACGGTGCCGCCGGTGGGGATGTCCTCCTTGCGCACCTTCACCAGGAACAGGGTGGCCAGGCCGGCGAGGATGATCAGCGCCGCCCCCCAGGCGAACGCCACGCGGTAACCGTGCACCAGCGCCTCGACCTGGGTGACCGGGTTCGGCGCCCGGCCGACCAGGTAGGCGGCGACAGCGCTGGTGTAGAAGGTGTTCAGCAGGGCGGTACCGAGCGAGCCACCGATCTGCTGGGTGGCGTTGAGCGTCGCGCTGGCCGCGCCGGCGTCGTGCTCCGGCACGCCGACCAGGGCGAGGCTGGACAGCGGGACGAACGTGAAGCCCAGGCCGAGGCCCAGGATCACCTGGGCGGGCAGCAGGTGGGTGAGGAACGAGGTGTCCGCGTCGATCTGGGTCAGCACCAGCATGCCCACCGCGGCGAGCGCCGCGCCGGCGACCATCAGCGGCTTGGCACCCAGCCGTGGCATCAGCTGGCTGGCGCCGCCCGCGGCGATCAGCACACCGGCGGTGACCGGCAGCGACGCGAGACCGGCTTCGAGCGGCTTGTACTGCAACACCACCTGGAAGTAGAAGGTCAGGAAGAGGAACGCCCCGAACAGGCCGGCGCCGATCAGCGTCGAGGTGAGGAACGCCCCGCCCCGGTTGCGGTCCAGGATGATCCGCAGCGGCAGCAGCGGGTGGCTGGAGCGCAGCTCGATCACCACGAAGGCGGCGAGCAGCACCACCCCGGCGGCGATGAAGCCGAGCGTCGCGGTCGCGTCCCAGCCGTCCTCGGCGGCCTTGGTGAAGCCGTAGACCAGGGAGACCAGGCCGGCGGTGACCACGATCGCGCCGGGCACGTCGTAGCGGGTGTTGCCGTGTGCCCGGCTCTCCGGCACCAGCGGGAGCGCGAAGGCGATGGCGATGGCGGCGACCGGGATGTTGACCAGCAGGCACCAGCGCCAGTCGGCGTACTCGGTGAGTACGCCGCCGAGCAGCAGACCGACAGCCGATCCACCGCCGGCGATCGCGCCGTACACCGCGAAGGCCTTGGCCCGCTCGGTGGCCTCGGTGAACAGCACGGTGAGCAGCGCCAGCGCGGCCGGGGCGAGCAGCGCGCCGAAGGCGCCCTGCAGGGCGCGAGCGGCGAAGAGCATGCCGCCGGTGGTGGCGAGGCCACCCAGCGCGGAGGCGAGCGCGAAACCGGTCATGCCGACCAGGAAGGTGCGCTTGCGCCCCCAGTAGTCGGCGATCCGGCCACCGAGCAGCAGCAGGCCACCGAAGGCCAGCGTGTAGGCGGTGATCACCCACTGCCGGTTCGCGTCGGTGATCCCCAGGTCGGCCTGGGCCTGCGGCAGCGCGATGTTCACGATGGTGGCGTCCAGGACGACCATCAGCTGTGACACCGCGATGACCGCCAGCGCGACCCAGCGCCGCGGGTGCGGCGCGCTGGTCGACGGCCCGGCGCTGGGCGCGCCGGGAGCGGTCGAGGTGGTTCCGGGCATGGTGAAGCCTTCCGTGTTGCGAGGAGTCGGTGGATCAGGCCTGGGACGGACGGTCCTGCCGATAGCGGAGCACCGGGATCAGCACCTGGTCGACGACCTGGATGAGGAACGCGTCATCGGCGGGTAGGCCGTGCGCGACGATGCGGGACATGGTGAGCGCGGGCGCTAGGTCGTGGAACAGCTCCCGTTCGCCGGCCTCCGGTGGGATCTCCCCTCGGGCGGCGGCCCGGACCAGGATGGCGGTGCTCGCCACCCGCCCGGCCGGTAGCACCTGGTGGCGCACCAGGCGTTCCAGCTCGGGGTTGGTGCGCATGGCGAAGGTCAACGCCTGCATCAGGTCGCAGTCGGCCGTGCAGATCGCGGCCGTGGCGCGCAGCAACTCGATCAGGTCGCCGCGCAGGGAGCCGGTGTCGGGTGGGTTGTGCACACCGACGTGCCGGTCGCTCAGGGCGGCGACGACCAGCTCCGCCTTGCCGTCCCAGCGCCGGTAGATGGTGGCCTTGCTGACATGGGCGCGAGCGGCGACGGCGTCGATGGTCATCCGCTCGTAGCCGACCTCCCGCAGCAGGTCGGTGACGACGGCGAACAGGTCACTGTCGGTGCAGCGCGGTGCCCGGGCCGCCGGAACCCCGGCACCCGCGCCCACCTGCTGACCACCCAGCATCCCGCACCCCCGTGAAACGATGTCGTACCGACAATAGTTCGCGCTCACCCGAACATGCAGGGTTTCGTGAGTTGCGTCGCACGTCGAGGGCGAAACGATTGCGTTTCGGTCCGGGGCCAGCCAGGTGAACCCGGTGGTCAGCCGCCGGGTGCCAGCAGCACCGGCACGGCCATCGTGTTGATCCGCGTGCCGTCGTGGGCGGACACCTCGTACACCTCCACCGTGCCCCGCTGCTCCCGGACGGTTCGCCAGCCCACCACCACCCGGTAACCACCCCGGCAGCCGCTTCCGCAGCTGGCGGTGCCGAACGCGGTGGCCACCTCCCGGCCGGCGGCGTCCAGCACCCGGACGCTCACCGTGGCCTCGAACACGTCAGCGGTGCCGGTGACGACAAGGGGGGCGGTGACCCGCTCACCCGGGATCGGGTTGTCGACGACGATCGGTGGCAGCAGGTCCGCCAGGTCCGACCGACCGGCCGGGGCCGCGTCGTCGACGCGGACCCGGCGCACGGTGCGGAACTGGGTGAGCGTCCACACCACCTGCGCCGCACGCAGTCGTCGCTGCGCCGGGTCCCCGACGGCCGGGGCCCGCAGCGTCGCCACGCCGTCGGCGATCCGGGTCACCTCGACGTCGGGCGGGACCACTGTGGTCAGCCCGGTGGCCGCCTCGGCCGAGGTGGGCCCGGCGGCCAACTCGGCCAGCGCCAGCCGGGACGTCGCGACGGTGGCCGGCCGGGTCCGCCGGGTCGGTACGAGCTGCCCGGCGCGGACGAACCACAGCTCGATGGTCACCGTGTCGCGGTTGGCGGTGCTGGTCGGTGTGGGCCCTGTGGTGCCGGATTCGGGCGTGGGCGACCCCGCCGGGCCCGATGTCCGGGTCGGAACGGACGGCTCGGTCACCGCCGGGACGGGCGGGGCGACGCTCGACGGCGCCGGGGTCGACGGTGCCGCCCTGGGCGCCGGACCGAGCACTCCGGAGCGCGGGGTGCCGCACCCGCTCAGGAGCAGGGCGGCGACCAGGCCGGGCCCGATCACCCGGACCACGCCGCGCCGGTTCACGCCGCACCGTCCAGCGGCAGCTCCAGTCGGAAACAGGTGTCGACGCCGGGCCCGCTCCGCACCGTCAGCGCACCGCCGAGCAGGATGGCGTGTTCCCGCGCGATGGCCAGCCCGAGCCCGCTGCCCGGCCCGGCGCGGGACGGGTCGACCTGGTGGAACCTGTCGAACACCCGGGGCAGGTGCTCCGCCGGAATGCCCGGCCCCTGGTCGGTGACCTCGAAGGCGACCAGCGGGCCCACCCGAACCACTGTGGCCCGGATCTCCCCGCCGCCGTGCTCGATCGCGTTGGCGACCAGGTTGGCCAGCACGCGCTCCAGCCGACGTGGGTCGGTGCGCAACGTGACCGGGTCACCGGTCACCCGTACCCGCTGCGACCAACCGCGTGCCGTGACCGCCGCGCGCAGCAGCGGCAACGCGTCGACCGGCGTGATCGCCACCTGCTCCCGCCCGGCGTCCAGCCGGGAGATCTCCATCAGGTCCTCGACCAGCCGCCGCAGCCGGACCACGTCGCCGACCAGCAACCGGGCGGCCGGCCGGGCGTCGTCGGGCAGCTGGTCCAGGTGCTCGCGCAGCAGCGACGCCGCGGCCACCAACGCGGTCACCGGGGTACGCAGCTCGTGCGCGACGTCGGCGGTGAACCGCCGCTCCCGGGCCTGCGCGGCGGAGAGCGCGGCGATCTTCGCCTCCAGCGCCTCGGCCATCTCGTTGAACGTCGCCGCCCAGACGCTGAACTCGTCGCGCCCGCGTACCGGCAGGCGGGTGGCGAGCAGGCCCTCGGTGAGCGCGCGGGCGGCCCGGCTGGCGCGACCCACCGGCTCCAACGTACGGCGGGCCAGCGTGTGGCCGACCCCGGCGGCGAGCAGCACCACGAGCACCCAGCCGGCCAGCAGGGCGGTGCGTAGCTGACCCAGGTCGGCGGCGACGTCGTCCTCCTCGGTGAGGACGTACAGCTCGGCGGTCGAGCCGGGGATGCGCCCGCCGACCACCAGCAGCCGGGGACGCCGCGTCGGTGTGGAGCGCTGGTAGCCGAGCTGCCCCGCCGCGACGCTGGCCCGCAACCGGGTGCCGAGCGCCGGCGCGTACGCCGGGTGCGAGGCCCGCTGTGGGCGTCGACGAGCACCACGTGCCGGCCGCTGGCCTCGAAGCTGGTGAGCAGTTCGGTGCTGCGCTGCTCGGTCAGCGGGAGGAACTGCCCGGCGAGCACGAGCTGGTAGCGGGCGTCGGCGGCGGCCTCGTGCAGCGACGCGTCCCACCAGGACTGCCGCAGCAGCAGCCCGGTCCCGCCGGCGAGCAGCCCGGCCGAGACGCCGGCGACCAGGACGAACGCGATCGTCAGCCGGCGCCGCAGGCGGCCGGGGAACACCGCTGGTCCGGCCATGGCCGCCCTCCCGTCAGCCCGCCGTCAACTTGTAGCCGGCGCCGCGGACGGTCCGGATCAGCCGGGGCCGCGCCGGGTCGTCCTCGATCTTGGCGCGCAGCCGTTGCACAGCGACGTCGACCAGTCGGGAGTCGCCGAGGAAGTCGTGGCTCCAGACCAGCTCGAGCAGCAGTTGCCGGGTGAAGACCTGGCCGGGGCGGCGGGCCAGCTCCAGCAACAGGCGGAACTCGGTGGTGGTCAGCGCCAGCTCCCGGCCGTGTCGGCGGACCACGAAGCCGCCCGGGTCGATCTCCAGGCCGCCGACTTCGACGACTGTCGACGGGGACGGCACGCTCATCCGGCGCAGCACCGCACGGACCCGGGCCACCAACTCGGGCAGGTCGAACGGCTTGCGCAGGTAGTCGTCCGCGCCGCACTCCAGACCCACCACCACGTCGAGGGTGTCGGTGCGCGCGGTCAGCATCAGGATCGGCACCTGACTGGTGCGCCGGATCTCCCGGCAGACCTCCAGCCCGTCCAGGCCGGGCAGCATGACGTCGAGCACGATCAGGTCGACCGGGTGGGCTCGGAACGCCGCCAGCGCCTGCCGCCCGTCGACGGCGGTGTCCACCCGGAAGCCGACCCGGCGCAGACCGAGGGCGGTCACCTCCCGGATGGAGGCATCGTCCTCGACCACCAGCACGCGGCCCTCCATCACCCGAGGGTAGACCCGCAGCGACGGTGCGCAGTCCTGGCGAAACGGTCGGTATCGGCGGCCGGCCGGCCCCTCCGAGCCGGACCGTCCAACCGCTACGGTCAGGTGGCTTTCGGCACCCCTGAACCAGTTCACACGAAAGGGCACGACGTGCAACGTCATGGCTGCGTGATCCGACTCCGCCCGGAGCAGCGGGAGACCTACCTGCGGTTACACGCCGCGGTCTGGCCGAGCGTCGAGAAGACGCTGCGCGAGGCGAACTTCCGCAACTACACCATCTTTCTCCACGGCGACCTGCTCTTCGGCTACTACGAGTACGTCGGGGACGACTACGAGGCCGACCAGCGGCTGATCGCCGCAGACCCGCAGACGCAGGAGTGGTGGAAGCTGACCGACCCGTGTCAGGAGTCGATCGCCGAGCCCGGCTCGGGGGACTGGTGGGCCCCGATGCGGGAGGTCTGGCACCTGACCGAAGAAACGGTCGAAGAGGCGGCCGGTCAGGCCCAGCAGGCCTCGGGTAGCTAGCGGAAGATCGTCCGGTGGGATCTGGCCCGGGCGGGGTGACAACTCGGCTTCCGCATTGAAGACTACCTTCATCTGTTCGAGATGAGTCGGTCAATATCTTACGGAGGAAGAGTGGTCACGAGAAGAAGCCTGCTCGTCGCCGCCGGCGCGGCCGTGGTCGGTGCCGCACCGCTGGCCGGCCCGGCCGCGGCCGCGTTGCCGGAGCTGGACATGGAGGCGCTGATCAGGGCGGCGCAGATCGACCCGCGTCGGGCGGACACCGCGCTCACCGAGGGCGCCAAGGAGAGCGTCCTGCTGGTGGAGCGCGCACTCCAGGCGAGAGGGCTGCTGTCGTCGTCGTACGTCGACGGGCACTTCGGCACCAGCACGATCGCCGCGTACGCGGCGTACCAGCGGTCCCTCGGCTACACCGGCCTCGACGCGACAGGCCTTCCCGGCCCGTCGTCGCTGCGCTCGCTCGGCGAGGGGCGGTACACAGTGGTCAAAGCGATCTCGCCCGGCAGCGTGGTGACCCTGCGCGGTGCGCAGGTCAACACCCGCACCAGGTCGATGTTGTTCGAGGCCGAACGCCTCCTCGGTCGTCAGCTCGGCATCACCCAGGGCTCGTACAGCAGCGGTGTGGGCGCTTCCGCCGGGACGCACGACGGCGGCGGGGCGCTCGACCTCTCGGTCAGCAATCTCTCCTCGGCCGTCCGGACGGACATTCTGCGTCGACTGCGCACGGTCGGCTTCGCCGCGTGGCTGCGCACCCCCGAGCAGGGGGACTGGGGCTACCACATCCACGCCATCGCGCTCTCCGACACCGACCAGTCGACAGGCGCGCAGAACCAGGCGGGCGACTATTACCTCGGTCGTAACGGCCTGGCCAACCGGGGCGCCGATGACGGGCCGGCGGTCAGCCCGAAGCGGACCTGGGAGGAGTACCAGCGCACGCTCTGAGGCCTACCGGTTCGATGCTGGCTGGTCGCCGGCGGTGAATACTCCGGGCACCGCGCGGTGCGGCCTACGTGAACTACTGACGAACCACCCGGCGACACCGCACGCCAGTCGGTGTGCGGTGTCGCGGCCGGCCGTGTGGCGAGAATCGGTGGTCGGGCTCGTCCGTGATGACCCGAGACTGCCTCGTCTCACGCCGGAGTCGAAAATTCTCGACAAAATCTTGGGCGTGCTGTCGATCGGGTCCGGTGCAATTCGTAGCCCTGGTGAGAGCCCGGCATCGCAACGGGCCGCACACCCACTGGAGGGCACGATGACCGCCACTGCGAACACGACCCACGCCACCGCGTCGACCGTCGGTACGGTGATCCGGACCGGTGTCGCCGTTACAGTCGCCGCGAGCCTCGCCACCATGGCCGTCGCCGCCGCCGGCAACCTGGCCGGGATCAGCCTCGACATGGGCGGCGCCCCGATCCCGGTGACGGGGTTCGGCGTGCTGACCGCTGTCTTCTCGCTGATCGGCGTGGTCCTCGCCGCGCTGCTGGCGCGTTTCGCCCGGCGCCCGCGGCGCACGTTCGTCCGCACGACTGTGCTGCTGACGGCCCTGTCCCTGGTGCCGGACGCGATCGCCGACGCCGGAACCGCCACCAAGGCGCTGCTGATGCTCACCCACCTCGTCGCGGCCGTGATCGTGATCCCCGCTATAGCACGCCGCCTGGCCGCCTGACCTGCCGTCATCCCACCCACCGCGCTAACCGGAGGATCGTCATGAAGCAGTACCTGTTGTCCGTGCACTTCGTCGAGGGCGCGCCGACGCCGTCCGACGAGGAGATGCAGACCATGTTCAGGGAGACCGGTCGGATCAACGACGACATGCAGGCCGCCGGCGCCTGGGTTTTCGCCGGGGGACTCACGTCACCGGAGAGCGCCACCGTCGTCCGGGCCGACAACGGCACCACCACCATGAGCGACGGGCCGTTCGCCGAGACGAAGGAGCACATCGCCGGGTTCTGGGTCATCAAGTGCGCGGACCTGGACGCGGCGCTGGCCTGGGCCGAGAGGTGCGCGGCGGCCTGCGGCCCGGTCGAGGTACGCCCCTTCGACGACCTGTCCCAGGCCTGACCAGGAGCCGGTCGCCCGACATGGACCTGGCGAACATCTATCGCGCGGAGTACGGCCGCTGCGTCGCCACCCTGGCCCGCCTCCTCGGCGACATCAACCTCGCCGAGGAGGCCGTCCAGGACGCGTTCACCACAGCTCTGCAGAAGTGGCAGACCCCGCCGCCGAACCCGGGCGCCTGGATCGTGACGACCGCACGCAACCGTGCCGTCGACCGGCTTCGCCGGGAGTCGACCCGCGAGGCCCGGCACGCCCAGGCCCTGCTGCTGCATCACCAGGACGAGCCCCAGGAGGTGGGACCGGTGCGGGACGACCAACTACGACTCATCTTCACCTGCTGTCACCCGGCGCTCGCCCCGGAGGCGCGAACAGCCCTCACGCTGCGCCTGCTCGGCGGCCTCGAGGTCCCGGAGATCGCCCGGGCCTACCTGGTCCAGGAGGCGACCGTCGCCCAGCGGATCGTGCGCGCCAAGAAGAAGATCCGCGACGCTGCCATCCCCTATCGGGTGCCCGCCGAACATGAGCTGCCAGACCGGTTGCCGCCGGTGCTCACCGTGCTCTACCTGATGTTCAACGAGGGCTACGCGTCCACCGCCGGTCCCTTGATCAGAACGGACCTGTGCGCCGAGGCGATCCGCCTCGCCCGCGAACTGGCCGCGTTGATGCCCGACGAGCCGGAGGTCCTGGGCCTGCTCGCCCTGCTGCTGCTGACCGAGGCGCGTCGCCCGGCCCGGCTCGACCCGACGACCGGCGAACTGGTGCTGCTGGCCGACCAGGACCGGGCATTGTGGAACCGGGCACTCATCGCCGAGGGCCACGACCTGGTCCGCCGGTGTCTGCGCCGCAACCGTCCCGGCGCGTACCAGATCCAGGCCGCAATCAGCGCGGTGCACACCGACGGCGCCGCCACCGACTGGCCGCAGGTGCTGGCACTCTACGACCAGCTCCTCGCGCTCGTGCCGACCCCTGTCGTCGCGCTCAACCGTGCGGTCGCCGTCGCCGAGGTACACGGGCCTGCGGTGGCTCTCGCCGCGTTGGAGGGCGTCGACCTCCCGGGCTATCACCGGCTGCCCGCCACCCGGGCCGAACTGCTGGCCCGGCTCGGACGGAACTACGAGGCCCGAGCCGCGTACGACCAGGCCGCGGCACTGGCCACCAACGAGACCGAGCGGGCCTACCTGCAGAACCGTCGCACCGAACTCACCCGTGAATGGAGAGCATCATGACCGCCACCTACACCGTCGACGTCTTTTCCAGCCTCGACGGCTTCGGCACCAGCAGCGGGAACTGGGGCGGCTACTGGGGTAAGCAGGGCCCCGAACTGCTCGCGCACCGCCTGTCCGGCTACGACGCGGAGCAGCGCATGGTCTTCGGCGCCAACACGTACCGGGTGTTCGCGCAGATGCTGGCCGCGAGCACCGAGGAGTCCGACGTTCGAGACGCCTGGGTGACCCGGATGAGGAACCTGCCGGCGACAGTGGTGTCGAACACGCTGGACGGCCCCCTCGACTGGCCGGACGCGACCGTCGTGCGCGGTGACGCCGTCGACGTCGTGGCCCGACTCAAGGAGGAGTCCGAGGTGCCTCTGCGCTCGCACGGCAGCCTGTCGTTGAACCGGGCGCTGATGGCCGCCGGGCTGGTCGACCTCGTCCAGGTGACGCTCTTTCCGGTGATCACGGGACAGACCGGAACCGAGCCGATCTTCCAGGGCGCGCCCGACTTCGACCTGGAGTTGGTCGAGAGTCGGACTCTCGACGGTCGCACCCTGGAACTCACCTACCGGCCCACCCTGCACGTCTGACTCATACCCGGTTGGTGCTCGCCTGGCCGTCCGCCCCACGTGAGGCGGACGGCCGAGCGAGCCGGCCGCCTCCGATCACCACTGGTGGGCGACGTCGAGCACCACCCGGCTGTGGGTGCCGGGGCCGGCGAGCACGAGCACCCGGAACGGCAGCCGGGCCCGTACGCCGATCGCGAAGGTGCTGTAGCCCTCGAAGCTGCCGCCGAAGACGACGTCGCGCAGCGTCGGGTAGCGCAGCAGGTTCGCCACGTGCTCGCCGACCGCGTAGGGCACGGTGCCCTGGTGCTCGTCGTCGTACGCCGGGGCGCGCAGCGAGACCCGCAGCAGCGCGCCGCCGGCGGTGTACGGCGACAGGGCCAGCCCCTCGCCCTCGGTCCACGTCTCGCCGTAGCCGATCGCGTAGCCGTCGACCGGGCCGGCGAACTCGAACACCACCCGGTCGTAGCAGTCCTGCCGTCCGGTCCGTACCTCGGTCAGCGGCGCGGTGCCCAGCGCGCCGGCCGCCTTCTCCGCGCTGCCCCAGGTGATCCCGCAGTACGGCGCCGCGGTGGTGCTGCCCGCCGCGGTGGTGCTGCCCGCACCGGCCACCAGTCCGGCGAGGACGACCGCCAACGCGGTCAGTGCGCTAGTGATCCTCATCGTGGTTCCTCCGTTCGATGGTCGGGGTCACGTCGTGGCGACGGCGCCGGTGACCCTCTGCCGCCAACCGTCGTCCGATCTCGGCACGGGAGTTTCGCTGCGGCGTAACCGCTGGGTAACAGCCGCCGAGCGGGCCGGTATGACGCTTCCGCTATGACAGCGACCGACCACCAACCACCTAGCATTGACACATGTCAATGACCGGTGGCCGAGGGTCGCCGGACGACCGCAGGGGAGTGCGTGATGTTCCGACGACAACTGAGACGTGCGGCGCTGGCCATGCTGGTGGCGATCCTGGCGGCGGCCGGGGTGCAGCTCGCCACCGGCGCGCCGGCCGCCGCCGTCCGGACGGTCTACTACGACGCGAGCCGGACCGGTGAGTTCCGGACCAACTTCGACCAGGCCGCACAGATCTGGAACAGCCGGGTCAGCACCGTTCGGCTCCAACCCGGCACCCCGGCCAGCATCACCATCTACGTCGACGACGGCTGGCCCCGCGCCCAACCGACAGGCCTCGGCTCAGGTCGGATCTGGATGGGCCGCACGGCCGTCAACCAGGGCGACGACCGCAACCGCATCGCCGCCCACGAACTCGGCCACATCCTGGGCCTGCCGGACCGGCGCACCGGCCTCTGCTCGGACCTGATGTCCGGCAGCAGCGCCCCGGTCTCCTGCCGCAACGCCAACCCCAGTTCGGCCGAGGCGAGCCGGGTGAACTCGCTGTTCGCCGGCACGCTGGCCGCACCGGCCAGCACGACGTACACCTGGAACGGCGGCTCGGACATCGGCCCGACGGTGGTCGGCGGTCGGCCGGCCTCGGAGAGCTACCCCTTCATGGTGTACGTCTCCGGTTGCACCGGAACGCTGATCAAGAGCAACTGGGCGGTCACCGCCAAGCACTGCCCGACGCCGTCCTCGGTGCGGGTGGGCAGCGTCAACCGCACCAGCGGTGGCACCGTGGTCCGGGTGACCCGTGCCGTCAACCACCCGAGCGTCGACGTCAAGCTGCTGCAACTCGCCAGCTCGGTCGGGTACGCGCCGGCCCCGATCCCGAGCACCTCGGGCGCGGTCGGCACCGCCACCCGGATCATCGGTTGGGGCCAGACCTGCGCGCCCCGGGGCTGCGGCTCGGCCCCGGCGGTCGCCAACGAGCTGGACACCTCCATCGTGGCCGACAGCCGGTGCTCCGGCATCAACGGCCCGTACGAGATCTGCACCAACAACACCAACGGCAACTCCGGCGCCTGCTACGGCGACTCGGGTGGGCCCCAGGTGCGCTCGGTCAACGGGGTGTGGAACCTGATCGGCGCGACGAGCCGGGCCGGCAACAACAACTCCACCTGCGCCACCGGTCCGTCCATCTACGTCGACCTGCCCTCGATCCGCTCCTGGATCTCCACCCAGGTCGGCGGCCTGCCCGTCTGACCAGCATGGACACCATGGGCGGGGGCGCGCCAACGGACGCGCTCCCGCCCCGGCGTGACAGATCCACCACGCGATCCCACGATGCGGTACGGTGCCAGACACATCGACACCTCGGAGGTGGGACCAATGCCTACCGTCGTCGTTCTCGCGCTGACCCTCGCCCTCGCGCCCGCGCCCGCGCCGTCCCCGTCGAGCACCGCGGATCCGGTCGGTGACCTCCTCGGTGGCGTCGGTCAGATCGTCGACGATCTGCTCGGCGGCGGCAGCACTCCGCCGAGTACGGCTCCGACGCCGACCATCACCCCCATCTCGGCACCCCCGCCGCCGCCGACCGACCAGTCCCGCCCGGCCGCGCCCATCGTGCGCAGCACGCCGGCGGCCGGGGTCCAGAGCCCGGCCGCCGCTCCCGAGCGTCCCACCGGTGGCGAGGGCAC
>NZ_JAEVHL010000107.1 GCF_016803395.1 Micromonospora tarensis | reverse complement strand
ATGCCGGCCACGCCCGCCGCGACCTCGTTGAGGGCCACCGGGGTCCGTTCGACGGTCACCGCGGCGGCGGTGCCGGCGGGGCGGCCCGGCGCTGGTGGCGGCGCCTGCGCAACCGCCGCGGAGGGCACCTTGGCGTGCCGCACCACGGTCGGTAGGACAGTGGTGCGACCGTCGCCGACCGGGCAGGCCGGAGCGTTGATGATCGCGTTGATCAGCTGGCTCTTACCCTGGTTCGGCTCGCCGATGACCAGGACGCGGAGCGTCGGGTCCAGCAGCTGGGCACGCTTCTGCCGCACCGTCTGGAGCAGGTCACCGCGACCGTGCGCACTGCACGTACGGGCGATCTCGTCCAGCACGTCCAACCAGATCCCGGCCATCACCGCACCAAGTGTGCGGATTTCGGCTCAATTATCAAGAGGAGCCGTAGGTGGAACCGGGAAGGGCCGGATCGCCCGAGGCGATCCGGCCCTTCGCTCCGACCGGAAATCCGGGTCAGAGCAGACCCCCGGTGATGCCCAGCAACCCGTGGTCGGACGTGGCGTGCGAGTCGTCGCCCAGCACGCCGTCGGTGACACCGCCGGTCACGTCGCCGACCGTGCCGGTGACGCCGGGGAGGAGACCGTCCACCTGGTGCGTGACACCGCCCACCGCGGACGGCACGTCGAGCGGCGGGACCACGCCGCCCACCAGGCCGTCGCCGTGGCCCAGGCCAAGCCCGCCCAGGGTGTCGTTGAGGCCGAGGGAGTCCACCACCCCGCCGACGTGACCGGTGGTGCCGGGAAGGACACCATCGGTCAGGCCGCCGCCGAGCAGGCCGGAGCCGGTGCCGTCGAGCACCCCGGTCGGGTCGCCGACGGTGCCGGTGACGTCACCGACGATCGGGTCCGCGATCGCGTCCACCGGCTGCACCACGTCGGCGTCGAGGGTGTGCGCCACGTCGGAGACCCCGGCCAGGTCGGTGTCGAGCCCCTGCGGGCCGATGCCCAGACCGATGCCCGGCAGCACGGTGACACCGGCGGCGGCGGTCGACGGGTCGACCGCGATGGCGCCGAGCACACCGGCCTTGACGTCCACGCCGGTGGGCGAGCTGGTGATGCTGATCTGCTGCGCCACGCTCTGCAACTGACCCACCACATCGGTGCTGTCGGTGAGCAGCGGGTCCAGCCCGAGCTGGCCGACCGGCGAGGCCAACGGCGCGATACCCGCGCCCGGCGCGTAGTCGACGACCAGCGGGACGACGTCCTGCACGTCCGCCGCCGTGATGTCGGTGAGCCCCGCACCCCGCAGCGCGCCCTCGGGGTCGAGGTCGAAGGCCGACCGCGCGTCCGGGTTGGTCAGCAGGTCGAGCACGAAGTCGTGGAGGGTCTGGTGCGAGTCCATGTGCCGGTTTCTCCTCGGTGTGGCGGATGTCGTACGTCGACACTGACGCTATTGCCGGGGCCCGCCCCGGGCATCGGGGTTCGACCCGCATCCGGGTCGGTTGAACTAGGGGCTGGACCACCTCGTACGTTAGGGGGACAGGGGGAAACCGTCCCGCCGAGATTAGGGTCCCGACCAGGGTCTGATCTCTGGTACGAACGTAGGAGCCCGCGGGTTTCGCCGGGGGTGGGTCGTCGGGCAACCGACGCCATCGCCACCGATCGGCCAACTCACGGGGAGAGACAGAGACGATGCCGTACGTCCTGGGGATAGACATCGGAAGCACCAACACGGCCGCCGCCGTGGCGCGGCGGCGCGGCGCGACCTGGACCCGTCCCGAGGCCGTCGCGCTGAGCGCCGGCGCACCTCTGGTGCCCTCCACGTTGTGCCTGGCGGAGGACGGCGCGCTGCACGTCGGCGAGCCCGCCACCGACGACGGCAGCCGCATCACCAGGGACTTCGTCCACCGGATCGGCGACGACGTGCCCGTGCTGCTCGGCGGCGAGCCGTGCGCGCCCCAGACGCTCACCGCCGAGCTGGCGGCGTGGGTGGTGGAACGGGTGCACGCCCTGGAGGGTGAAGCGGCCGAGGCCATCGTGCTCAGTCACCCGGCGGGGTGGCGCCCCTACCGGCGCGACGTGCTGCACCGGGCGCTGGCCGACCTCGGCCTACGCCACGTCACGCTGCTGCCCCGTACGGTGACGGTGGCCGAGAGCCACGCCGCGCGCGGCTTCGCTGGCGACACGGCAGTGGTCTACGCCCTCGGGGGCAACAGCTTCGAGGCGGCTCTGGTGCGGCGCACCCCACGCGGCACGTACGAGACGTTCGGCACCCCGCAGGGCCTCGACTCGATCGGCGGCGCCGACTTCGACGAGGCGTTGGCCGAGCACGCCCGTACCGTGCTGGCCAAGGAGTTGGCCACGATCGCGCGGCGCGGCACCCAGGCCGCGCTGCGCGGGCTGCGCGCGGAGTGCGACCGGGTCAAGCGGGTGCTGACCGTCGACCACACGGCCGACGTGGTGCTGGCGCTGCCGAGCGGCCCGGCGCGGATACCGGTGACCCGGGCGCAGTTCGAGGCCATGATCCGCCCGACCGTGCAGGCCACCGTCGACCTCCTGCTGCGGGCCGTGCGCAGTGCCGACCTGGCCCCGGCGCAGCTCGACGCCGTCCTGCTGACCGGCGGCTCCACCCGCGTCCCGCTGGTGACCGAGCTGATCAGCGCGGCCCTCCCGGTCCCCGTCGAGGTGGAGCCCGACTCCCAACTGACCGCCGCCACCGGGGCGGCGATGGCCGCCTGCCAGGTGGTGTCGCCACGCCCTCGTCCGCCGGCACCGGCCCGCGTCCCCGCCCCGGTCAGCGGGGCCGGGCGGGCCACCCCTGCGACGTCCCGCCGCCCCCATCACGGCACCACCGTGCCGGGTGATCCGCCACCGCGGCCCCCGGTCCGGGTCCTCCCACTGGAACTGCCGAAGCCGCCCCGCCTGGCACTGACCCGCAGCCGGGGACGCGAAGGATGACCCCAATGATCATGAATGACCTCGCCGGCTCGCGGCTGACGCTGGACAGGGGGCTACAGGCCCTGCTGGACACGGTCGCGCAGGACCCGACCGGCCCACTCACCGTCGGCATAGCCGGCCCCGGCGGCCACGGCAAGACCACGCTGCTCGCCGAGCTGGAGCGGGTCCACCGGCAGGCCGGGGTCAGCGTCCGCACCACCGCTCCGCAGCCGGGCGAACCGGTCGAGGACGACACGCTGGTGCTCGTCGACGACGCGCACCTGCTCGACGACGCCCGGGTCGGGGTGCTGCTGCGCCTGGTCGGCACCCGTCGACACCGGCTGGTCGTCGCGCACCGCCCGTGGCCACGCTCGGCGGCGCTCAGTGAGCTGGTCGACGCGCTCCGGCGCGACGGGCAGGCGGTGCTGCTCACGCCGTTCACCCGGGAGCAGACCGCCGAATACCTCGCCGCCCGGCCCGAGCTGGGGCGCGGCAACGACCTTGTCGACTTCGTGCACACGCAGAGCGCCGGCGTGCCCCGGGACGTCGAACGACTGACCCGTGGCCTGGCCGGTGCCGAGGCCCGGACCGGCACCCTGGTCAACCCACCCCGGTCCGTCATCCTCGAGTTCGGGTCGGACCTGGACGTCGAACCCGCCCCGGTGCGACGGCTGCTGCTCGCCGTCGCGGCGGGCGGGGCGCTGCCGGTGAGCATGCTCGGCGCGCTGCTGGGCACCGACCCGGCCGGGGTGGACGAAGTGATCGCCACGACCAGGGCGGCCGGGCTGCTCGGTGCCGACGGCCGGCTCGCGCCGATCGTCCGGCGGGCCGTCACGACGCTCAGCCCGACCACCGACCGGACGGCGGTCTGGCGCCGGCTCACCGAGTCGCAGCTCGCCCGGGGCGGCGCGGTGCTGCCGCTGGTCCGCTCCCTGCTCGCGGTCGGCGCGCTGTGCCTGTGCCGAGCGCCCGCGCCCGTCGACGCGCCGGTGCTCCGATGAGCCCGAGCCGGCGGCAGGTGGTGACGGTGCTCGGGTTGGCCGCCGCGCTCGCGGTGACCATCGCGCTGCTACCCGGGCACCGGGGTTGGTTCGACGTCGGTGTCTACCACGGCGCGGTCGGGCACTGGGCGCGCGGTGGCGACCTGTACGGGTGGACCACCCACAACGGTTACGGCTTCACCTACCCGCCGTTCGCGGCGGTGAGCATGCTGCCGATGGCGGCGCTGCAGTGGTATCCGACGATCGTGGCGAACCTGCTGCTCACCGTGTTGGCGGTGGCGTTCCTGCTGCGGCTGCTGGTGGACCCGGTGGCCCGGCGGCACGGCTGGACCCGCTGGTACGCGCTGGCGCTGACCTGTTGCCTGCTGGCCGGGCTCAACCCGGTCCGGGACACGGTGAGCTTCGGGCAGGTCAACCTGCTGCTGGTGGCGCTGGTCTATCTGGACCTGTGGTTGCTGGAGCGGGGCAGCCGGCTGGCCGGTGTCGGCGTCGGGCTGGCCGCCGCGGTGAAGCTCACCCCGGCGGTGTTCGTCGGGTACCTGCTGGTCACCGGGCGGTGGCGGGCCGCCGCCACGGCCGTCGGCAGCGCCGCCGGCGCGACCGTCCTCGCGGTGGCGCTCGCCCCGGACGCCAGCCGGACGTTCTTCACCGAGGCGCTGTGGGACACCGACCGGGTCGGCCGGTTGGAGTACGTGTCGAACCAGTCCCTGCTCGGCATGGTCGCCCGGCTGGACCCGGTGCACCCGGACCGGCGGCTGTGGCTGCTGCTGGTCGCCGCCGCGCTGGCGGTGTGGACGGTGCGGGTGCGCCGGGCCGTGCGCGTCGGCGACGAACGGGCCGGTTTCGCGCTGACCGGCGTCGTCGCGTGCCTGGTCAGTCCGGTCACCTGGGTGCACCACCTGGTGTGGTTGGTGCCGGCGCTGGTGGTGCTCGTCGCGTCCACGCTGCCGTGGCCGCCGACGGACCGGGCGGCGATCCGCCGGGTCTACGCCGGGGCGCTCGGGTACCTGGTGCTGTGCAGCGGGTTGGTCTGGGTGTTCAGCAACGGCTGGGCCGGGCCGGTGGGATTCGTCGGCGCGAACGCCTACCTGTGGGCGAGCGTCGGGATGCTCGTGCTGCTGCCGGTCGGGCGGCCCGGGGGAGCGGATCATCCGGGGTTAACCGAGCATTGTGGAGCAGTTGAGGTGCCGAGGGGTGTCGCCACCGACCCGCAGCGGTGAGACTGGGTCCGATCCGACAACGATTCGGATCGATGGATTGGACGGTCTGGAGGCAACCTGTGTCCACCCTCGTGTCCCCGCTGGCCACGCTCGGCGCGATCCGCCGGCATACCACCACCCTCACCCTGCTCTTCGCCATGGTCGCCGCGGCGCTGGTCGGCCCGTCCGTGGTGGCCCCCCGGTTGACCGACTCCGCGTCGGCGGCGGTCTACGGCTCGTGCACCGTCAGCCGCTGTGCCGACGCGCGCACCGCCCGCTCGGGATGGTCCGCCAAGGGCTTCCCGACCAGCCGCGGGTGGTATTCCTGGAGCGGCGGCCTGGCCAACTTCGCCGGCGGCCGGTTCTACAACTACGAGGGTCAACTGCCCGCCAACGCCACCTACTACGAGTACGACGTCTACCCGCGCACCCAGGGCGCGGCCCGCGACGCGTACCGGATCGTGGTGAACCGCAGCACCGGGGTCACCTGGTTCTCGCCCAACCACTACACCGACTTCTACCGGCTCTGACCGACCCGTGGGCCGGCCGGTCACGGCCGGCGGCCCCCGTCGTCGTCCCGTCAGAATTCGTTCCGGTTTGATCAGGAGGCACGTGATGGTCGATGAGGACGCGGGTCGGACGCCCGATTGGCTGATCGTCCGCCGGGACGACGCCCTCGACCTGCCCGGCGCGGTGGTGCTGACCGGAGCGGACACCCGGACCAGGGCCGGGCTGTTCGCCGCGCTCGCCGCGGCGCTCGCCCTGCCGGCGTACCTGGGGGAGACCTGGGACGCCCTCTCCGACGTGCTCCGGGACCGGCTCGACACCGGCCCGCTCACGGTGCTGGTCACCGACGCCGGCCAGCTGCTCGTCGACGAGCCGAGCGGGCAGTACGCCCTGCTGCTCGCCGTGCTCGGCAACCTCGCCACCAGCGCCCCGCACCCGCTGCGCGTCGTCCTCAGCGAGGCCGCACCCTGCTGACCGCCGCCCAGCCCCGCCGGTCGTCCGGGTCAGTGCGTCGCGGGCGGGACGCTCTGCTCGTACTGGAAGACGTTGTGCGGGTCGTACTTCGCCTTGATCTTGCGCAGCCGGGGGAAGTTGCGCCCCCAGTAGGCGGTCTCCCACTCGGCCATGCCGATGTTCGGCACGTTGACGTAGGCTCCGTCCACGTAGGGCCGCAGCGCCTGACTGAACTCGGCGATCCAGGTCTGGGCGATCGGGGTGACGGCGTCGTCGCTGTCGGGTTCGCCGCGGGTGCCCCAGCCGACGCCGGGCTCGGAGTAGAAGAGCGCGTCGCGGTGCGGGAAGGCCCGCCACCAAACGGCTCCTGCCGTTGCGCCCCGCGGCCGAAGGCCTGGGTGAAGAAGTTGCTGTCGGGCGAAGGGGAGTCTTCCATGAACTCGCGGATCACACTGATCGCCTTCGTCGGGAACGGCTCGCGGGTGAACTGGGAGAAGAACTTCCAGTTGGCGGGCTCGTCCGCGGTCGGGATCTGGAAGCCGGCGTAGACGTCGCCCCAGCCGCCGATCTGCGCCGTGACCGTGGGGTTGCCGATCGACAGGATCGGCGCCAACAACCTCCTCGCCGCTGCCTCGGACCCGTCCGCGAGCACCGCGAACAGCAGGATCTCGGTCGGGTGGACCTCGACCTGGGTGCCGAGGCGGGGGTCGGTGAAGGGCGCGACGCGCTGCCAGGTGTCGAAGACCTCGTGCAGGTCGCCGAGGCCGGGCCAGCTCACCTGCAGGTAGGCGACGCTGGTGAGCGGGGCGACCTGGTAGGTCAGGGAGGTGACGATTCCGAAGTTGCCGTTGCCCGCTCCGCGCAGCGCCCAGAGCAGGTCCGCGTGGTTCCATGGGTCCACCTCGAGCACCTTCGCCCCGTCGGCGCCCGCCGCCACGACGATCTCCGCGCCGATCAGGTTGTCGCAGGCCATCCCGAGGTAGCGGGTGAGGAAGCCGAAGCCGCCGCCGAGGGTAGCCCCGGACAGGCCGACGGTGCCCTCCGTGCCGGTCGTCGCGCAGATCTGAGAACTTGTCGCGGAACCCGGTCGAGTGACGCGACCCCGGTCAGTTCGGGGCGGGCTGGTCCAGGATGGCGCTGAACCGCTCCTCGGCGAGGTCCAGCTGGCCGAAGATGTGCCGCTTCACCGCCGGTGACAGCGGAGTGTCCGGCCGGCCGATCAGGTCCCGGAAGAGCGGCACCAGCGGCCGGTACTTCCGGGCCGACGAGACGACCTTCGGCCCGACCGTGTGGATCACACCCACCCCGTTGTCGGTGAAGTCCGACACCTTGATCACCCGGGCCCAGGGCTCCCGGTCCAGGCTGACCGCCAGGTGCTCCCGGTACTGCGTGTTGCGGTCCCGTTCCGGGTCGTACACCGGGTTGGTGACGGCGGCGACCAGAGCGGCCACCCGCGGCCCGAACCGCGCGGCCAGCGTCGCCAGCGCGGCAGCGGTCTGGTCGGTGCCGGCGTCGCCGTCGGCCAGCTCCGCCGGGTGGTCCTCGACGGCGTCGTGCAGCAGGCCGGCGACGATCACGTCCACGTCGCGCACCTGGTAGTGGTGCATCAACCGGATCGCCACCCGCAGCAGGTGGTTGAGGTACGGCTCGCGGACGCGTCGATCGTCGCGGTGCAGCTCGGCGGCGAGGTCGAGCGCGGCGGTCAACCGCGCCCGAGCGTCCTGGTCGAACTGCTGGACCTCCAGCCGGAAACGTTCCAGCAGGCCCGGCTCACCGTGGATCTCGGTGATCGCGTGCATCGGCATGCTGCCCAGGTGCGGCGGGAAGTCCATGCGTCACTTATAGCCGATCTTCCCCAGATCGATGAGCCCGAACGTCGCGGACCCGACGACGAGATCCCGCGCGGGCTGGTTGGTCAGGTTGGCAGCCGACCGGCGCCGGCGAGCGGGCCCACCAGGAGGGGGACCAGCGGCGCCGGTAGCACAGGGCCGTGGCGCAGGGTGGGCGTCCAGCCCGCGTCCGCCCCGAGATCCGGGTCGTGAATCGCGTTGTACGCCGCCAACAGGTCGACCGGTCGGGCCGGGCCGCCGCCCTGTCGTACCCAGGAGCCCCGCTCGGTCAGCGCGGTGCCGCCCCAGTCGTAGAGCAGGTCGGCCGGGTCGACCGACGGGTCCACTGTGAAGAAGTTGTTCTCGGCGTGGATCGCCGACTGGACGCCGACGCCGAGCGCGTACTGGAAGCCGTCGCCACCGAGGCGGTAGTGGTTGTTGTAGACGTCGACCTGCCCGAAGCGCACCCGGGGCAGCCGTTGCAGGACACCGTCGAAGAGGTTGTGGTGCAGCGTGACCCTCAGCCGGCCCACGTCCGGACCGACGGTGTTGGACGAGCCGATCAGCAGCAGCTTGTCCCGGCCGGTGAAACGGTTCCACGACGCGGTGACCAGGCTGGCGGTGTGCGTGACGTCCAGCGACCCGTCGTGCACCTGGTACGGCCGACCGAAGTAGGTCGGTTGGGCGCTGTCCGGGTTGTCGCCGTCGGTGAACGTGTTGTGGTCGACCCAGACGTTCTCGCTGCGGCGTACCGAGATCTGGTCGTACTGGCTGTTCCAGTTGCCGGCCTCGCCGTCGGTCGGTGACCAGGCGGGGAAGCAGTCCCGGGCGTCGACGAGGGTCAGATTGCGGACGATGACGTTGGACGCCCGGTCGATCATGAGGGTGAGCCCGGTCAGTCGAGCGCCACGCAGCCCGACGATCGTGGTGTTCGGCCCGACGTTGATCTGGGTCTGCCGGGTCTGGTTGGTCACCGAGCGCACCCGAGCCTCCTCCAGCGGCCCGCTCGGAGGCACCCGTCCCCACACCGCCGGGTCGTACGCGGCCAGGTAGGCGTCCAACCGGTAGGCCGGGTCGGCCAGCTCGGCGCAGCTCAGCGGCGTGCCGTCGGGCCCTTCGAAGCCGTCGATGGCACCGTCGACGTAGATGAGCTTCGGTGTGGCGTCGGTGGAGTTGCCGGCGTTGTCGCCACCCAGCGCGGCGACCAGCTCGGCCCGGTTGCGCACCACCCGGGTCCGCTCGGGGGCGGCCGTCGAACCGCCGGTGGTGCCAGCACCGTCGGCCGCCCAGCCGTCCCGCTCGGGCAGGATCTGCCGGCCGAGCTGGCGGGCCGTCCAGGAGAGCCGATCGGCGGAGAGCGGGTCGGGGCGGGCGGCGGCGACGGCCGGGGCGGCGCCGAGCAGCAGGGCGAGCACCGTGGCGCCGGCGAGGGTTGTGCGCATGACTGGCTCCGTTCGGGGGATGGTGCGGGTTGGTTGTCCGGCTATCCCGGCAGCTCGGCGCGGTACGCGGCGACCGCCCACGGCACCGCCAGTTCGCTCGGCAGGGCCCCCCGCTCGGCCGCCCGGCGCAGCACGTCGACGACGCCCCGGAGGTGGCGGACCCGTTCCCCGCCGTCGCCGACGGTGCTCACCAGATCGCCGTCGAGCAGTCGGGGCTCCGGCGCGGGTCGCAGCGCGTCCAGCAGCGCGGTGAACGGCGCGGTCCGGGCCAGCGGTGCGATCAGCGGCACGCCCGCCGGGTCGACCCGGTGGGCGAGCAGGTTCTCCAACAGGCCCAGCCGTCCCGGTACGCGGCGGGTCACCACGTCGCCGGGCAGCCGCAACCGGTCGGTCGGGTACTCCAGCACCGCCCGCCCCGTCGTACCGGTCACCACCACCTCGCCGGGCACGAACTCCTCGGCGGCCAGGGTCACCGCCACCAGCACCGGTGGGCCGGCGCGGAACAGGACCCGCAGCACCGCGGTGTCCTCCACCTCGATCGGCCGCACCCGGTAGCGCTCCACCTCGATCGAGACCGGCCAGGGGGTCGCCCCGCCGAGCGCCTCGGCGATCGCCAGGCACTGCATCACCGCGTGCGCGAGCGGGTTGGCCAACGCCCCGTCCAGCACCGGTATGCCGTGCAGGCTCCGTCGCCCGGCCCAGGGGGAGCGGGCGTAGTAGCTGTCCGGCCGCTGCCAGGCGGCGACGGTGGAGATGCCGGTGACGGTGCCCAGCCGGCCCGCGGCCAGCGCGTCGGTCAGCGCGGTGAGCGCCGCCGAGCCGAGCGCCTGGAAGCCGACCTGGGCCACCCGGCCGGCGGCGGCGAGGGCCCAGGCCATTTCCTCGTGCTCGGCCAGCGACAGCACCGGCGGCTTCTCCAGCAGCAGATCCGCACCGACGGCCAGGGCATCGCGGGCGATCGCCAGGTGGGTGTGCGGCGGCGTGCAGATCACCACCACCTCCGGCCGGGTGGCGGCGAGCATCGCCCGGTGGTCGGTGAACACCTCGACTCCGGGCGGCACCGGCGCGGCCGGGTCGTCCTCCACCGGGCGCACGTCGACCAGGGCGACCAGCCGCAACCGACCGGCGGCGTGCAGCGGCGCGATCACCCGCCGGTGCCAGCGGCCGTGCCCGTTCGCGCCGACCACCGCCACCCGTGGCGGCGACGTCACCGCGGTCACCGGGCACCGGCCGGTGTCCGCCCGCTCATCGGGCACCGGCCGGTGACGGCCGGCTCACCGGACACCGGCCAGGGTGGCCTCGACGCCGTGTCGCTCCAGCGCGCTCAACCAGGCGATCACGTCGGCGCGGACCTCCTCGTCCTCGGCCACCTCCACCGGGATGACCTCACGCAGCGCGAAGACCGCGTCGACCGCGCCGGTCGGCGTCTGCGGGCCGGCGTCGAGCGCGGCCCGGATCGGCCCGGCCAGCGGGTCCTGGAACGGCAACGCTCGGCCGTCGTCGGCGTACCCCAGCGCGAAGCGCAGCCAGGACGCCACGACCAGCGCGCCCCAGCGCGCGGACCGGCCGGCCGCGCGCAGGTCGGCGATGGTGTGCAGCACCCGCTGCGGCAGCTTCTGCGAGCCGTCCAACGCCACCTGGAGGGTGCGGTGCCGCATTGCCGCATTGCCGAACCGGGCGAGGACCTGTTCGCCGTAGTCGACCACCCGCACCCCGTCCGGCGGGGTGAAGCTGGCGGCGACGTCCTCGGCGATCAGGCGGCGCAGCACATCACGCAGGTGCGCGATCTCCAGCGCCTCGGCGATCGTCTCCCGACCGGCCAGCGCCCCCAGGTACGCGATGGCCGAGTGCACGCCGTTGAGGGTGCGCAGCTTCAACCGCTCCCACGGGCCGGCGTCGTCGGTGAGCACCGCCCCGGCGTGTTCCCAGCCCGGCCGGCCGCCGGGAAAGTCGTCCTCGATCACCCACTGCGCGTACGGTTCGGCGGCCACCGCGGCCAGGTCGGTCACGCCGAGCGCCCGGCGCGCCACCTCGATCGTCTCCGGGGTGCTGGCCGGCACGATCCGGTCCACCATGGTGCCCGGGCAGGTGACGTTGTCGGCCACCCAGTCGACCAGCCCGGCCGGCACCCGCCGGCCCGACCGACCGTCTGGTCGAGCATGCCGCGCAGTCGACGCCCGTTGGCCGGCAGGTTGTCGCAGCTGACCACTGCCACCGGACCGGCGTCCGCGGCGGCCCGGGCGGCCAGCCCGCGCAGCAGCAGCCCCGGCACGGTGCGCGGCGGCCCGCCGCCGGTCAGGTCCGCGGCGAGCGCCGCGTCCGGGGACAGGTCGCCGGTCACCGGGTCGAGCTGGTACGCCTTCTCGGTGATGGTCAGGGTCACCACGCGCACCGCCGGGTCGGCGAGCAGCGCCACCACGGCGTCCGGGTCGCGGGGAGCGTGCCGGACGCCGCTCAGGGCACCCACCACCCGGGTGGCGCTGCCGGCGGCGGAGAGCGTGCTGACGCTGAACAGGTTGTTTTGTGCGGCGAGCGCATCGACGATGGCGGTGCTGCGCGGGGCGACGCCGACGATGCCCCAGTCACCGCCGGCCGCGCCGACCGCCGCCTCGGTGTAGACGGCCTGGTGTGCCCGGTGGAACGCGCCCAGGCCCAGGTGCACGATTCCGGTCGGCACGGTGCCGGGCCGGATCAGCGGACGGGCGTCGGCGGGCAACCGGCGCAGCATGCCCAGGCCGAGCCGGGACGCGCCGACGGTCACCGCCATGCCGGACCGTCCGGGAAGCGGAACTCGGCGATCGACGCCGGCTTCATGGTGGCGCTGTAACCGGGTCGCTCGGGCAGCAGGTAACGGCCGTCGCGGGTGCGCACCGGATCGACGAAGTGCTCGTGCAGATGGTCGACGTACTCGATCATCCGACCGTCCAGGGCCGTGCCGACCCGCAGGTAGTCGAAGATCGCCAGGTGTTGGACGTACTCGCAGAGACCGACACCGCCGGCGTGCGGGCAGACCGGCACCCCGAACTTCGCCGCCAGCAGCAGCTCGGCGAGCACCTCGTTGACGCCGCCGACCCGGCACGCGTCGATCTGCATCACCCCGATCGCCTCGGCCTGCAACAACTGCTTGAAGATCACCCGGTTGGCGGCCACCTCACCGGTGGCGACCCGGCACCGGCCGCCGGTCAGCTCGGTCACCGCGCGGGCGATCCGGGCGTGCCCGAGGATGTCGTCGGCGTGCGTGGGCTCCTCGATCCAGTACGGGTCGACCTCGGCCAACGCGGTCATCGCGGCGATCGCCTCGTCGACGTCCCAGACCTGGTTGGCGTCCATCATCAGCAGCGCGTCGGGGCCGATCTCGGACCGGATGATCCGGGCCCGGCGCAGGTCGTCGTCGAGCGGGCCGCCGACCTTCATCTTCATCGCCCGCCAGCCGTCGTCGTACGCCTGCCGGGTCAACGCCCGCACCTTGTCGTCCGGGTAGCCGAGCCACCCGACCGAGGTGGTGTACGAGGCGAAACCACTCTGCTCGAGTTCCGCGAGCCGGCCATCCCCTCCGATCAAGCCCTTGTCGAGGATGGCCACCGCCTCGTCCGGGGTGAGCGCGTCGCGGATGTGCCGGAAGTCGACGCTGGCGACCAGCTCCTCGCTGGGCAGCTCGGCGAGGAAACGCCACATCGGCTTGCCGGCGAGGGTGGCCCGCAGGTCCCACACCGCGTTGACCAGCGCGCCGGTCGCCATGTGGATGACGCCCTTCTCCGGGCCCAGCCAGCGCAGCTGCACGTCGGCGCTGAGCGAGCGCCAGAACGTCACCGGCTCGGCCACGATCTCCTCGATCGTCCGACCCCGCACGTGGTGTGCCAACGCCCGGACGGCCGCGCAGGTGATCTCGTTGCCCCGGCCGTTGGTGAAGGTGAACCCCGCGCCGACCGGGCCGGCGTCGGTGCCCAACTCCACGTACGTCGCCGAGTAGTCGCCGCGGTTGATCGCGTCGGAGCCGTCGCCCCGGGCGGCGGTCGGGAACCGCACGTCGTGCACCTCGACCGAGGTGATGGTGACGCTCACTTGTCGCCGCCTCCGAAGTTGAAGACCCGCTTGGGCAGCCGGTACGCCAGGTCGACGATGGTCTCGGCGGCCTCGTCCATCGGCAGCCGGTGTTCGGCGACCAACCGGGCCAGGAAGCCGGCGTCCACCCGGCGGGCCACGTCGTGGCGGACCGGGATGGAGCAGAACGCCCGGGTGTCGTCGACGAACCCGGTGGTGTTGTAGAAGCCGGCGCTCTCGGTGACCGCCTCCCGGAACCGGCGCAGCACCTCCGGGGAGTCCAGGAACCACCAGGGCGCGCCGAGCAGCAGCGCCGCGTACCCGCCCGCGAGGGGCGCCAGCTCACGGGTGAAGGTGTCCTCGTCGAGGGTGTAGAGCACCACCTTCAGCCGGGGGTCGTTGCCGTAGCGCTCCAGCAGCGGGGCGAGCGCGTGCACGTACTCGGTGGCCTGCGGGACGTCGCCGCCGACGTCGCGGCCGTGCCGGGCGTGCAACCACCGGTTGTGGTTGCGCACCGCGCCGGGGTGCAGCTGCATCACCAGGCCGTCGTCGAGGGACATCCGGGCGAACTCCACGAGCATGTGCGCCCGGAACGCCTCCGCGTCGGCGGCGTCGGCCCCGCCGCGTCGACCCCTGTCGTACAGCCGCTCGGCCTCGGCCGCTGTGAGGTCCAGGGTGCGCGCGGTGGGATGGCCGTGGTCGGAGGAGGTCGCGCCGGCGGCGATGAACGCGGCCCGCCGGGCCCGCAGCGCGGCCAGATAACCGGCGTACGTGCCGGTGTCCTCGCCGGCCCGTTCGCCGAGCCGGTCCACGTTCGTCGACCAGCCCTCGAACTCCATGTCCACCACGTCGTCGGGGCGGAACGTGGTGACCACCCGGCCGCCCGGCCCGCCCCAGCCGTCGGCGGCGAGCTTGGCGTGCTGGCCGAGGTCGTCCAGGGGTGACTCGGTGGTGGCGAGGACCTCGATGCCGAACCGCTCGAACAGCGCCCGGGGCCGGAAGTCCGGCTCGGCGAGCCGGGCCGCGATCTCGTCGTAGAGCGGGTCGGCGGTGGCCGGGCCGAGCGGGGTGTGCACCCCGAACACGGTCCGGAAGGTCTGCTCCAGCCAGAGCCGCGACGGGGTGCCCCGGAACAGGTGCCAGTGCGCGGCGAAGCGCCGCCAGATCACCCGCCCGTCGGTCTCCACCGGGCTGCCGTCGCGGCTGGGCACCCCCAGCTCCGCCGGGGGTACGCCCTGGCTGAGCAGCATCCGGGTCAGGTAGTGGTCGGGCACGATGAGCAGCTGCGCCGGGTCCGGGAACGGGCGGTCCTCGGCGAGCAGGGCCGGGTCGACGTGGCCGTGCGGCGAGATGATGGGTTGCGCCGCCGCGAGGGCGTACAGCTCCCGGGCCAGCGCGCGCTGGCCGGGTTCGGCAGGCAGCAGAAGGTCGGTGTGGTCGAACGTCGGCACGGGGTGGGACTCCTCGTCTCCTGGGTCAGCGGGCGGTGAGCAGGTCGGCGACGTGGACGGGTTGACCGGTCTCGAAGGACCGGTTCGCGGCCAGGCCGGTGAGCAGGGCCAACGCGCCGTCGTCGGCGGTCGCGGCGCGGTCCAGCGGGTCGGGTTCCCCGCCGAGGAGCACTCCGGTCATCCGGGCGTCCGCGCCGCCGTGCCCGTGCCGGCTGCGGCCGGGCACCGGGATCTGCCGGGGCGGGGCCCAGAACGGGCGCACTGTGAGCGTCGCGCCACCGCCCTCGGCCGGCGCCTCGGTGCCGTGCAGGGCGGCGCCCTTGACCGCGCCGACGGTGCCCCGGTCGACGAAGTCGTTCTCGGTGACCTCCAGCTCCAGCCGGCCCCGGCTGCCGTTGACCATCACCCGGTAACCCTCCCAGGGGGCGTACGCGGTGAGGTGGTAGGTCATCGTCGCGCCGGTGGAGTAGCGGGCCAGCACCGCCATGTCGTCCTCGATGCTCACCCCGGGCGCGAAGACGTTGCGGTCGCGCTGGTAGCCGTCCTCGGCCTCGGCGTCGAGGTACAGCTCACGCAGTCGGGGGTGTGCGTCCAACCGGAGGGCGAACGGGTCGTCGGCGGCGGCGGGGGAGCCGTGCGCCCGGTCGTAGTCGCGGGCGTAGCCGTGCCGGCGGCCGTCGGCGCCGTAGAAGAAGAGCCGGCCGGCCGCGTAGACCTCGACGGGGGTGGCGGCCAGCCACCAGTTGACCAGGTCGAAGTGGTGGCTGGCCTTGTGCACCATCAGCCCGCCGGAGGTGGCTTTGTCGCGGTGCCAGCGGCGGAAGTAGTCGGCGCCGTGGCGGACGTCGAGCAGCCACTCGAAGTGCACCGAGCCGATCTCGCCGACCGCGCCCTCGGCGAGCAGTCGGCGGACCTGTTCGTGCAGCGGGTTGTAGCGGTAGTTGAACGCGACAGTCACCCGCCCGCCGGTCTCGGCCACCGTGTCCAGGATCCGTCGGCACCGTGGCACGTCCACTGTCATCGGTTTCTCGGTGACGACCTCCCGGCCGGCGCGCAGCGCGGCCACCACGTACTCGTCGTGGGTGACGTCCACGCTGGTGACCAGGACGACGTCGACGCGCTCGGAGTCCAGCATGGCGGTGAAGTCGCCGGCCGGGTAGGTGGGCACCGGGCGGTGACCCAGCTCGACCAGCCAGCGGTTGTGCGCGTCCATCCGGGCCTGGTTGACATCGGCGAAGGCGACCAGCTCGGTGGTGTCGGCGTGGTCGAGCACCAGCGCCCGGACGAACATCTCCGCCCGCGCCCCGGTGCCGACGACGGCGTACCGGGCCCGGCCGGCGGCTCTCGGTGCCATGCGGTCCCTCTCGTGATGCTGCAAAGGTTTGCAATGAAGTAATCACGATCGATCCGATCGCGTCAACGATGGCGGCGGTATCGGTGTTGTTTGTCAGCCTTTGTACGGCAACAAGTGACCGAGCGACATGCGGACGTAGCACGACTGCAACCATTCACCGTTGACAGTGGAGCAACCGTTTGCATTAATGGGCCACACCCGCGTGACCGCCACCACATCGGACGAAGGGGCCGCCGTGCCAGTCACCATCCGGGACGTCGCCCGGGCGTCCGGTGTGCACATCTCGACCGTGTCCCGCACCTTCTCCGCTCCGCACCTGGTCAACCCGGAGACCCGGGTACGGGTGCTGGCGTGCGCCGAGGATCTGGGCTATCGCCCGAACCGCGCCGCCCGCGCCCTGATCACCGGACGGACGCACAACATCGGGCTGATCATTGCGGACATCGCGAACCCGTTCTTCCCGCCGCTGATCAAGGCAGCGGAGAGTCAGGCCCGGCACCGCGACTACCACGTCTTCGTGGCCGACACCAACGAGGACCCGACCGCCGAGGAGGAGCTGGTCCACGCGCTGGCCAAACAGGTGGACGGGGTGCTGCTGTGCAGCCCTCGGATGAGCAACAGCCTGATCGAGCAGCTCAGCCGTGAGGTGCCACTGGTGGTGGTGAACCGCCAGGTGGCCGGTCTGCCCTGCGTGCTGATGGACGTCGGGCAGGGTGCCCGGACGGCCATCGAGCACCTGATCGGCCTGGGGCACCGCGGCATCGCCCTGCTCGGTGGCCCGCGCAGCTCGTGGACCAACCGGGAGATGCGCCGAGCCGCCAGCGCGGCCGCCCGATCCGGCGGCGCCGAGCTGACCGTGCTCGGCCCGAACGCGCCCACCGAGATCGGCGGCTCCGCCGTCGCCGAGCAGGTGCGGCGCAGCGGTGTCTCGGCCGTGCTCGCCTACAACGACCTGATGGCGATCGGCCTCATCGAGGGGCTGGACGCGCTCGGGGTCCGGGTGCCGCAGGAGGTGAGCGTCGTCGGGGTCGACGACATCACCCTGAGCCGGCTCACCCGCCCCAAACTGACGACGGTGGCCACGCCCACCGGGGCCGCCGGCCGGACGGCCGTCGACATGCTGCTGCAACAGGACATCGAGTCACCGCGCGGCGCGCGGGGGCCCGGTGCCGGCACGGCGCTCGGCATCCGTCGCACCACCGCACAGGTAATGCTCCAGACCGACCTGGTCATCCGCGACTCGACCGGCCCGGGCCCGCACGCCCGTCCGGCACGTCCCCTGGCCGCACCGCCCGGCCCGGACCCGCATTGCCCTGCGGGCCCGGGCGACCCGACCGTGGCCACCGGTGACGCCGTCGCCTCCTAATGCCGAGGAGTGAGCGCACATGCACCCCGCAACGCCCTTCACCACTGACGCGCCCGTCGGGCGCGCCCACCGTACCCCGCTGCCCCGGCGCCGCCTGCTGCGCGGCCTGCTCGCCGTGACGGTCGCCGCACCGTTGCTGTTCGGGGCCGCCGCGTGCGGCGACGACGACGGCGGCGCCGCCGACCCGAACGCCCCGGTGAAGCTCTCCATCTTCTGGTGGGGCGGCGACGCCCGGGCCAAGCTGACCGAGGACGCCCTCGCGCTCTACACCAAGAAACACCCGAACGTGACCTTCGAGAAGACCTGGCAGGCCAACCAGGGCTACTTCGACAAGCTGGCCACCCTCACCGCCGGCGGCAACCCGCCGGACCTGTTCCAGATCGACGACAACTACCTGGCCGAGTACGCGGCCCGCAACAGCACGCTCGACCTGACCTCGTACCAGAAGTCCGGAAAGCTGGACACCTCCAAGTTCCCCGAGAGCCTCTGGCAGTACGGCGTGGTCGACGGCAAACTCGCCGGCCTCGCCGCCGGGGAGAACACCCAGGGCCTGGTCTACAACAAGACGCTGCTGACCAAGCACAACCTGCCCGAGCCCACCACCGGAATGACCTGGGAGGAGCACATCGCCTGGGCCGAGCAGGTCACCGCCAAGACCAACGTGCCCGGCACCCAGGACCCGAGCGCCGACTACAAGGCCCTCTGGGTCTGGCTGCGGCAGCAGGGCAAGGACCTCTACCAGGGCAAGGAGCTGGGCTTCACCGCCGAGGATGTCACCAGGTGGTTCGACCTGTGGAGGGGCGCCCGGGACCGCAAGGCCACCCCGACCCCGGACGTCATCCACGAGGGCAACGCCACCGACATCACCAAGCAGTTGGTGGTCACCGGCAAAGCCGCGACCTCCTGGGTCTGGGCCAACCAGATGCCGGACCTGAAGAAGAACACCAAGGACGAGCTGGGCGTCATCGCGTACCCCGGTGATCCGAGCGCCCAGTGGGCGCGGGCCTCGATGTACTGGTCGGTGTTCAAGGGCAGCAAGAACAGGGACGTCGCGGTCGACGTGATCAACTTCCTGAACAACGACGTGGAGGCGGTCAAGCTACTCGGCACCGACCGTGGCCTGCCGTCCAACCTGGACCTGCGCCGCGTGGTCAGCGACGACACCACCGACCCGGCCATGAAGCAGTCCATCGCCGTCGAGGCGGAGCTGACCCAGAAGTTCGGCAAGTCGCCGCAGGTGCCGATCAAGGGGCACAGCAAGGTCAAGTCCGAGCTGATCAAGGCTGCCGAGAACGCCCAGTACGGCCGGGCCAGCAGCGCCGAGGCCGCGACCCAGTTCATCGAGGCGTGCAAGTCCGCCATCGCCTGACGCCGCGAGGCGAGGAGAGGAGCTGTTCGTGGCGTTGACCACGGCTCCCGACCCGACCCGACGCGGCCCCGGATCCGACCGGGCCCACGCTGAGCGGCGTGGGCCCGGACGCCTCCGGAACAGCGAAGGTCTGGCGGGGTACGTCTTCCTGTCGCCGTGGCTCATCGGCCTGATGGGTATCACGGCAATCCCCATGCTGCTGTCGCTCTATTTGAGCTTCACCAACTACGACATCCTCACCCCCTTCTCCGAGGTGGAGTGGGTGGGGCTGGCCAACTACCGGCGGATGTTCACCGCCGACCCGTCGTACTGGCACGCCGTGCGGGTGACGCTGACCTTCGCGCTGATCGCCGTACCGCTGAAGCTGGCCGCCGCCCTCGGGGTGGCGCTGCTGCTCAACCGCGCGTGGCGCGGCGTCGGGCTGTTCCGTGGGCTGTTCTACCTGCCGTCACTGCTCGGCGGCAGCGTCGCGCTGGCCATCGTGTGGGTCAACATGTTCAACCGCGACGGCGCGTTCAACTCGCTGCTGAGCCTCTTCGGCATCGAGGGCAGACCGTGGGTCAACGACCCGGACTGGGCCCTGGAAACGCTGATGGTGCTGGCCATCTGGCAGTTCGGCGCGCCAATGGTGATCTTCCTGGCCGGGCTCAAGCAGGTGCCCACCGAGCTGTACGAGGCCGCGTCGGTCGACGGGGCCGGGCGGTTCCGGCAGTTTCGCAACGTCACCCTGCCGATGCTCTCCCCGGTCATCTTCTTCAACCTGGTGCTGGAGACGATCAACGGCTTCCAGGGCTTCACCGCCGCGTTCGTGCTCAGCAACGGCACCGGCGGCCCGGTCGACTCCACCCTGATGTACACGCTGAACCTCTACATCACCGGCTTCACCGACCTGGAGATGGGCTACGCCTCGGCGATGGCCTGGGTGTTCCTGCTCGCCATCGCGGTGATCACCGCGATCTTCTTCAGCACCGGGCGGTTCTGGGTGCACTACTCCGACGGGGAGGACCGGTGATGGTGACGGTGACCCCGACGGCCGACGCGCCGACCGCAGCGCCGCCGCACGCGCGCCGGCGCACCGGCGGCCGGTCCGTGCTGCGGCTGCTGATCCTGGTGGTGATCGTGGCGGTGGTGCTCTACCCGCTGATCTGGATGGTCGGGACGTCGGTGAAGTCCCAGGAGGAGATTGTCAACAACATCGGGCTGCTGCCCGAGCGGTTCACCCCGGGCAACTACACCGCCGGGTGGTCCAACTTCGACGTCGGCTTCGGCCGGTTCTTCCTCAACAGCGCCATGGTCAGCCTGCTCACCGTGGTCGGCAACGGGCTCTCCTGCCTACTGGCCGCGTACGCCTTCGCCCGGCTGCGGTTCCGGCTGCGCGGCATGTGGTTCGCCGTCATGATCGGCACGTTGCTGCTGCCGTCGCACGTGCTGATCGTGCCGCAGTACATCCTGTTCCGGACGCTCGGGCTGGTCGGTGGGGAATGGCCCTACCTGCCGCTGCTCATTCCGCAGTTCCTCGCCACCGAGGCGTTCTTCGTCTTCCTGATGGTGCAGTTCATGCGCGGCGTGCCGCGCGAACTGGACGAGGCGGCCCGGATCGACGGGGCCGGCCCGTACGGCATCTTCCGGCACATCATCCTGCCGCTGAGCCGCCCCGCACTGGTCACCACGGCGATCTTCTCGTTCATCTGGACCTGGAACGACTTCTTCCGCCAGTTGGTCTTCCTGTCCCAACTGGAGGACTACACGGTGCCGGTGGCGTTGACCCTGTTCATCGACTCGACCAGCCAGAGCGCGGTCGGGCCGATGTTCGCCATGTCGGTGCTGTCGCTGCTGCCGGTCTTCCTGTTCTTCGTCGCGTTCCAGCGGATGCTCATCGACTCGACCAGCCAGAGCGCGGTCGGGCCGATGTTCGCCATGTCGGTGCTGTCGCTGCTGCCGGTCTTCCTGTTCTTCGTCGCGTTCCAGCGGA
>NZ_JAEVHL010000106.1 GCF_016803395.1 Micromonospora tarensis | reverse complement strand
GCCCGCCCACCGGCCCGCCCGGCCGGCGACGATGCGTCGGCGGAGCCGGTGCGGACCACCGGAACCCAGACGGCCGGAGATCGACAGCCGGGTCGAACAGCTCAGCCAGCGACAGCCGATACGGGATGGCGGACCACGCCGTCGAAGAGGTAGCCGAGGGTGTTGTAACGGGCGACTTCGGGCTGGGTATTGCCGCGAACATCGGTGGCTCGGGCAAGCAGCTCGTGGTTGCCGACAGTGGGTTTCCAATCGAGTTCCCAGCGTTGCCACGCACCGTCGAGGTCGGGGCCGGTTGGCCGGGCGCGCCGCCAGTGATGGCCGCCGTCGGTACTGACCTCGACGTGCCGGATCCGGCCGCCGGCCGACCACGAGCGACCGGTCAGCCGCACGGTGCGGCCGGCCAGGACGGTGGCACCGAAGTCGAGCTCGAAGGCGCTCTTGACGACCTGCTTGTCGAACGGCTGCCCCTCGTCGGGATAGCCGGGACCGAAGAGCCGGTAGAACTGGGTGTTCCAGGGCGAAAACAGTGGCTGGTCGGAAACCTCGATCCGGCCCACCCATTTGATCGAGGACACCCCGATCCAGTGCGGCACCACCAGGCGTACCGGGTGGCCGTGGTCGGGCAGCAGCGGCTCACCGTTCATCTCGTATGCCAGCAGCACGTCGTATAGGGCCTTGGCGACCGGCATGGGACGGCGCACGTGGCCAAGGTCGACGCCGCCGGTCACGTAGGTCGGGTCGAGCCCGGAGGGCATCACGTCGACCGCCCGGCGGGCGAGACCGGCCCGGCGCAGCACAGTGGACAGCAGCACGCCGCGCCAGCGTGCGACCCCGACCGCCCCGAGCGTCCACGCCGTGCCGGTGACGCTCTGACCCTGCTGGGTGGTGAAGAAGCTGCGCCCATTGCCCGCGCACTCGATCGCGGTGATCGCCATCTCGCTCGGCAACTGGCGCAGCTCGGCCAGGCTGAACTCGACCGGCCCACCGCGCAGACCGGCACCGTCAACGGTCAACCGCCAGGTGCCGGTGTCGATGATCGGGGTGCTGGTGTGGTCGCGGACGAAAAACCGGTCGACCGGCACCAGATAGCCCTGGTCGCGCATCGCGGACCAGCGCATCTCGGCGTTCGACCCGAACGTCGTGAACAGCTCGGACGGCAACGGTTTGACGATCGGCCCCGGCGTCTCCGCCAACGCCGCCTCCGGGCGCAGCAGGGTTCCCGCCGAGGCCGCGGCGGCCAACGAGAGGAACGTGCGCCGGGAAAAGCCACCGGCTCGCCCGGCCTGCCACTGCCGGAGCCGCAACGCGTCGTACGCCGCCTCGTCAACCTTCTTCATCATCTACCAAAGCTATCGATTCGATGGGTCATGAAGGAAGAGGTGAGGCCTGGAGTGCTCGACGTGATCATCAGCCAGGGAACCGAGGCGATGGCATCCGACGCCCGAACGAGCCCTGCGGCTCCTACTCGGCACCCTCGCGACCGCGCTGGCGGTCCTCCGTCTCAGCCAGGCCTCCACGATCTGACCGGCGAAGAGGGCCACCGCTCGGAGACGCGACAAGATCGGTGAACGAATCCCAGAGGGATGGAACTGCGTTGCCGCAGCTCAGCTGCATTTCGCGGGCACCACGAGATTGACATCTTCGTTAATGCCATGTGGTAGAGCCCAGGGGACTCGAACCCCTAACCCCTGCCTTGCAAAGATCAAGACGGCTGTCTCCTAGGTCGGTGACTACCGCTGAGCTGCCCGCCGTGTCGCCTGCCATCGGCCCGGGACGGTATCCGTCGGCGGGCTTGACTGTACGAGTGGCTGTACTGACCGCTCTACTCGGCCCGCTCCATGACCTTGGATAGCTCTCGGAGTATGGCGGGCAACTCACCCAAGGTATGGATAACCGGCCCGCCCCAGCTGGGGTCGGTGTCGTTGTGCTCCGTGGTCCGGAAGACGGTCATACCGACCGCTGCCGCCCCGGACAGCTCACCGTCTGAGCCGTCGCCGACGAAGAAGCACTCCGCCGGCTCGACCCTCAGGCGCTCGGCAGCAAGGTGATAGATCGCCGGGTCGGGCTTGGCCAGCCCGACATCGCAGGAGAAGATCGCGACATCGAACCGTCGGGCAAGCGGACTCTGCGGCCACGGCTCGGAAGTGTCCGAGGTGGCGTTGCTGATGAGGGCCAGCGGATGACCATCGGCGCGTAGCGCGTCGAGCACGTCGAGGGTGGCGGGCGAGACGCTGTTCAGCACCCGGCGTCCGAGGGCTCGCCGATGCTGACCGGCCCGTACCACCTGCGCGTCGGTCGGTGTGCCGCCGAGGCGTCCGGCGAGGATGCGAATGGTCTCCTCCACGTCCCACCGGACCAGCCGGTCCCGCCAGGTGCCGTGGTACGCGGCGACCAGCTCGGCCGGAGCAACGCCGACCATGACCGCCATTTCGCCGACTACCCGGTCGCGCTCCTCGTCAGCCCCGTGGATCAAGGTATGGAAGAGGTCGAAGATCACTGGTCGAGACATCGCAGCATCCTACTGAGATCGTCACCGCTGTCACCTTGCTTGCCATCCCGTCTGCCCGCCGACCCACACACCGTGGAGCGGGCCAGGGCCAGGGTGACAAGGTGGAGCGCCCTACTGGACGAACGAGCTTGTCGCCCTGGCCCTGGCCCGCTCGGCTCGCCTGGGTGCGACGGGCTGAACTACTGGGCCTGCGGTGGTCGGATGTCGACCTGCCGGGAAAGGCGCTGTTCGTTCGGCAGACGCTCCAGCGAACGGATCACGGATTGGTGTTCGTGCCACCGAAGACGCACCGGTCGGCCCGTCCGCTGCCGCTGTCGGCGCTGGCTGTTCGGGCGTTGGAGGCACAGCGCGTACGCCAGGCCAAGGAGCGGCTCGCCGCCGGAGAGGTGTGGTCAGATTTGGGCCTGGTCTTCGCCAGCACGATCGGCACCGCGATGGAACCTCGGAAACGTCAACCGTCGCTTCGAGCAGCTCCGCGCGACAGCCGGGCTGGACTGGCTGCATCTGCACGACCTGCGGCACGCCTTCGCCACGTTCCTGCTAAACCAGGGCGAGGAGCTGCGGACCGTCATGGAGCTGCTCGGGCACTCCACAATCCGGATGACAGCCGACACCTACGGCCATGTCCTGCCGGCGCGGGCTCGTCACGCTGCCTCAGCCATCGATCGTGTGCTGGGCGAGGAGGGGACGGCGTGACCGGCTTGGCTGTACGGATGGCTGTACTCGGACCGAGATCAACCGGGGAAAGTGCTGGTGGAGCCCAGGGGACTCGAACCCCTAACCCCTGCCTTGCAAAGGCGGGTCAAGCTGACCAACGGGTGTTCCGCAAGGCCAGCGAGTGGCGTCTACGTTCAAGGCGTTGCCGTCCCGTGTCAATGACTACCAACCTCTGTCACCAGTCTTGCTGACTGTCTGCTGACGACGGCCAGCCACCTCTGAGCGGACCGGCACGATCCCGCTCAGAGGTGGCTGGCGCGCTGATGCCCATCTAGGGGTGCCTTGCGCGGTATAGGTAGGTTGCCCATATGGCGCAGTGGTGGGAACTAGCGATTCCGGCGGGTGGAACTTTGGCCGCAGCCATCTCGGCGGGCTGGATCACCTCCTCGTATCAGAAGCGGAATGGAGAGAGACTACTCCGAATCCAGGCTTCCGAGAACGAAAAGGCTCGACAGGATCAGCTAAGTCGTGATCGGGAGTTCCGGGAAGCGGAGCATGGGAGGGAGCGAGAGAACCGGACACACGACATTCGTCGAGATACTTACATCGAATTTTGGCGCTCAAGCAAGTTGCTTGCATCCAAGAGAACAGATATTGAAAAACTAAAGCAACTCATCAACGATATTCCCGACAAGGAGGAACATGCCCAAAAGAGAGAGACGGTAGCGGCACGCCTTCAAGAGGCGAAAGAAGCAGCCAACAAGGCGTCCGAACGTCAGATAGAGGCTTTAACTCACATAATATTCTTGGGATCGGTCGGGATTCAACAGGCCAGTCAGTGCTGGATAGAAGCCAGGGACCGGGGTGCCGATGAGGTGGAACTTAGAGCATTTGAAGCAGCATTCGTTGCTTCAGCGAATTACGAGTTGAGCGACCCCAACCCCATCATGAATTTGCGGGAATTCCATTTCAAGCTGCTGAAGAGATATCTCAGCCAGGCAGGGCGAACAGTTCCATCGTGGGTGGAAGGAAATGATCCTTTACCTCTCACCCCACCTAACCCTGAGTAGCCTAGCTAGGGAATATAGACATAGCGGCGCTAAGCAGCGAGGCCCAACAATGCTCCGGCTTTTGCCTCAAAACGCTGAACTTCCTGGACAGCGCCGAACGGCTGCATACGCCCCAACAGATCACGCACGGTCTCGATAGCACGCGTCGAATTGACCGACGCGGCAAGCTCAACAACGCGTGCTGCCCGGGACGCGGCGGCTTCAACGTTCGCCCGGTCGAGGTCAGCAATCGAGAGTGCTGCCTCGCTAAGCGCCCCCCGGCGGGCGCGCCCCTGCCGCTGAGCGCCAGCGACGGACTCGTTGGCAAAGCGCTCAACCTCTGAAGGCTGGCCGAGGTCGCGGAAGCAGTGCGCAGCCTCGCCGAAGATGTACGGCGCGTCGATGAACTTCGCCCAGGCTGGTTCGTCGTCGTGAATCACCCGCCCAAACACCTGCTCGGCTCTGACTACCGACGCAGCGGCGGCGGACGACTCTCTGAGAGCTGCGAGTGCACGCCCCTCAAGGATGTGAAGATCAGCGAGGCAGGCAGGAGAGTCACCTTCGGCCAGACCGTGCCGGCCGGCGCGAGCCAGCATCAGCGCCTCACGGGGGTGGCCGAGTAGGTTCGCCTGATCGGACATGCCGGCAAGTACGTGCGCTCCGAGAGCAGCGCTGCCGGCCGCCTGCGCCAGGCGTAGCGCCTGGATGAGGTACCGCTGGGCTAGCCCGTGCTCGCCATCGTCGTATGCCATCCAGCCCACCAGGTACGACTGCTCCGCTGCGGCTTCATAGAGCGCGCCCTGAACGGCCGGTTCGTGCTCTCGCTTGAGCAAGGGCAGAACATAGCTCTGCATGTACTCGACCAGCGCGGTTCGGGCGTGCCCACCACCGCGCATCACATCCATGTCCTGAAAGAGCGCGAACATCTCCCGGATGCCGGCCACCTGGCGCATGCCCACCTGGCGCGGCCCGCGCTCGGTTGTCGTCTCGTCAAGCGTGGCCAGGAGCCAGTCTCGGCTAGGTGCGCCCAGCGCGGCCAGCACGAACGGCGCTTTCACGATGTCGCGGCGCTTCACGTCACTTCTCCCGAGATCGATGATCGTATCCACAGTTGCGTGTGGATCGTCCCCGTACTCCAACCCTCGCGCGGCAAGGGTTTCTTCCTCAGTCATGCCGAAGTCAGATGGGCTAATCCGCCGACCCACACGCTCCGTTAGTGCCCGTGCGAGCAGCGTTGGAACCGGCGAGCGTGGCGTCTCCCCGCGCTTTACCCAGCGGTTGACGGCGGTGTAGTCGTACCGCAGAGCCAGCCCCTCGATTGCGCCGAGATCGTTGACTCGCCTCGCCAGTCCGGCCCACGAAAAGCCTGCCTCGACAACGAGCGCCGCGAGAGCGTCATTCGGTTCGTTCACGTGTCCGCCTCCCCATGGGCCTACCTCGGACGGTACCGGCCGAGCGGTACACCGGGATACGCCCACATGGGTCAGCGCACTTCACACGGGTCTTCACATGGTGCTGACCACCGCCAAAGCGAGGTTTCCTCGTTGCATGGCAGCGAGATCAACGAACACCGCGAATGACCGTCTTCACGGTCGCCTGCGACACGCCGGCCGCGTCGGCAATCTCGGGAACGGTGTGGTCAGTGGAGCGGCGCACGTCGCGGATGAGCTGGTCTCGCTCTTGCCGCAAGGCGTCGAGCGCTTGAGTGGCTTTGCGAACGCGGTCGGCGAGCTTCTGAAGATCCTCAAGTGCCGTCATGGGGGGAGTGTAGCGGCTAGACGGCTACCGAAGATACGGCTAGACAGCTACCGGCTAGCCGGTTAGCGTATGACCTATGCAAGCGGCCCCGGCGGGGGCGCAACCCCGCCGAGGCCAGTACATCAACGGATCTCCCGGCAAAGGAGTACGAAGATGCAGGTCAAGGGTATCCCGGCGGCCCGGACGATGGACAGCCGTGCGTTCACGGCTCTGGCGGTGCAGTTTCGTCCGTCGCGGTTGAACGGTGCGGGTGTGTGCCTGTACTGCGAGACGCGGTGGTGCCAGGAGGCGCAGTGCGTCGCGGTGCACGCGAAGTCGTTGTGGGCTCCGTGCCCGCAGTGCGATGGGTTCAGCTTCGGGCGGTGCGAGAACTGCCTGAACGGTGTGGTGGAGGTCGACCGGGCCGGGCTGATCGAGTTGGCCGATCGGGTGCTGCCGGCCACGCCGGAGCAGTCGGCGGCGTTCGCGGTGGCCGCGTGATGGCCCGGCCGAACTCGACCCGGATGCGGGCGATCAAGCGGGCGTTGGCCGAGCGGGACGGCGCGGGGTGCTTCTACTGCGGCCACCCGTTCCCGGCCCTGATCACGGCGACGGTCGATCACCTGATCCCGCAGAGCCTTCTGCCGGGCTGGGCGCTGATGAACCTCGTGTTGGCCTGCCGGCCGTGCAACCAGCGCAAATCCGGGCAGCTTCCGCAGGTGTTTTTGCGCCACGCCGGTCAGGTGCCGCCGCTGCGCCCGGCGGGCCGCCTCGTCACCGCCGTGGCCGCGTTGGCGGGTCGGCTGGCGCGCGTCGAGCTGCGCCGTCCGACGACAACCCCGGTTGTCACCGGCTGCCGGTGACGGATGCCGCCTGGCGGCTTGCGTCACGTGATCGAACCGGCAAGCCGCCCCGGACCCGGGTCGGCCCACCCAGACCGCACCGCACGATCCTCGGACGGGAGTCACCCTGTGAGCGCCACGAACAAGAGCCGAATGGACCGGCTGACGCCGGACTCTCCACCACCACCAACCAGGTCGGGCGGATCTTCGGCCCCGGGTGTCCGACCACCACGACCGGCTGAAACACCCCGCAGCGGCGTCACGGGCGGACCTGATCCCGCTGCGCAGTGTTTCAGCCGAACTAACCCGGAGATGCTTCCCGCGCCGGATGGTCTGGACGGCGTTGCCGCCGGTCACGCCTCGAATGGTGAACTGGTCCATGAACCGGCCAGCACGGGTCAGGTTGAGCCCGGCGGCAACGCCGAGCACGGCCGCACGATCCTGCTGACCCCGGCCTCTCAGATCCGGATGCGCCCCGTCGCGTGGACGTGGACCAACCGCATCCCATCCGGCGCTCTGACCGTGATCCCCGGCCGTGAAGGCATCGGCAAGTCCCTCACCCTGGCGTGGCTCACGGCGCAGGTCACCCGAGGTGTTCTGCCGGGCCGGCACCACGGCACGCCCCGGCCCGTGATCTACGCCGCGACGGAGGATTCGTGGTCGCAGACCATCGGCCCGCGCCTGTTCGCGGCCGGCGCGGACATGGACATGGTGTACCGGGTCGACGTGCAACACGACGGCGGCTTTGACTCGCTCACCCTGCCCCGTGACTGCACGGCGCTGGGTCGGGAGATCGGTCGTCTCGGTGTGGCGCTGCTGGCCGCCGACCCGCTGCTGTCCCTGATCCACGCCGGGATCGACACCCACCGCGACCGCGACCTACGCACCGCGCTTGAGCCGCTGGTGAACATGGCCGACCGCACCGGCTGCGCGGTGGTCGGCCTGGCGCACTTCAACAAGTCAGCCAGCCCGGACGCCCTGAATCTGATCACCGGGTCGCGGGCGTTCTCCGCTGTCGCGCGGGCCGTGATCGCCATCGCACGCGACGACGACGCCGGAGACGGCTCGTGCGTCATGTCGCAGGCGAAGAACAACCTTGGCCCGCTGGATCTGCCGTCGCTGCGCTACGTGGTGGAGTCGGTGGAGATCCCCACCGACGAGGGACCGGCCTACGTCGGGAAGCTGACCATCACCGGGGAGTCCGAGCGGTCGGTCGCGGACATTCTCGGCGACGGCGCGGGCGACGGCGACACCCGCTCGGAGCGCGACGGGGCCGCCGCGTGGCTCAAAGACTTCCTGATCGCCCAGGGCGGCGAGGCGGCATGGGCCGACGTGCGCAAAGCGGCCCGCGCCGAGGGCATCGCCGAGCGAACCATCCAACGCGCCCGCGCCCGCGCCGGGGTCACCGTCGAGCGCCACGGCTTCCCCTCGACCACCGTGTGGTGCCTCAACCCCGGCCACGGAGCGTCACCAGTGACGCCAGTCGCGCCACAGTCGCGCCAGTCGCGCCAGCTTCCGGAACGTGGCGCGACTGCGCGACTGGCCCCGAAGTGGCGTCACTGCCCATCCCCGATCACGGTCCGTCACCCCACTAGGGCACGGCCAGGTGTCAGCGCTGTCAACGCCTGTCAACACCCCGCGCTGACAGCGCGACACCCGCCCTGACCAGCACCAAAACCGCCGATCACGAGGGAGTGTCAGCGTGTCAACGCCCCGAGGCCCCGTCCCGCAGCATCTACCGAACCAACGCCCTCAAGCACTTCCGGTACAAGCAGCCGCCCACCCACGACGGGCCGCTGAGCGCCACACAGACGCATCGACGCATGACCTAACCCCCGTACTGCCCGGATCATGCGCTCACGGGCCTCTCAGCGGCCCGCGCAATGCCGCTCAGCCATACCGCCGCGCTTACCCTCCACGGAGGACGGTCAGGCCGGGAACGAGCGGCACCGAGTCGCACAGCGGACGTGACGCAACCCCGCCGGCAGGCATTCGCCACCCGGCCGGCGCTCGTCGACGCTGCTTCGTCTCGGTCGGGCCGGTCGGCGTGACGGAACCGGGTCGACGCAACCCACCTGGCGACAACCCCGGTTGTCACCCGCCCCGGCAGCTCGACCGCGGGCGTTGCGTCACGGCCAGGCGGCAACCGTCACCCCGGCGGTCGCGGCCCACCCGCGACCAGTCGCGCCGACGCGACCCACACCGCGACCGGCGCAGCCAGCAGCAACCCGCCACGTCGCGGTCGCGGCCACCACCATCAACCCGCCGAACCGGGCCACGGGCCACCCCTCCGGCCATCACCGCCCGCGACCGCGACCGCCCAGCAACCCGGCTAGCGGCCCGCCACCAGGTAGCGGCACCGCTACCTCAGCCGCCACCGGCCTGGCCAGCGCCGACCCCACCAGGTAGCGGTAGCGGCCCACACCGCCCACCGGCCGACAACCGCCCCACAGCCCTTCACCGACCCCCAGTAGCCGCTACCGCCCACTACTTCGCCAACTCCTACTAGCAGCAGTTGCGAAGTAGTACCGCCATCCAGGAGGAAGCACCGTGAGCACGGTTATCCCCTTCCCGCAGCGAGCGACCCCGACCACCACGACCGAAGCGGGAGGCATCTCCACCGGCCGCACCGCGCCCGTCGTCAGCGCCGTCTACACCGTGGCCGAGACCGCCGAGATCCTGCGGCTCTCGCTCGGCTCCACCTACGCCCTAGTCCGCTCTGGCGAGATCCCCGCGATCAAGCTCGGCGGGCGGTGGGCCATCCCGAAGCGCCGCCTCCACCAGTGGATCGACGGACTTCCCATCGCCAGCGTCGAAGACGTGGAGAAGGAGCTAGCCGCCATCGAACGCCGCGAGCAACGCGAGCAACGCCGCCGCAACGGCGCGTAACCACCGACGTGCCGCTAGGTCTAGCGCCACCACCCGCTAGACCTAGCGGCACCGCTAGCGGCCCAACCCCGCCCCGGCCTGCCACCTATCGCCTAGCGCCATCGCCGGCCAGAGCGTCTGAACCCCTCCGCAGCGGCCCGCCGAGGTGGGTTCAGCAGCGCTAGATAGCCCGCTTCACCCTCCGGCCAGATACACGCTCCGTCACCGAACTGGGCGGCGGCACCCGACCTAGCAGAGCTGCAATCGATAGCACCCCGCCCTGCTAGCGATAGCAGACGTGCTAGCAGCCGATCGCCCACACCACCAGCGGCATAGCAGATAGCAGCCCGCCAGCAAAAACACGCCAGACCCCCGGCCAGAACGCGAATCGCCACCCCCGCAAGCCCTGCTAGCACGGCCGACCACCGGCCGCGCCACAGGTAACCCACCGTCACCGATGCAAGGAGATCCACAACCGTGGGACACATCATCAAAACACCCGCCGGGACGTTCCGCGCCAACTGGCGCGACCCATCCGGCAGCCAGCGCGCGAAGACCTTCCGCACGCGCAAGGAGGCCGCCGCGTACCTCGCGGCCACCGAGACGACCGTCAGTCAGGGCACCTACGTCGACCCCGCCGCAGGAAAGATCCGGTTCAGTGCGTACGCCGAGCGGTGGTTGGCGTCGCGGTCGGTGGAGACGACGACGCTGGCCGGCTGGACCTCACGTCTCCGGGCGCGGCTGCTGCCGCAGTGGGGCACCTGGCCGGTCGGGCGGATCGATCACCTGGCCGTTCAGGAGTGGATAACGCGGATGAGCCGTGAGCTGTCACCGGCGACCGTCGCCTCATGCCACTCGCTGCTGTCATCCATCCTCGCGTCAGCGGTACGCGGTCGACTGATCGCGTTCAACCCGTGCGAGGGAGTACGGCTACCCGCACAGCGCAAGCGCGCGGGAGGGCTTGTCCCGCTCACGCTCGACCAGGTGACGGAACTGTTGTTGCCCAGCGTCCCGGATTGGCATCGGCCGGTGGTAGCGGCGGCGGCCGGCGCGGTCTGCGATGGGGTGAGTGCCTCGGGCTGCGGTGGGCCGATATAGACCTGCCGGACGACGACGACCAGGACGCAACGTTGACCGTGCGGCGAGTGGTGATCGAGGTCAACGGGCACGCGACGGACAAGCCCTACCCGAAGACAGCGCAGAGCCGGCGCGTTGTCCCGGTCCCGCCGTTCCTGCGGGCCGAGCTGGCGCGGCACCGCGAGAGGGCGGACCCCGCCGAGGCGGATCGGGTTTTCACCAACCAGGCAGGCGACCCGATGCTCCGCAGCAACTTCCGGCGTCAGGTCTGGCGACCGTCGCTGGTACGGGCCGGGCTGCTCGGCGAGGTCACGGAGGCCGGACCGTACCGATTCCGGGCCACCTGGCGCGATCGGGAGGGCATTGAGTGGTCAGCGGAGTTCACCACGCATCGGGAGGCAGCGGCGCACGTCGCAACCAAGGCGGCAGGCGGGCTGCGCTTCCACGATCTGCGGCACGGATACGCCACGTACCTGATCTCAAGCGGGGTGCCGGTCAACGTCGTACAGGCGGTCATGGGGCACGAACAGGCATCCACCACGCTCAATCGCTACACGCACACACCGGCCGACTTCCACCGGGTCATCCGAGGCGTTTTCGCGGACCCCGCTGACGATCCGCTGACGAAGAAAGATGACCGTCGATCCGACAGTCCAGAATCAGGAGAGGGAGACGCCCGGTGACCTGCACCGGAGCTTGGTGGAGCCCAGGGGACTCGAACCCCTAACCCCTGCCTTGCAAAGGCAGTGCTCTGCCAGTTGAGCTAGGGCCCCGTGGATGGCCGTGGCGTCGGTCGCTCGCCGCCGGGCCGGGAGTCAGCGCAGATCGGGCGCGGTGGTCGCCTCGTGCCACAGGGCGCGCTCGTCGTTCGAAGTCTTGATCTTGTTGAACACGACGGCGGCCACGCCGACGACGCCCGCCAGAATCAGCAGCTTCTTGAACATGCGGCGACCCCTCGCGCTCGACTACCGTCGGACGACGTGCGGTGGGGCTAGCTGGAATCGAACCAGCGACCTCAGAGTTATCAGCTCTGCGCTCTAACCGACTGAGCTATAGCCCCGCGTTGCGACGAGCAAGATTAACCCATCCGCCCTGCCCGCCCCAAATCGGGGTCCGGGCCTGCGAGCCGGGTCGTCGACGCCTGCAAAACCTACCCGAGTACGGGACGCCGGGGCGACCGCATTCCACGGTGCCCCGGCGTCCCGGCCGCTCAGTCCCGCTCGGCGAGGGTCAGCTCGATCCCGCCGACCAGGTCGGCGCAGACGTTGTAGACGAACGCTCCCAGCGTGGCCAGCGCGGTGAACAGCACCACGTTGACCAGGCCGATCAGCGCCGAGCTGAGGATGACGCCCTTGGCGGTGATCTGGAAGCCGCTGGTGCTCTGCCCACCACCGGCGTTGACCAGGTCACTCAGGCTCTCGTTGACGCTCTGGAACACCCCCATCGCGTCCAGCGCCAGATACAGCACCGAGGTGGCGACCACGACGACGATGAAGAGCACCACCGAGACGGCGAATGCGAACTTCATCACGGACCACGGGTCGATCCGCTTCAGGTTCAGCCGGGCCCGGCGCGGTCCGCGGGACGCGGCCGAGCTGACCGAGGTACGCGCGGCGCGTACCGCGTCACCGACCCGGGCGGCACCGACGGCGGACGCGTTGCCGATCCCCGGTGGCAGGCCACCACCGCTGGCCGGGCGGCCGGCGGCGGCACCGCCGCGAGCCGTGTCCGGCTGCGGCGCGGTCATGCCGGGCGTGATCCGCGGCTGGGTGCCGGTGGACCCGGCCGACGTCGCCTGCCCAGGCCGGAGACCGATCGGCTGAGTCGTCGCCGGTCGAGCCGGGGACGCCGCCGCCGAACCCGTGGGTGCGGCGGCGGACGCCGGTGTCTCCGCACCGGCGGCCTCGGTGTTCTCCCCCGACCCGGCGTCCTCGCCGGGCTGTTCCGGCGGGGGTGTCATACCGGGAGCCCTGGTGAACTTCGGGGCAGGCGCGTCGGCGGGGACCGTCGCCCGGCCCACGGCCGCGCGGCCGGTCGCTGGTGTGCCGCCCTTGGCGGCCTCCTCGTCGACCGGGTTGGTCGAGGTCCCCGTGTTCCCCGACTTCGCCTGTGTCTCCGTCATTCAACTAGTCCTGTTCGTCAGGCTCGTCGGCATTGCGAGCAATCGCCACGATAGTCACGCCGTCCGGGAGGTCCATCAGCTTGACCCCCATTGTGTTCCGGTCACGCGTACGGCGTACAGGCTTCACCGGAGTCCGGATGACACCACCGTTGCTGGTGATCGCGAACAGCTCGTCGTCCGGATCGATCACCACCGCGCCGACCAGACCACCGCGCCGTTCGGTGATCTTCGCAGTCAACACGCCCTTACCTCCCCGGCCCTGCACCGGGTATTCCTCGATCGGGGTGCGCTTCGCATATCCCCCGTTAGTGGCCACCAGGACGTCCAGGCCCTCCCGGACGACCTCCATGGCGAGCAGGACGTCGTCGTCCGTGAAGCGCATGCCGATCACACCCGAGGTGGCTCGACCCATCGGCCGCAGCGCCTCGTCCGAGGCGCTGAACCGAATCGCCTGTGCCTTCTTCGAGACCAGCAGCAGGTCGTTCTCCGGGGCAACCAGCGCAGCACCGACCAGCTCGTCCTCATCGCGCAGGTTGATCGCGATGATTCCGCCGGAACGGTTGGAGTCGAACTCCTCGAGCCGCGTCTTCTTCACCAGGCCGTTCTTCGTGGCCAGTACCAGATAGGGGGCTACCTGGTAGTTCGGGATTTCGATGATCTGCGCGATCTGCTCGTCCGGTTGGAAGGCGAGCAGATTGGCCACGTGTTGGCCCTTGGCTACCCTACTGGCCTCCGGTAGCTCGTACGCCTTGGCCCGGTACACCCGCCCCTTGTTCGTGAAGAACAGCATCCAGTCGTGGGTCGAGCAGACGAAGAAGTGGCTGACGATGTCGTCCTGCCGCAGCGTAGCGCCACTGACGCCCTTCCCGCCGCGTCGCTGGGAGCGGTAGAGGTCGACCTTGGTCCGCTTGGCGTACCCGGTCCGGGTGATCGTCACGACCACGTCCTCGCGGGCGATGAGGTCCTCCATCGAGACCTCGCCGTCGAACGGGATGATCTGCGTACGCCGATCGTCGCCCCACTTCGCGACGATCTCGCCCAGCTCCTCCGAGACGATCCTCCGCTGCCGCTCCGGCTTGGCGAGGATGTCCTTCAGGTCGGCGATCTCGATCTCGAGCTTGGCCAGGTCGTCGAGGATCCGCTGCCGCTCCAGCGCGGCGAGACGACGCAGCTGCATGTCCAGGATCGCGGTCGCCTGGATCTCGTCGATCTCCAGCAGCCGGATCAGGCCCTGCCGCGCGTCCTCCACCGTCGGCGACCGCCGGATCAGGGCGATCACCTCGTCCAGGGCGTCCAGCGCCTTGGACAGACCACGCAGAATGTGCGCCCGCTCCTCGGCCTTGCGCAGCCGGAACGCCGTCCGCCGACGGATCACGTCGATCTGGTGCTCGACGTAGTAGCGGATGAACTGGGCCAGGTTGAGCGTGCGCGGCACCCCGTCGACAAGGGCCAGCATGTTGGCGCCGAACGTCTCCTGGAGCTGGGTGTGCTTGTAGAGGTTGTTCAGCACGACCTTGGCGACCGCGTCGCGCTTGAGCACCAGCACGATCCGCATACCGGTACGGCCGGAGGACTCGTCCCGGATGTCGGCGATCCCGGCGAGCTTGCCCTCCTTGATCAGCTCGGCGATCCGCTCGGCGAGGTTGTCCGGGTTGACCTGGTAGGGCAGCTCGCTGACGACCAGGCAGGGACGGCCCCGCTTGTCCTCCTCGACCTCCACCACGGCCCGCATCCGGATCGAGCCGCGACCGGTGCGGTACGCGTCCTGGATCGCCGTCGTGCCGACGATCAGGCCGTGGGTCGGGAAGTCCGGACCCTTGACGATGCCGAGCAGGGCTTCGAGGGTGGTCTCCTCGTCCTCCTCCGGGTGCTCCAGGCACCACTGCACCGCCGCGCCGATCTCGCGCAGGTTGTGCGGTGGGATCTTGGTGGCCATCCCGACCGCGATGCCCTCGGAGCCGTTCACCAGCAGGTTGGGGATCCGCGACGGCAGGATGGTGGGCTCCTTGGCCCGGCCGTCGTAGTTGTCCTGCAGGTCGACGGTGTCCTCGTCGATGTCCCGCAGCATCTCCATGGCCAGCGGGTCGAGCTTGCACTCGGTGTTGTGGCTGACGAACCCGTCCGAGACGAACGAGTGGTCGTCGGTGTCGACCCGGACGCTGTAGACCGGCTGCACGCCGGCGTCCGTGATCTGCGCCACCTCGGCGTAGTAGAAGCGACCGTCGACCAGCGGCTCCACCACGTCCAGGATCCCGGGCTCGGTGATCCGGGCTGCGATCTCGTCGCGGTCCCGCTCCCAGCGCTCGATCCGGTCCACGTTGTGCCGCCGCAGCCAGTCCCGCTCGGTCCAACGGCTGGCGCCGTGCTCGCGGATGAAGTCGCCGACGAACGGCACGTGGTCGTGGGAGAGCGCGGTGCTGGTCGCCGGAATGGCATCCAGCTCCGATTCGAGCTTGGCCTGCTTGCGGCCGAGGAAGCCGACGTGCGCGGCGAAGATCCGGGCGTCGCGGCGGTTCGTCACCACGACCTTGATCTCGCCGCTGTCGTAGCGGGTCTGCCGGCTGATCACGCCGAACTCCAGCAGCAGCTGCTGGACCTCGCGGGCCAACCGCTCACTGCGGGTCGAGTACGAGACCTGGATGGTGTTGCGCGGCAGCAGCGACGACGAACCGTCGCCCTCGAAGAGCGCCTGGAGGAACGCGCGCTTGACCGCGACCGGCCCCTGCCAGACGAACTCGGGAACGAACTTCGCGGCGCTGCGCGCCCCCACCATGTCGCCGAGGAGGCTCTTGAGCAGCGCGGTGAGGTCCTGCACGTCGAGCTCGTGCAAGGTACTGCCGGAGGCGATGACCCGCTCGCTGACGTAGCGGGGCCCGCCGACGGCCAGGTCGTAGGCCGCGAGCACTCGGACGAAGAACTCGCGGTCGACGTTGTTGAACCCGGCACGGCCCGCGGAGACCCAGCCTTCGCTGACGAAAGCACCGGCGAGGACTGCTGCCTCGACGTGCTCCAGCATCGGGTAGCCGATCTCGTCCGGCACGTTGCGCTGCAAAACCACCCGGTCACCGGGAGAGATCTCGGCGAGCAGCTTCCACAGCAGCGTCGGCACGCCGGCGACGTCCACCAGGCAGAGCACCGGGTGGTTGTGGGTGCCGGCCAGCTCGTACCCCTCGCGGGTGCGCAGCCGCAGCGTCGGGTGCTCGCCAGAGTGGAAGAACTTGCTGGCGCGGACCAGGTCGCCGTTGCGGTCGCGGACCTTCAGGTCGATGTCGGTCTCGCTGGACGGAGCGGCATCCGCCACCACGTCCGCGATCCGCACGCTGCCATCGGCGGTACGGATACGGACATCTCCGGATACGCAGTACCTCATCGCGGCAGCCGGGTCGTTACCGGGCGAGCCGAAGTTGCCGTTGCCGTCGACCAGCGGGTACCGCAGCGACCAGGGCTGCGCCATCCGGACCAGCGCGTCGTAGATCGCCGAGTCGCCGTGCGGGTGGAACTGACCCATCACGTCACCGACGACCCGGGAGCACTTCACGTAGCCGCGGTCCGGGCGGTAGCCCGAGTCGAACATCGCGTAGAGGATCTTGCGGTGGACCGGCTTGAGCCCGTCCCGGACGTCCGGCAGCGCGCGCCCGACAATGACGCTCATCGCGTAGTCGAGGTAGGAGCGCTGCATCTCCACCTCGAGCCCGACCGGTTCGATCCGGTCGTGCGCGACCACCGCGGCGATGGCCTCGGTGGGGACCTCGGGCTCGTTCGGTGTGGACTCGGGCGAATCAGTCACTGTGTACCCTTATCAGACTCAGAGTCGTTTTCGTGCTGTGGATAACCGCTGTGGATACCGGCCAAGCTGTGGATAACTCTGTGGACCGGTGGATCGACCCAGCGCTGCCCGGCGGATCCACCACGGTCCGTCAGATATCCAGGAACCGCACGTCCTTGGCGTTGCGCTGGATGAACGACCGGCGCGCCTCGACGTCCTCACCCATCAGCACGCTGAACAACTCGTCGGCGGTAGCCGCGTCGTCGAGCGTGACCTGGCGCAGGGTGCGGGTCGCCGGGTTCATAGTGGTCTCCCACAGCTCGGGATAGTTCATCTCGCCGAGGCCCTTGAACCGCTGGATGTCGTCCGGCTTGGCGTTCGGCTTCTTCTGCTGGCGCAGCGCGATCAGCCCGTCCCGCTCGCGGTCGGAGTACGCGTACTGCGCGTCGTCGCCCTTCTTGTTCCACTTGATCTTGTAAAGCGGCGGGGCGGCCAGGTAAACGTTGCCCATCTCGACCAGCGGACGCATGAAGCGGAACAGCAGGGTGAGCAGCAGCGTCTGGATGTGCTGGCCGTCGACGTCCGCGTCGGCCATCAGCACGACCTTGTGGTACCGCAGCTTCTCCATGTCGAAGTCGTCGTGGATGCCGGTGCCCAGCGCGGTGATCAGCGCCTGGACCTCGTTGTTCTTGAGAACCCGGTCGATCCGGGCCTTCTCCACGTTGAGGATCTTGCCGCGGATCGGCAGGATCGCCTGGGTCCGTGGGTCGCGGCCCTGCTTGGCCGAGCCGCCGGCCGAGTCACCCTCGACGATGAACACCTCGGACTCGCGGGGGTCGGTCGACTGGCAGTCGGCCAGCTTGCCCGGCATCGAGCCGGACTCCAGCAGCGACTTGCGCCGGGCCAGCTTGCGCGCCTGCTGCGCGGCGATCCGGGCCCGAGCGGCCTGCGACGCCTTCGTGATGATCATCTTGGCCTCGGCCGGGTTGCGGTCGAACCAGTCGACCAGCCGGTCGTTGCAGACGCGCTGCACGAAGCTCTTCACCGGGGTGTTGCCCAGCTTGGTCTTGGTCTGGCCCTCGAACTGCGGGTTGGCCAGCTTGACCGAGATGATCGCGGCGAGCCCCTCGCGGATGTCCTCGCCGGAGAGCTTCTCGTCGCCCTTGAGCAGCTTCTTGTCGGTGCCGTACCGGTTGACCACGCTGGTCAGCGCGGACCGGAAGCCCTCCTCGTGGGTGCCGCCCTCATGGGTGTTGATCGTGTTGGCGAAGGTGTAGACCGACTCGCCGTACGACTCGTTCCACTGCATGGCGATCTCGAGTGACATGCCCTCCTCCTCGGCCTCGAACTCGACCACGGTCTTGTGGATCGGGCTCTTCGAGGCGTTGAGGTGCCGGACGAAGTCCGCGATGCCGCCCTCGTAGTAAAAGGTGACCTCGCGCTGCCGGCCGTCCTCCTCCTCGGCCACCCGCTCGTCGAGCAGGTGGATGCGCAGCGCGCGGTTGAGGAAGGCCATCTCCTGCAGCCGCCGGTAGATGGTCTGGAAGTCGAAGTCGACGGTCTCGAAGACGTCGGGGTCGGGCCAGAAGGAGACCGCCGAGCCGCTGCGGTCGGTGGTCTCGCCCTTGTCCAGCGGGCCGGGCTTGGAGTTGTTGTACTGCTGCCGCCAGACGAAGCCGGACTTGTGGATCTCGACGGCCATCTTGGTGGAGAGGGCGTTCACCACGGAGACGCCGACGCCGTGCAGACCGCCGGAGACCGCGTACGCCTTGCCGTCGAACTTGCCGCCGGCGTGCAGCACGGTGAGCGCGACCTCGACACCCGGCTTCTTGAGCTTCGGGTGCAGGTCGACCGGGAAACCACGGCCGTTGTCGGTGACCCGGACGCCACCGTCGGCGAGCAGCACCACGTCGATGGTGTCGCAGTATCCGGCCAGCGCCTCGTCCACCGCGTTGTCGACGACCTCCCAGACGAGGTGGTGCAGACCGCGCTCGCCGGTGGACCCGATGTACATACCGGGCCGCTTGCGAACCGCCTCCAGCCCCTCGAGAACGGTGATCGACTCTGCGCCGTACTCCTGCTTGTCCTGCGCTGCCACCCTCGGCCACTTTCTCGCGTCAGCCGCGCCGGTAAGGGCGCGTCGGGCGCGGGTTCGGCGGACAGGACGCGACGTCGGCGCGCGCGGACCGGCGCCGGAGACCTCCGGACAGCGGGTCGAACGCGCCGGTCGCCGCGGTTGCCCGCGGATCGCGATCGGCTCGACCCGACGTGGAGAATGAATTTGGGGCCGCCGGCCCCGTTCCACTCCCGCACCGGGTCTTCGTCTCACTGTCAATCCTACTGTGCGCGGGGGACAGAACCACCACTCGGCACCCTCAGCGAGGCGGCTGAGAAGTCCATAGCCGGCAGAACCCCGTCGCCCGCGACTCCCCCCACACGCCAGGCCCCCATCGCACGCGCCGCCCCGGAACGGGTTGACCCGCGGTCGGGCGGGTCGGGGGTCGCGGCCGAAGCGTCAGTGCCGTACGTTTGCGGCGCCCCGGAACCAGCCTTGATCTTTACCGGTTGGAACCGGGACGATCGACCCGATCGACCCGACACGTGCTCTTTAAGAGGTGACAGATGGGGCTGGACAACGTCGCGGTGCACTGGCCGCGGACCGGCCGCTTCTACGACCCGGTCGCGCCGGCCGAGTTCGTCGACTTCGGCGAGATCGTCGAGATGCCGCGAATCTCCGCGCCGACCGCGGCGCTGGCCGAGCTCATCGCGAAGACCGGAACCATCCGGGCGACCGCGTACACCGAGCTGGTGGATCTGCTCCTCGGCCTGGAAGGTGTGTTGTACGCCACAGACGCCGCCGCCGAGGACGAGGACCCGGTGATCGACCCGGACGGCTGCTCCTGGATCGCGAGCGGCATCGAGCGGTTCGTGGCCGGGCACCGCGCGTACGGCGAGGCGGTCACCTTCGAGTCGGTGAGCACCGTGCTGCGTTCCCTGCTCGGCGACGGCAGGTTGGCCGAGCAGCAGCTGCGGTGGCTGGAGAGCCGACTCGACGCGCTGCGCGACGAGCGCGGCGACCCGCCGCAGTGGAACTTCACCTGCGCCGAGTTGGGCGTGTTGGCGGCGTTCTACAGGCGTTGCGCGGAGCGCGGCTTCGCCGTCTACGCCGACGCCTGAGCCGCCGCGTCGGCCTCCGGGACGGTCTGGCTGCCGCCCGGTCGGTTCGCGCCGCGATCAGCTGCGTGAGGACCGCGTGCAGGTGTTGCAGGTCCGCCACGGGCAACCCGAGTCGCTGCACGATCGCGGCCGGAATCAGCTCCGCCTGGCTCCGCAGCGCGGCACCGCTGGCGGTGAGGGTGACGGCGAGGCTGCGCTCGTCGCCGGGGTCGCGTTCCCGGCGTAGGTAGCCGGCCGCCTCCAGCCGCTTGAGTAGGGGCGACAGGGTGCCCGGGTCGAGTTGCAGCAGGCGGCTGAGGTCGCGGCCGGACAGTGGCGCATGCTGCCAGAGCGCCAGCATCACCAGGTACTGCGGGTGGGTCAGCCCCATCGGCTCCAACAGCGGCCGGTAGACGGCCACCACGCTGCGGGCGGCCACCGAGAGCGCGAAACAGACCTGCTGTTCCAGCGCCAACGGGTCGACGCCGTCCGCCCGGTCACTCATCGGTTGCTCCCTGAACGCACGATGACTATCGTACCAATCATTGGTGCCCCAACCATTGGTGCACAAACACTCGCTGGCGAGTGGGCGAAACGCGGGAGAGGGCGGCAGATGAGCGAGAACGGCGCGGCCACCAGAGGCGCGGGTGAGGGCGGCCGACTCCTCCGCTGGGCCTTCCGAAACCTCGCCGGCCCGGCCGACGGCGTACAGGGTGCGGTGCAGGGCGGCTCGGCCGAAGCCCGCGAGGCATGGAAGCGCGACCTGGCCGAACGCAAGCGCCACACCCAGGAGCAGCGGGCGCGAAAGCGGGCTGCCCGCGAGGCCGGACGCGGTTGAGCGCAGGCTCAGCCGTACGTGTCGCGTGGGCCCCGGCCACGGACCCGGCGCGGACCCTTTCCCCAGGAGGGCGCGGCCGGGCCGTGAATGTGCAGCTTGCGCACCACGTTGTGGCCGACCTCGCTGGCGATCTGCTTGAGCAGTGAGCCGGCGAGCAGTCGCAGCTGGGTGGCCCACGCCGTCGACCGCGCCTCCACGGTCAGCTCGCCGTTCTCCAGCTTCACCGGGCGACTGTGCTGCGCGACCTCCGCGCCGACGACCCGCTCCCAGGCGCCGAACACCGTCGCCTCGGCCGCCGGCTGCTGCCAGCCCCGCGCCTTGACCAGCCGGTTCAGCACGGCACCGAGCGGCTGCGGATCACGCGGGTCGGGGCCCGGTCCGGAGTAGCCACGCAACCGCCGTCCGGAGCCCCCGGCCGCGTCGCCGCCGCCGGGGCTACGCAGCGCGCGGGCCGCCG
>NZ_JAEVHL010000105.1 GCF_016803395.1 Micromonospora tarensis | reverse complement strand
ACTGCGCCGGGACGGCGGGGACGGTCCGGGGTGACGGGGGGCATCCGCTCTACTCTGGCACGTCGCGCGGGCGGTGGCAGTCCGTTAACCCCTCCTAAGGGCGCGAGTTCACCGAAGCGGCGTCCAGGTCACCCGGTGCGGTCTAGCCTCGGCCCAGAGGGGGTGCCAGTCGCCGCCACCCGGGCCGGGTCCGCTGGTCGCGGTCCGGGCCGGCACTCCGCCCACGACCGCCCGGAGGAAGCCGTGACGACCGCATACCCGCCGCCCCCGCCACCACCGGCCCGGGGACGGGACCGGACCACGCTCTGGGGCGTGCTGGGCATCGTGCTGGGCCTGATCTGCTGCGGCATCCTCGGCATCGTTTTCGGTTATCTGTCCATCCGCGACGCCCGGCGCTACGGGCAGTCGCCGGTGCTCGGCTACCTCGCCATCGTGTTCGGCGTGATCAACATCATCGGCGGCTCGATCCTTCGGCTCACCGGCAACTACCCGTTCTGGAACAACGACTGAACGGCCGCCGTACGCCGAAGGGGGTCGACCGCGACCGGTCGACCCCCTGCGGTGTTGCCTGAGCCGGCTCAGCTGCCGGACATGATCTTCCGCATCAGGTTCGCGGTCTCGGTGGGCGTCTTGCCGACCTTGACTCCGACCGCCTCCAGCGCCGCCTGCTTCGCCTCGGCGGTGCCGGCCGAGCCGGAGATGATCGCCCCGGCGTGACCCATGGTCTTGCCGGGCGGCGCGGTGAAGCCGGCGATGTAGCCGACCACCGGCTTGGTGACGTTTGCCTTGATGAACTCGGCGGCCCGCTCCTCGGCGTCACCACCGATCTCACCGATCATGACGATGGCGTCGGTCTCCGGGTCCGCCTCGAACGCCGCCAGGGCGTCGATGTGGGTGGTCCCGATGATCGGGTCGCCGCCGATGCCGACGCAGGTGGAGAAGCCGATGTCCCGCAGCTCGTACATCATCTGGTAGGTCAGCGTGCCGCTCTTGCTGACCAGGCCGATCCGGCCGGGGCCGGTGATGTCGGCCGGGATGATGCCGGCGTTGGACGCGCCCGGCGAGGCGATGCCCGGGCAGTTCGGCCCGATGATCCGGGTCCGCTCGCCCTGCGCCACGTTGTACGCCCAGAACGACGCGGTGTCGTGCACCGGGACGCCCTCGGTGATCACCACGGCCAGGTCGATCGCGGCGTCGATCGCCTCGACCACTGCGGCCTTGGTGAACTGCGGCGGCACGAAGATGACGGTGACGTCGGCCCCGGTCTCGGCCATCGCGTCCGCGACGGACGCGAAGACCGGCAGCTCGGTGCCGTCGAAGTCGACGGTCTGGCCCGCCTTGCGCGGGTTGACGCCGCCCACCACGTTGGTGCCGGCGGCGAGCATCCGCCGGGTGTGCTTGGAACCCTCGGAACCGGTCATCCCCTGGACGATGACCTTCGAGTCCTTGGTCAGCCAGATAGCCATGATCAGACCCCCGCAGCTGCCAGCTCGGCGGCCCGCTCGGCCGCACCGTCCATGGTGTCCACCCGCTGCACGAGCGGGTTGTTCGCGCTGTCCAGGATCGCCCGGCCAGCTTCGGCGTTGTTGCCGTCGAGACGGACGACGAGCGGCTTGGTGACCTGCTCGCCGCGCTGCTCCAGCAGGGCCAGCGCCTGGATGATGCCGTTGGCGACCTCGTCGCAGGCGGTGATGCCGCCGAAGACGTTGACGAAGACGCTCTTCACGGCCGGGTCGGAGAGCACGATCTCCAGCCCGTTCGCCATCACCGCGGCGCTCGCGCCACCGCCGATGTCGAGGAAGTTGGCCGGCTTGACGTTGCCGTGCCGCTCACCGGCGTACGCGACCACGTCGAGGGTCGACATGACCAGACCCGCGCCGTTGCCGATGATGCCGACCTCGCCGTCGAGCTTGACGTAGTTGAGGTCCTTGGCCTTGGCGGCCTGCTCCAGCGGGTCGACCGCGGCCTGGTCGACCAGTGCCTCGTGGTCGGGGTGCCGGAACGCGGCGTTCTCGTCCAGACTGATCTTGGCGTCGAGCAGCAGCATCCGACCGTCGCCGTTCTTGGCCAACGGGTTCACCTCGACGAGGGTGGCGTCCTCGGCGACGAACGCCTGCCAGAGGCCGACGGCGATCTCGACCACCTGGTCGGCGACCTCGGCCGGGAAGCCGGCGGCGGTCACGATCTCGCGAGCCTTCGCCTCGTCCACGCCCTTGACGGCGTCGATCGGGGCCTTCACCACCTTGTCGGGGGTGTCGGCGGCGACCTGCTCGATGTCCATGCCGCCGGCGACGCTGGCGATGCAGAGGAAGGTGCGGTTCGCCCGGTCGAGCAGGTACGAGAAGTAGTACTCCTCGGCCACGTCCGCGGTCACGGTGATCATGACCTTGTGGACGGTGTGACCCTTGATGTCCATGCCGAGGATGTCGGTGGCCCGCGCCACCGCCTCATCCGGGCCCTCGGCCAGCTTGACGCCGCCGGCCTTACCTCGGCCGCCGACCTTCACCTGCGCCTTGACGACCACGCGACCGCCGAGGCGTTCGGCGATCGCACGGGCCTCTTCCGGGGTAGTGGCGACGCCGCCGGCAAGCACGGGCAAGCCGTGCCGCTCGAACAGGTCCCGCCCCTGGTACTCGTACAGGTCCACGTTTGCGCGTCCCGTCCCGTCTCCGCGGCGCGCCGTCGCGCCGCCACCAGCGTTCAGAAAACAGTTTGACGCCTGTCATCAGTTGAAACAGGCCATTGGCGGCAGCCTAGCGAGGTCGGCACCACCGGCAACCGAGCGGGTGTGTGGTGTGCGGTAATGCACAACCGGACATCCGGCGTGGCCGTTTTCCGGCCGGCACGCGGGCGGCGTCCACCGTCCGGGCGATGTTGTGCAACATGCGTAACCCGGTCGTGGGGGCGTCGTTGAGTCAGGTGTCGGAGCGCTGAACAGCGCGATGACGGGAGACGGCCGATGCCCTGTCGGTCGAGGGGTGGCGGCGGGGCATCGTGCATAGAGGGGCCGGACGTGTGAGGGGTGCGTCCGGCCCCTCCCCCGTGCCCAAATCAGGAAACGCCGCCCGCAGGAAACGGCCGCTCCCAGGAACGGCCCGCTCCCAGGAAACAGCCGCCTCAAGGAAACGGCCGCCCTCAGGAAACGGGCTGCGCGACGTTCTCCCGGACCCACTCGACAATCGCCGCCGTGGTGGCGCCCGGCGTGAAGATCTTCGCGACCCCCAGCTTCTCCAGCTCGGGGATGTCGCCGTTCGGAATGATGCCGCCGCCGAACACCACGATGTCGCGGGCGTCCCGCTCACCGAGCAGTTCCAGCACCCGCCGGAAGAGCGTCATGTGCGCGCCGGAGAGAACGGAGAGGCCGACCGCGTCGGCGTCCTCCTGGATCGCGGTCTCCACGATCTGCTCGGGAGTCTGGTGCAGGCCGGTGTAGACGACCTCCATCCCGGCGTCCCGCAGGGCACGCGCGACGACCTTCGCTCCCCGGTCATGGCCGTCCAGGCCGGGTTTGGCGACGACGACCCGAATACGAGAGCTCATCAGCGCACACCTTTCACCGGCTCCACGGCCTTCACCTTAACGAACGGTAACCCGGCGGCCCGGACCCCGGAAATCCGGGCCCGGTCGCCGACCGTCGCCCGGCGTGCCCGCAGCGTAGCCCGGCGTGGGCTGCCCCCGACCGCCCAGAGGGCAGCCTCGGAGCCGCCCCGAGTCAAGCTGGACGAGTCCGCCGAATCGGTCACGGTCGGCGACGAACGGGCAGCAACAGGGGCACCGTTTGGCGTTACGATGCATGACAATCATGGACGCAAACGGACAGAACGACACGCCAATTTCCCGCTCTAGCTTGTGACTAGCCTGGCGGTTGGCTAACGTGTCCACGGTTGTCATCAGGTCCATGGACGGGTGACGACGCGGTCAGCGGACGTTCACCGAACGTCCACCGGTCGCTTCGGAACCCCGACAACGGAGGGTGTGCGTGCGCCAGCGCCTGTCGTCTGAGCCCGATCGATATCGCGGCCGTCGCCGCGTACCCACCCCACCTCGCAGCCGTTACGCCGCTGTCGTCACCACCGCGTTCGTCGGGGCCGGCATCGTGGCCCTCGGCGCGAGCGCCCTGCCGGACGCCAAGGACGTCAGTCCGACGGTCCTCGACGAGCTCAAGCAGGCGTCGGTCACCAGCCAGGACGCCGCGGCCCGTGCGGACAACGCCGACCGCGCCTCCCGGGACAGCCGCCCCAAGGACAACGCCGAGCCCGAGGTCTGGCTGCTGCCGCTGCAGGGCTACGACTTCAACTCGCCCTACGGCATGCGCTGGGGCAAGCTGCACACCGGCGTGGACCTGGTCGCCGCCGAGGGCACGCCCTATGTGGCCATCCACGACGGCCTGGTCACCAAGGCCGGCTGGTTCGGCGGGTACGGCAACGCCGTCATCGTTCAGCACGCCGACGGCAGCGAGGCCATCTACGGTCACTCCTCCGCGGTCAGCGTGAAGGAAGGCCAGCAGATCAAGGCGGGCGACCAGCTGGGCCTGGTGGGTCAGACCGGCCACGCCTACGGCACCCACCTGCACCTGGAGATCCATGTCAAGGGTCAGCCCATCGACCCGGTGCCGTACCTCCAGGAGCGCGGAGTGGACATCAAGCTGCAAGTCGAGGCAATTTACAGCGAGGTAGCCGCGTCCTGACGCTGCGTACCGACCGTTGACCGCCCGGATCGACAGATCCGGGCGGTTTTTCGTGGCCCCGACCCGACGGATGTATCCCGGGTCACAACCGTGAATGTGGCCGGGAACACCAGCCGTCATGATCACTTTTCCGGATTTAGCGCTTCAGAGCAGGTCATAAGCGGGCAACGGAACCTCGCACATCGTCCGACCCCCGGTCCCCCCGCCCTCCCCTGACTCGGCCCGACACCAGTATTTCGAGGTCAAGTGCCCCTCGACTGTGAAGGTCCGCCGTGCAGGAAGACAGCCCCGTCCAGAACGAGAACACCCCCGACACCGTCCCGACCGGGCAGCCACGGCACCCGAACCGGCGCAACCGCCTCGTGGTGCTCGGTGCCGCCGCTCTGGTGGCTCTCGGCCTCGGCGGTGTCGCCGTCGCCACCGCCGGCACCGACCACCCGGCACCCGCTGCGGTCTCACTCGACGCACAGTCCCGGGCCGAGGCCGCCGGCCGGGCGGACCGTTCCGCCGCGAGTCGGGTTCGCCGGTCGCCCCCTCGGTCAGCCCGACGCCGAGCCCCACCGTGGCCAGCGCCAGCCCGACCCCCACGAGGACGGCCGCCGCGAAGGCCAAGCCGAAGCCGAAGAGGACCACCAAGCCCACGCCCGCCTGGGTCGACCCGATGCCGGGCGCGGCCGTCACCTCCTGCTACGGGCAGCGCTGGGGCACCCTGCACGCCGGCATCGACCTGGCCCTGCCCGCCGGCACGCCGATCCGCGCCGCCGCCGCCGGCACCGTCACCCAGGCCGGTGACGCCTCCGACGGGTACGGCAACTCCGTCTTCATCGACCACGGCAACGGGTACCTGACCCACTACGCCCACCAGAGCCGCATCGCGGTCACGGTCGGCCAGCAGGTCAAGGCCGGCCAGGTCATCGGCTACGAGGGCGCGACCGGCGACGCCACCGGCCCGCACCTGCACTTCGAGGTGCACCAGGGCATGTGGAACCAGATCGACCCGGCCCCGTTCATGCGGGCCCACGGCGTCGACCTCGGCTGCTGAGCCACCTACCGCCTGCCTGGTCAACACCTCACGGGCAGCGATCGTCGACTCGGTCGACCTGGGCGTGGCCGGCAAGGCAGCGGTGCTGGCAAACCGTCGAAAAAATCTGCGGGTGCCGTCGCGGAGACGTCCGGGCAGACGTGGTCGCAGCGCAGGACCGTACAGACGCCCAGGCGGTCGTGGACCCGCTGCCCGGCACGATCGGCAGACCGGGGGTGGCGCAGCTCGCCGCCCGGTCTGCCGTCGTGCTGCTGCCGGGGAGTGCAGGTGCCAGGGCTTGGTGAGAACGGCCCAGAGAACCTCCGTCCGCCGACTGCGGCGCGCTCACGCAGCGGGTACACCTGCTCGATGGTGAGCGCGGCCGCTGTAGACGCCTCGGTGAAGGCCTCCGCCAGAGCGGGTCAGCGGATGAGGGCGCGGGTGAGGAGGTGCTGCAGGGCCTCCTGCTCTTCGGGGGCCAGCGGGGATAGGGGGGAGTCTTCGGAGAGCAACTCGAGGAGGCGTTCGCGGAGTTCGATGCCCCTGGGGGTCAGGACAAGCTGCTTGGCTCGGCGATCGTCGGGGTGTGGATGGCGCTCGAGGTAGCCCTGCTCGGCGAGGCGATCGGCAATGAAGGTGACGTTGGATGGCTCGCAGCTCATCCGTTCGGCGAGTTCGCGCAGGGTCATGGGGTAGGTCAGCTCGCGCAGCGCGTTGCCCTGCGAGGCGGTCAGACCGAGGGCGGCCGCCCGAACCCGAAGGTGGGCCTCAATGTGATTAGCCAGGTCCTTCACCAGCCCGCACAGCTGGCGGTCGTCGTCGCCTCGGTTTTCGGACACGTCACAAGTTTACTACAACTCATATAGTTGCAGTTAGAGTTGTTTCAGTTGTAACTTCTTGCTCGTGCCGCCGGCCGGCGGCATCTCTCCGAGCACGAGGTAGGACCATATGGTCACGACGACCAATTTCGACCGGGCAAGGCTGACCAGCGCACCACACGTTCGTTCGCTCAGCCTGGGTGATCTGAAGATCACCTACGTTCCGGACGGGCTGGCCCTGTGCAAGCCGCGCGGCTGGCTGCCGGCCGCCACCGACGCGGACTGGACGGCCAACCGCGATCATCTCGACGACGGCGGCTTCCTGCCTGCGGCCATCGGCGGGCTGCTTGTCGAGCGGGGTGACCGGGCGCTGCTCATCGACACCGGGTTCGGACCCGAGTCCCACCCCGACGACCCGGCTAATCCGATGTTGGGAAGCATTCATGGCGGTGAGCTGCTGAACGGCCTGCGCCGGTTGGGCCGCGAGCCACACCAGATCGAGGCCGTCGCCATCACCCACCTGCACCTCGACCACCTGGGCTGGGCCTGGACCACCGAGCGTGGGACTGATGCGCCGCCGTTCGCGCACGCCCCGCACTTCGTCGCGGCACCCGAGTGGGAGCGGCGCGACCTGGCCGCCGAGGCCGGGGCGACCGAGGAACGTCTGGCCGTCCTCGCACCCCGCGTCCGTACGGTCGAGGACGGCGAGGAGATCTTCCCCGGCGTGCGGGCCTCGTTCTCGGTCGGACACACCGTCGGCCACCTCACGTACACCATCACCGGCGGTGGCCGGCAGCTCATCGCGTTCGGCGACGCAATGCACGCCCCGGTCCAAGTCACCCACCCGGAATGGGGCTGCGGGATCGACCACGACCCCACCGAAGCCACGGCGCACCGCCGCCGCCTGGTCGAAGAGCTGAGCCGCCCCGACACCATCGGCTACGGCAACCACTTCGCCGACGTGGTCTTCGGACGCACCGAACGCCGTCCCGACGGCCGGTTCACCTGGATCCCCGTCGCCTGACCGTCCCGCCCAGGCAGCGTCCCCTGCACGGTCCACCACCGCGCACCGACGAGCCGCCATGCGCACGGCCGCGCACCGCGTCAGCAAGCGGACCACCAGCGGATGAGCCGCGGAGCCGCCCGCAGTGCCCAGTAAGTCGTACGAATCGCTGAAGAAACGGAGAACTGTCATGAAGCACATCAAGCTGGGGGACCTGGACGTCTCCCGCATCGGTCTGGGCTTGGTATCGATGTCCTACGCCTACACCGGAGCCGGCACGGACGACGCCGAGTCGATCCGCACCATCCACCGGGCCCTAGAACTGGGCGTCACGTTCCTGGACACCGCCGAGGTCTACGGCCCTTACATCAACGAGGAACTCCTCGGCAAAGCGCTCAAGGGCCGCCGGGACCAGGCGGTAGTGGCGACGAAGTTCGGCATGATTTCGCATGCGCGCGGCGGTGCCGGGCAACTCGACAGCAGCCCGGCGAACATCCGCACCGCTGTCGAAGGCTCACTCAAGCGGCTGGGCACCGACTACATCGACCTGTACTACCAGCACCGAGTCGACCCGAACACGCCCATCGAGGACAGCGTCGGGGCGCTGGCCGAACTGGTCACCGAGGGCAAGATCCGTCACATCGGCCTGTCCGAGGCCGGACCGGAGACCATCCGCCGAGCCCACGCTGTGCATCCCATCGCTGCCGTCCAGTCGGAGTACTCCCTGTGGACCCGGCACCCGGAGGCACAGGTGCTGCCCCTGCTGCGCGAGCTGAACATCGGCTTCGTGCCCTACTCGCCCCTGGGGCGCGGATTCCTCACCGGGCAGATCCGCTCGACCAGCGGCTTTGACGAGACCGACCTGCGTAAGAACAACCCGCGCTTCACCGGCGAGAACTTCCAGCGCAACCTGCGTCTCGCAGACGAGGTCCAAGCCGTCGCCGCCGAAGCGGGTACCACCCCGGCGCAGATCGCACTGGCCTGGCTGCTGACCCGGGGCGACGACATCGCCCCCATCCCCGGCACCAAGCGCGTGGCACGCGTCGAGGAGAACACCGCCGCGGACGCCGTGGAACTGACCGCCGAACAGATCGAGAAGCTCGACAACCTTCCTCCCGCTGTCGGCGACACCCACGACGAAGCCGGCCTGCGCATGCTGGAGCGTTGACCGCGTCCAGCGATCCGCTGGGTCCGCGCAACATCAGGGAAAGAGTGGCCTCAGGGGTGCCGGAGGCCACTCTTTCCTTGACGTAGTGGGATCTTGGGGGCGACTTCGGCCCGTCGGGGTCAGAGCTTGTCGACCGGAGCGTGCCGGAGCACCAGCCACATGACCTGGTCGCCGAAGTCGATCTGCGCGCGGGCGCCCGGGCCGTGCCCCTCGACGGCGAGCACCCGCCCCAACCCGTACCGCTGGTGGTTGACCCGGTCGCCCGCCGCCACCTTCGGCCCCTGCGGCAGCTCGCTGGCCGTGGTCAGCCGGCTGGCGTCCACGCCGAGCCGCTGGGCCAGCTGAGCCGCCTTCGGCGTACCCCCGGTGAAGGTGCCACGGCCGCCGGGCGCGCGGTCGGCCCGCCCGCCGACGCCACCGCCTCCGCCGGCCCACGAGGTGTACGACCCTTCGGTGCGCTCCCAGTGCACCAACTCGGTCGGCAACTCCTCCAGGAAGCGCGACGGCGGGTTGTAGGACGGCTGCCCCCAGGCCGAGCGGGTCACCGCCCGGGAGAGGTAGAGCCGCTGCCGGGCACGGGTGATGCCGACGTACGCCAGCCGGCGCTCCTCCTCCAGCTCACGGGTGTCGCCCAGGGAACGCAGGTGCGGGAAGACGCCGTCCTCCAGCCCGGTGAGGAAGACCACCGGGAACTCCAGGCCCTTGGCGGTGTGCAACGTCATCAGGGTGACCACACCCTGGTGGTCGGGGTCGTCGGAGGGGATCTGGTCGGCGTCGGCGACCAGCGCCACCTGCTCCAGGAAGCCGGCCACTGTGGCCCGCTCCCCCTCCTCGCCCAGCGCCTCGATCCGCTCGGTGTACTCCCGGGCGACGCTTACCAGCTCCTGGAGGTTGTCCACCCGGCCGGCGTCCTGCGGATCCAGGCTCTCCTCCAACTCGGTGAGGTAGCCCGAGCGGGTCAGCAGCGCCTCCAGCACCTCCTCCGGGGTGCCCGTCTCCGCCAACTCCCGAGCGCCGTCGAGCAGCGCCACGAAGTCGGCGATGCCGTTGGCCGCCCGGCTGGAGATGCCCGGTGCCTCCCGGGCCCGGCGCAGCGCCGCGCCGAACGAGATCCGGTCGCGGCTGGAGAGCGCCTCGACACATGCCTCCGCCCGGTCGCCGATGCCCCGACGCGGGGTGTTGAGCACCCGCCGCAGGCTCACCGTGTCGTCGTCGTTGACCACCGACCGCAGGTACGCCAGCGCGTCACGCACCTCCTTGCGCTCGTAGAAGCGCACCCCGCCGACCACCTTGTAGGGCAGGCCGACGCGGATGAACACCTCTTCGAAGACCCGGGACTGGGCGTTGGTGCGGTAGAAGACGGCGACGTCGCCGGGGCGGGTCTCGTCGGCGTCGACCAGCCGGTCGATCTCCCGGGCCACCCAGTCGGCCTCGGCGTGCTCGGTGTCGGCCACGTAGCCGATGATCTGCTCGCCGGCGCCGGCCTCGCTCCACAGCCGCTTGGGCTTGCGGGAGGTGTTGCGGTCGATCACCGCGTTGGCGGCGTTCAGGATGGTCTGGGTGGAGCGGTAGTTCTGCTCCAGCAGGATCGTCCGGGCGTCGGTGAAGTCCCGCTCGAACTCCAGGATGTTGCGGATCGTCGCGCCCCGGAACGCGTAGATCGACTGATCGGCGTCGCCGACCACGCACAGCTCGGCGGGCGCCAGCCCGTCGGTGCCGGAGACCAGCTCCTTGATCAGGACGTACTGGGCGTGGTTGGTGTCCTGGTACTCGTCCACCAGCACGTGCCGGAACCGCCGGCGGTAGCTCTCCGCGACGTGCGGGTGGGACTGGAGCAGGTGCACGGTGGTCATGATCAGGTCGTCGAAGTCCAGCGCGTGCGCCTCACGCAGCCGGCGCTGGTAGAGCGTGTACGCCTCGGCCAGCGCCCGCTCGTTGGGCCCGGTGGCCCGCGCCGCGAACTGCTCCGGGTCGACCAGCTCGTTCTTCAGATTGGAGACCTGGGCGGCCAGCCCGCGCGCCGGGTAACGCTTCGGGTCGAGATCCAGCTCGCGGGTCACCAGCTGCATCAGTCGGCGGGAGTCGTCCGCGTCGTAGATCGAGAACGTCGACTTGAGGCCGGCGTGCTCGTGCTCGGCACGCAGGATCCGGACACAGGCCGAGTGGAACGTCGACACCCACATCAGCCGAGCCCGGGGCCCGACCAACGCGGCGACGCGCTCCTTCATCTCGCCGGCCGCCTTGTTGGTGAAGGTGATCGCGATGATCTCACCGGGATGCACGTCCCGAGCGGCGAGCAGGTAGGCGATCCGGTGCGTGAGCACCCGGGTCTTGCCGGAACCGGCGCCGGCCACGATCAGCAGCGGCGAGCCGGCGTGGCTGACGGCGTCGCGCTGCGGCCCGTTCAGCCCGTCGAGCAGCTGCTGCGGATCGAGGCGCACGGCGGTCGCCCCGGGTCGGTGCGGGCGGGCCGGCGCGGAGTCCGGCGCAGGCGGGGACGCGGGGATGTCGAAGAGAGGATGCATCGCCCGACAAGTCTATGCCGCCGGCCGGACACTTCCCGACCGCGCACACCACCCACCGGGCACAGTCACCGGCAGAAAAGGCGCCCTTCTGCCGCTGAATGCTTGCGCACCCGGCGACGGCGTGGGCATACTCGACGGCGTGTTCGCTCAGCGCTACTACTTTTACTACGGCACCGGGAGTCCGGCAGCCGTAGGTCGCGCCTGATCGATTCAGACCTGCGAAAGCCCCGGGCTCCTGGAGTCCGGGGCTTTTTCGTCCCGGGTTTCGGGCACCGGGCACCACAGTGCGAGGGGTACCCGATGATGACAGACGTGATGGAGCAGAGCGGCGGCCCGAACCGACCGGAGGCCGCGCAGCCGGCGACGAACGGGAGTGAGCCGGCGTCACCCCTGTCGCCGACGGACGGGAGCGTCGAGCCGGCTCAAGCGCAGACCGGCACCGAGGAGCCGTCCGCCGCCGCGCGAATCGTGCAGATCCGGGAACGGATCGACGAGATCGACCACGCGTTGATCGCGCTCTGGCAGGAACGGGCCGCGTTGTCCCAGGAGGTCGGGGTGACCCGGATGGCGTCCGGCGGGACGCGCCTGGTGCTCTCCCGGGAACGGAAGATCCTGGAGCGGTTTCGCGCCGCGCTCGGCGCCGACGGCACCCAGTTGGCCCTGCTGCTGCTCAGAGCGGGCCGCGGGCCGCTCTGAGCCGGTCAGCGGAGAGCGGAGAGCGGAAACCGCCTGCCGCCGTCGTGCTCTGACGGCGGCAGGCGGCTTCGGTGACTCACGCCTCGTTGGTGGCGACGATCTCGCGTCGCTCCGCGAAGTGGCAGGCGCTCGGGTGGTCCGAGTCGCGCCGGATCTCCAGCAACGGGACCTGCTCGGCGCAGAGGTCCTGCGCCTTCCAGCAGCGGGTCCGGAACCGGCAGCCCGAGGGCGGGCTGATCGGCGACGGCACGTCACCCGTGAGCCGGATGATCGTCTTGTTGTTCCGCTGCGTCGGGTCCGGCACCGGCACCGCGGACAGCAAAGCCTGGGTGTACGGGTGGGTCGGACGCTCGTAGATCTCGTCCTCGGTGCCGATCTCGACGATCTTGCCGAGGTACATCACCGCGACCCGGTTCGAGAGGTGACGGACCACCGACAGGTCGTGCGCGATGAAGACGTACGACAGCCCGAACTCGGCCTGCAACTGCTCCAGCAGGTTCATCACCTGGGCCTGGATGGAGACGTCCAGCGCCGACACCGGCTCGTCACAGACGATGATCTCGGGCTTCAGCGCGAGCGCCCGGGCGATGCCGATGCGCTGACGCTGACCGCCGGAGAACTGGTGCGGGTACCTGTTGATGTGCTCCGGGTTGAGCCCGACCAGGTCCAACAACTCGCGGACCTTGGCCCGACGGCTGCCCTTCGGCGCCACCTCCGGGTGGATCTCGAACGGCTCACCGAGCAGGTCACCGACGGTCATCCGCGGGTTCAGCGAGGTGTACGGGTCCTGCATGACCAGCTGGATCTGCCGGCGCAGGCGACGCAACGCCCCGCCGGACAGCGTGGAGATGTCCTGGCCCTTGTAGACCACGCTGCCGGCGGTCGGCTTCTCCAGGTTCATCAGCACCCGGGCGAGCGTCGACTTGCCGCAGCCGGACTCGCCGACGACGCCGAGCGTCTCACCGGCGCGCAGACCGAACGAGACGCCGTCGACCGCCTTGACCTGACCGACGGTCTTCTTGAACACCACACCCTGCGTCACGGGGTAGTGCTTGACCAGGTCATGGACCTCGAGGATGTTCTCAGACACGGTTCACCAGCTCCTCGGCGAAGTGGCAGGCGCTGGCCCGGGCGGTGCCCACCTGCAGCAGCGGCGGGACCTTCTCCCGGCACACCGGCTGCGCCATGGGGCAACGCGGGTTGAACGGGCAGCCCGGCGGGATGTTCATCAGGTTCGGCGGGAGGCCCTTGATCGTCCGGAGCTGCTGCCCCTTCTCGTCCAGGCGCGGGATCGAGTCGATCAGACCGATCGTGTACGGGTGCGCCGGCTTGGCGTACAGGTCGTACACGTCGGCTTCCTCGACGATCCGGCCCGCGTACATGACCGCGATCCGGTCCGCGACGTCGGCGACCACACCGAGGTCGTGCGTGATCAGGATCATGCCCATCTGCCGCTCCCGCTGGAGCTCCGCGAGCAGGTCCATGATCTGGGCCTGCACCGTCACGTCGAGGGCGGTGGTCGGCTCGTCGGCGATCAGCACCTCCGGGTCGAGCGCCAGGGACATCGCGATCATCGCGCGCTGCCGCATGCCGCCGGAGAACTGGTGCGGGTAGTTGTTGAACCGGCCCTTGGCGTTCGGGATCTTGACCTGGTCGAGCATCTCGATCGCGCGCTTCTTGGCCTCCGCGCGGCCCATGCCCCGCCGGACCCGGAACTGCTCGGCGATCTGGAACCCGACGGTGAAGACGGGGTTCAGCGCGGAGAGCGCGTCCTGGAAGATCATGGCGATTCCCTCGCCGCGGATGCGGCGGCGCTCCTCGGCGGACATGCCGAGCATGTCCTTGCCGTGGAAGCGGACCTGTCCACCGGTGACGAAGCCGGGCGGCGTGTCGAGGATGCCCATGATGGTCTGCGCCGTGACGCTCTTACCGGAGCCGGACTCGCCGAGCACGGCGAGGGTCTCCCCCGCGTCGACGTGGTACGTGACCCCGTTGATGACCTTGGCGACGCCGTCCCGGGTACGGAACTCCACCCGCAGGTCGTCGACCTCGAGCAGCCGGCCGGAGGGACGTCCGGACCCGCCGGGTCCCGGCGCGGACTGCTCGGACACGAGAATGTCGGACACTGGATCTCCCCTAGCGGAGTTTCGGATCGAGGGCCTCGCGGACCGCCTCACCGAGCATCACGAAGCTCAGCACTGCGGTGACGAGGAACGCGGCGGGGAAGAAGACCAGCCCAGGCGCGACCCGGATGAAGTCCTTACCGTCGCTGATCATGATGCCCCAGGAGACCACCGGCGACTTCAGACCGACGCCGAGGAACGACAGGGTGGCCTCGGCGCCGATGAACGAGCCGACCATGATCGTGCCGTAGACCAGCAGCGGGGCCAGACAGTTCGGCAGCAGGTGCTTGAGGATGATCCGGCCGGTGCCGGCGCCCAGCGCGCGGGCCGCCACGATGTAGTCGGCCTCCTTGGTGGCGAGCACCGAGGAACGCATCAGTCGCATGACGACCGGCCAGCTCAGCACGGTCAGCGAGACGACCACCAGGCCCATGATCTCGGCCTTGCTGTTGCCGGATCCCGAGCCGTTGAAGGTGGTCAGGATGACGATCGCACCAAGCACGAAGGGAAGGCCGAAGAAGACGTCGGCGATCCGGCTGAGCAGCGCGTCCACCCAGCCACCGCGGTAGCCGGCGATGATGCCCATCGTGCCACCGAGCAGCAGGGTGCCGATCACCGAGAGCACGGCGACCACGATGGAGGCGCGGGCTCCGTAGATGACCCGGGCGTAGACGTCCTGGCCCTGTAGGTCGTACCCGAACCAGCCGTCCGCGCCCGGCTTGTTGAGGCTGCGCTCCAGCGCGCCGGCGCTCGGGTCGCCCTGAGCGAACAACTGCGGGAAGGCCGCCATCAGCAGGAAGATCACGATCAGCGTGGTCGAGATCCAGAACAGCGGCTTGCGGCGCAGGTCCCGCCACGCGTCACCGAGCAGGCCACGGGGCTTCTCGTTGGTCTGCGGCTGGCCCGCGGCGGCAGGGGCGGCGGACTCGGTCGGGCTCGCGCCAGGGGTGCTGACGACAGATGCGGTACTTGGGTCACTCATAACGGATCCTCGGGTCCAGGGCGGCGTAGAGCAGGTCAACCACCAGGTTCATCACGAGATAGACCAGCACCAGGACGACCACGATGCCCACCACCGTGGCGCTCTCCTTGGTCACGATCGCGCGGTACACCGCGCGGCCGATTCCGTTGATGCCGAAGATCCCCTCGGTGACGATCGCGCCGCCCATCAGGGCACCGAGGTCGGTGCCGAGCAGGGTGACCACCGGGATGAGCGAGTTACGCAGCAGGTGCACACCCACCACCCGGCGCATCGGCAGACCCTTGGCGATCGCGGTGCGCACGTAGTCGGCACGGCGGTTCTCCGCGATGCTCGTCCGGGCCACCCGGGCGATGTACGCCACCGAGGCGCTGCCGAGCACGAAGCCCGGCACGATCAGCTCGGACCACCGCATCTCCGAGGAGACGGTCGGCTTGATGATCTGCCACTGCACGCCCAGCAGCCACTGGAGCACGAAGCCGACGACGAAGACCGGCAGCGCGATCAGGAAGAGCGTCGAGATCAGAACCAGGTTGTCCAGGAAACCGTTACGACGCAGACCGGTCAACACGCCGGCGCCGAGGCCGATCACGGCCTCGATGACGAGCGCCACCAGGGCCAGCTTCAGCGTGTTCGGGTACGCCGTCGCGATGATGTCGCCGATATCCCGTTGCGAGAAGGTCTGACCGAAGTCACCCTGGAGCAGGTTCTTCATGTAGTTGCCGTACTGCACGAAGACGTTCTGGTCGAGGTGGTACTTCTCGGTCATGAAGGCGATGTACTGGTCCGGGCAGCGCCGCTCGCCGCACTTGCCGGCGAACGGATCGCCAGGGACGGCCCAGACGAGCCAGTAGATCAGGAACGTCGTACCGATGAAGACCGGCACGAGTTGGAGCAGCCGTCTCAACAGATAACGGCCCATGGGGTGGTCCTCCAGACAGGGGGCGCGTCGGACGGCCGACACGGTGGTGACAACGTGCGAATGGAGTGTTGTAACACCCAATCGCGGAACGGCCCCGGGTCGGGCTCACCGGATGTGGCGAGCGACCCGGGGTCAGACCGTTCGGATCAGAGCTCGACCGAGGTGATGTCGACCTCGCCGACGTTGTTCAGCTCGAGCTTCTTGATCTTCTCCGAGTGGCCGGACTGCTGGCCGTAGAAGTAGATCGGGATGCTCGGGACGTCCTGGTCGACCTTCTCGACGGCCTTGCTGAACGCCTCGTGCGAGGCCTCCAGGCTCGGCGCGGAGCTGGCCTGCTTGGCCAGGGCGTCAACCTCCGGGTTGCTGTACAGACCGTCGTTCGAGGAACCGCCGGTGACGTAGAGCGGGTTGACCCAGTTCTCGACGTCCGGGTAGTCCTGCTGCCAGGCAGCGCGGTACGGGCCCTTCATCGTGTGGGCGTTGACGGCCTGGCGGAAGACCGCGAAGGTCGGCACACCCTCGGCCCGAGCGTTGATGCCGAGGTTGGTCTTGACCTGCTGCGCAACGGCGTCCATCCAGCCCTTGTGGCTCGAGTCGGCGTTGTAGTAGAAGACCATCTCACCGGTGAAGCCGCCGGCCTCGGCCAGCAGCGTCTTGGCCGTGGCGACGTCGAACTTGCAGGCGGTGCAGTTGCCCGGCTTGGCGCCCGGGGTCAGCGGGTTCGCCCAGCTGTCGGCCGGCTTACGGGTACCGAAGAAGATCTTGTCCGAGATATCCTGCCGGTTGATCGCCAGCGAGATGGCACGACGCAGCTTCGGGTTCTGGAAGCGCTTGTCGTAGATCGGGAACGAGATCAGCGCGGTCGACGGGGTGACGGTCGACAGGCCCCGGTCACCGAGGTCGGCCTTCCACTTGTCACCGGCGAGCGCCGAGGTGGGGACAACCTCCATGAAGTCGAGGTTGTTCGCCAGCAGGTCGGCGTAGGCGGCCGTCTCGTCCTGGTAGAGCTTGACGTCGACGTCCTTGATCTTCATCTTGTCGCGCAGGTTGTAGTCATCGAAGCGGGTCAGCTTGATGACGACGTTGTCCTCCCACGACACGAACTTCACCGGGCCGTTGCCGATCGGCTTCTTGCCGAACTCCTCGGGCTTCTGGGTGAAGAACACGTCCGGCAGCGGCATGAAGGCGCTGTAGCCGAGCTTGGTCGGGAAGACCGCGGTCGGTGCGGCGAGGGTGACCTCGAAGGTCTGCTCGTCGACGACCTTCAGACCCGACAGCTTGTCGGCCTTCGGCGCCGGGGCCTTCTGCGGGCCGTCCGGGCCGTCCGGGTCCGAGGTGTAGGTCTGGTCGAAGCCCTGGATGTCGGCGAAGAAGCTGCCGTTCTGCGCGCCGTTCGGCGAGTAGGCGGCCCAGTTCCAGGCGTCGACGAAGTTCTTCGACTTCACCTCGGTGCCGTCGTGGAACTTGGTGCCCTTCTTGATCTTGATCGTGAAGACCTTGGAGTCCTTGGTGTCGATGGACTCGGCCAGCGCGTTGCGCGGGGCCCCACCGTCGTTCGGGTACTCGACCAGGCCGGTCCACAGCCAGTCGACGACCTTGCCGCCGCCGGTCTCGGTGGTGTTCGACGGGACCAGCGGGTTCTCCGGCTGGACGCCGTGGACAGTGATCGCGCCGTCCTTGCTGGCGGCGGCGTCGCCGTCACCATCACCGCTCGAGCAACCGGTCGCGACAAGCGCGGCAGCCGCGCTGAGCGCGATCGCGCTCGTCGCCCGCTTCGAGACTCTCATTCCGAGGGGCCTCCTCTTTCTAACCAGGTTCCGTCGTGGGTTTCACGCACGTTTGGGGGTGACACCGCCCGACCACCCCGGGGCGCGGGTCGCCGGGACCACAGGGAAGTTGGGACACCCCTGATGTTCCGATCCGCCGGGCTCCCCACCAACGAGGCGTGACACGACGCAATCGACACAGCCACGGACCGCCGTGCTCGGCAAAGTCGTGGTCGTGGGCGTACGGAGTGCCACACACCGATGGTGAGGTGCTGCCACTGTGACACCCACTGGCCGCTTCCGTGAAGGTGCCGTTATCAAGCCGTTAGTTGCCCGCCACGTTGCCGATACTTGAAAAATGATCATAAAACGGTCGTCGTAGACGGCGCTGACCAGGAATTACGTTGCGCCCCTCGAACAACCGGCCTCGGCCCGCGCTCACCTCGGGCTCATCCCGGCCCGGTGGGACGTCCATCACCCTTTGCGTTTCCACCCGTCCGGATGAGGGTGACTACGGCTACACGGGCACGATCACCCGGCTGGGTGGACGAGGGCGCGAAGGGCGTTCCTCTGATCCTCGACCGAGCTGGCCGCCGTCACACCAGCCGGCGGTCCGCGGCCCAGCGGGAGAGTTCGTACCGGTTGGACATCTGGAGCTTGCGCAGCACGTTCGACACGTGCGTCTCCACGGTCTTGATGGAGATGAACAGCTCCTTGGCGATCTCCTTGTACGCGTACCCCCGGGCCAGCAGCCGCAGCACCTCCCGCTCACGGTTGGTGAGCTGGTCCAGCTCCGGGTCCGCCACCGGGGCGTCCGGCCGCGCCGCGAAGGCGTCCAGCACGAACCCGGCCAGCCGAGGGCTGAACACCGCGTCCCCGTCCGCCACCCGGCGGATCGCCGCCGCCAGCTCGTCCGGGGAGATGGTCTTGGTGACGTACCCCCGGGCGCCGGCCCGGATCAGCCCGATCACGTCCTCCGCCGCGTCCGAGACGCTCAACGCCAGGAACTTGACCTGCGGGTGCGTACGCCGCATCGCCTCCAGCACCGCGCGCCCGCCACCGTCGGGCATGTGCACGTCGAGCAGCACCACGTCCGGTCCGACGGCGGCGATCCGGGTCACCGCCTCGGCCACCGTGCTCGCCTCGCCCACCACCTCGACGTGGGCACCCAACTCCGCGCGGACCCCGGCCCGGAACATGGCGTGGTCGTCCACCAGGAACACCCGCAGCCGCTCAGGGCGGGCGTCCGCCGGGTCGAGGTGGTCGGTCGACTGCTCGGCCATGGTCATCTGTTCCTCTCAGCTGCGGACGAGTCCCGGGAGATCGGCAGGATCAGCCGGACTTCGGTCCCCTCCCCCGGGCCGGACCGGATCTCGGCCCGTCCGCCGTGCCGCTTCATCCGCCCGATGATCGAGCCGCTCACGCCGTGCCGGTGGTCCTCCACGGTATCTGGATCGAAGCCCTTCCCCCGATCCCGGACGAAGACACTTACCTGATCCGGCTCCACCTCGGCGTAGAGCGACACGGTCTGCACGCCGGCGTGCCGGGCCGCGTTCACCAACGCCTCCCGCGCGGCCGCGACCAGCGCCCCGACCTTCTCGTCGGTCTCTCGGTCGCCGACCACCACCGTCTCCACGCTGATCGCGAAGGTGTCCTCGACCTCGGCCGCGGCCTGCTCCAACGCGGCGGCGAAGCGCTCGCTCGGCGAGGCGGTCGGCTTGTAGAGCCAGTTACGCAGGGAACGTTCCTGCCCGCGGGCCAGCCGCTGCACCGTCTTGACGTCGCCGGCGTTGCGCTGGATCAACGCCAACGTGTGCAGCACCTGGTCGTGCACCATCGCGGCCAACTCGGCCCGCTCCTGCTCGCGGATGCGCCCCTCGCGCTCCGACCGGAGCTGGCTGTACGTCCGCCAGAGCACCGGCGCGGCGACCACGCCGACGCCCGCCAGGCCGACCAGCGCGAAGATCACGCCGTTGATCACCGCGTCGAAGTTCTGCGCCGGCGAATAGACCGCCGCGACACCGATGATGCCGACCGCGACCAGCACTCCCCCGCCGATGAACCGGAGCACGAAGGCGCGTCGGTCACTCTCCTCGACGACCGCGCCGAGCCAGGGCACCGGCATCGCGTCACCCCACTGCCGGCGTCGCTCCGGCGCGGACTGGTGCCAGATCACCCCGGCGCCGACCGCGATGATGGCCACCAGCCAACCCGCGGTGCCGGCCGCGCGACCGAGTCGAAGACCATCACCTGGATCAGCAGGACACCGAGCCCGATCCCCACGAACGGCAGGAGCTGGCCGACGTCGCGCCGGGGCGGCACCGCGGTGTCACCGGGTCGCAGCGGCACCACCGCCCAGAAGGCCGCGTAGAGCAGCAGGCCGAGCCCACTCAGCCCGAGCAGGACCATGAACGCGACGCGCACCCGCAGCACCGAGATGCCGAGATGGTCGGCGATACCGGCGGCGACGCCGGCGGCCATCCGGTGCTCGGGAGCCCGGTAGAGGCGCGAGGGCGGGGTCAAGGTGCTGATCGGAGGCTCCCTGGTCACGGTGGCGGGCAGGTCGAGGTCGGTGACTCGATCGTCACACGCTGCGGCGTCCACGACCACGGGGACGCCCCCGACATTCCGGCCGCCGGATCTCAGGGTGGGGTCAGGGTCGGGTCCTGAGGTCGTTCGGGTGCGACGGGCAGCAGGATCGGAGCATGACCGAGGAAGCTGCCCCGCCGCCCCGACCGGGGCCGGCACAGTCGGGCGGTTCAGCACCGCCCCCGCCGATCACGACGCCCGCCGACTGGACCGAGCCACGCACGTTCGGTCCGCAGGCCGACACCGCACCCGGTGATCCGACCGGCGGCTACGGCCCGCCCGGAGCGGGCCCGGGCCAGGGGTTCGCGGCGGGTGCCGGCTACGGGCCCGGCGGCACGCCGCCCGGGCCGGGTGGTCCCGGTCCGTCCATGCCGCCACCGCCGCTGGGCGGCACCGGCTTCACCTCGCGGTACGGGCTGGTCCGACCGCGCGAGGGGCGGTATCTGGCCGGTGTCTGCGCGGCGATCGGGCGGGCCACCAACACCGACCCGGTGCTCTGGCGGGTGCTGCTCGCGGTGCTCGGGTTCTTCGGTGGGATCGGCATCCTGGTGTACGTCGCCGCCTGGCTGATCATCCCGAACGAGGGCGACACCGCCTCCCCAATCGAGTCCATGCTCGGGCGTGGCCGGTCCAGCATGTCGCCGGTGACCGTGATCGTCCTGGGCATCCTGGTCGCGGCCAGCTTCGCGTACATCGTCACCGACGCCTTCCGGGCGGTGCTGCTCGGCGCGGCCATCCTGGTCGCCGGCGCGCTGCTGCTCAACCGGGACGGCCGCAACCCCCGGCCCGGCACCCCGGGCGGCCCGCCGCCGCCC